>NZ_JBHURF010000002.1:0-485439 GCF_042674125.1 Rhodococcus sp. NPDC056960 | reverse complement strand
CGTGACCGCACCCCGGCCAGCGTCCGCTCGATATCCTGGGCCGCCTCCGCGAGCAGCGTTCCCTCCTGCGTCAGCACCGAACCCTGCGGGGTGCGCGTCATCAGCACCTGACCGGTCTCACGTTCGAGCCGCGCTATCTGCTGCGACACCGCCGACGGCGTCATGTGCAGCTCGTCGGCGGCCGCCAGGATCCCACCCGCCCGCGCCACCGCCAGCAGGTAACGCAACCGTCGCGGATCGATATCCATTCACAAATCCTAAACCCAGGGTGCAGAACATTTCACTTGTCCTGAACCCCTGGGCCACCACATACTTCCGGTGTACATCGTGAGAAGACGTGAGAGGAGGAGCCGTGACCGCGGCGGTGCTCGGGTGGGTAGGAACAATCGGCACACTGATGGCGTACCTGTTGGCGAATCGCGGCCGGTTGTCGATCAACTCCCGCCGCTACGCCATGGTCAATGCCGTCGGTGGCGTGCTCAGCGGCACCGCCTCGACCCTGTACGGCGCATGGCCCAGCGCAGCAGCCAATTTCGCCTGGGCACTCGTCGGCGCGCATGCGCTGCTGATCGGCGTCGGGCGCGGACCCTCCCCCTTGACCGCGGCCCGCTCGCTCGCACGCTCGCGCGGTACCCGGCGGGCCGGAACCAGCTCGTCTCGGCAGCCCCGCCACGTCGGCATCGTCTCCAATCACGCATCGGCGATGCCCGCGGCACCCCGGTGCACCAGCGGTATCCGACCGCCGGCCACCCACGAGTCCTGTGATTCGTCTCACGCGGGCCGGCACCCGAACACGCACACCCCTGCACCGATCGTCGACCGCGACCATGACGGCGTAGGTACTGTCGGGCAGCGCGAGGAGACAGCCACCTCGACATTGCCGGAGAAGTTCGCCATCACGTGTGTCATGAGCACGATCGTCGACAATGATGCGGCACGGGTGGTCACCGCCTGATGTGGCGGTGTTCGTTGGGAACCTCCGTGGGCCGGCTCATTTCTCCAGCGTGCCCACCGCGGCTGATCCCGCATGCCGGTCGCCGGAAACTACTGGTGGGGCGGCCGGTTCCGCGGAGCTCGGGCTACGGGCGATGAGCCGGGCCACCAACCGACACGCCTCGAGGGGTTGGCTGGAGCCTGCGCGCACGTTCAGTGTTGGCCGTGCGCCGCAGGTCCGAAGAAGGCCGCGAACGTCTGGATCAGCTGGGCCGAGGCGCGGTTGATGCCGTCATGGCCCCCGCGGACCGCCGCTGCACGGCCGCGCGGCAGTGCAGCAGCAAGGGCATCGTTGAGTTGTTCGTAGTAGGGCGGCCCGTCCGCCCCCCTCACCAACAGAACCTCCGCAGTCACCGCCGACCAGCGGCTCGCCGGACCGTCGGCCCGTGCGATCGTCTGCGACTCGTCCAACGTCATGGGCAACAAAGCACCCATGGTGCGCCCGACGGGAGTGCGCAACAACAGTCGGCTCATAGCGATCTGCACACCCAGCGGCAGGGTGCCCACCCGCGACTGGGTGTTGATGCCGGCCCCGGTGATCGCCATCGCACGTGCAATGTCGCCGTCCCGGGCCGCTGCGCTGGCACTTTCCAGCCACTGCGCGGGGAAGAGACCGTTCACGGACACTGCTGCGTCGTAGAGAGCGAGACGCACGATGGGCAGTTGCCGGGCAGCCGTCAGGGCGATGAATCCACCGCTGCTGTGGCCGATAACGCCATCCGCACCCGTGTTTTCGAGCACCGTTCGCAGGTCGTCGACGTCCTCCTGAACGTCGTAAGGCTCCGAACGGGGCAGCGCATCTCCGCGTCCGCGTCGGTTATAAAGATGAACGGTGAATCTATCCGACAGTTTGCGTGCCAGTCGGCGATAGGAATCGATCGTCACCCCGCCGCCATGAACGACCACCAGAGCGGGGCCGTCGCCAACTGTATGCAGGACGACGTCGCCCACCTGTTCAACCCGCTCTTGCATCGCCGCCTCCTGAGGTGCGTACTCGAACAATAGCAAACAGTGTTCGCAGTTTAGGATTGTGAGGTGAGCGACCAACCCCGACCCCACGAACGCAGAGCCTCCGCCGGGGAGACGCCCCGGCGTCGACGAGGTCCGGTCCCCGCACACAGCCGCGACGAGATCGCCGCAGCTGCAATAACACTCACGGATCGCGAAGGTTTGGCCGGCCTGTCGATGCGGGCCGTTGCCGCAGCGCTGGGTACCGGCGCAGCTTCGCTGTACCGGTACGTGGCATCGCGGGACGAACTTCTCGCGCTCATGACGGATCACGTCATGTGCGAGCTCCGCCCGTACCCAGCCGGCCATGATCAATGGTTGGACACCATGCTCGAGATGTCCCGTCGACAGTTGCACCTGTATCGGCGTCACTCCTGGCTCCTCGACGTCACCCAGCAATCGCCCGCGTTCGGTCCCGAAGCCCTGGCGTGGCTGGATCACTGCCTGCAGGTGCTCGAACCAGTCACGGCCTCCAGTCGGGCGAAATTTGAGGCGATCGCGATGGCAACGGGAGTCACAACGTTGTTCGCCCGCAGCGAGCTCGCTGCGCAGCCCGCACTTCCCCCGATCGACAGCCATGCGTACCCACACGTGGCCAGGGCGATCTCCGCGGACGCAACTCCCGCGCCCACCGATCGGGACCTCTTCGAGGATGCCTTGCGCAGCCTCCTGGTCGGACTACTGTCCTGAGAACGACACCCCGGCGGCTGGCACTCGACCTCGCCCATGACAGCGTAGGAACGAAGGGCGTCGCGAACGAGCACCCGGTCGGGCGCCTCGAGGTAGCCGCAGGAACACGACCGCGCACTACGTGAGGATCCTGATTTACCCATCGATAAATTGCGCACAGAAGATGCTGCCACTTCTCGTCCAGTTCCGAAAGAAAATCGCTGGTGGCCGCGGTGTGGTATGAATCTTACGACGGTTAAATGCAGGCTCGGGATGTTTCCGACGGCCCCGTTGCCGCGGAGGGTGTCGATCGCCTGGGCGGGGAGACCAGAGATGCGAGGACCGGGTATGACGTCGATCAGCAGTACGGATGATCGCGGCACCACGCAGGCCAGAAGAGGTGCCCGCGGGCACCGCGCCGATGTCGGCCAGGCCCGAGTCATGGATGCCGCCCTGCAACTTTTCCTCACCCACGGCTATGCAGGAACGAGCCTGAAGGCTGTCGCGGACGAGCTCGGCATTTCACCGCCGGCCTTGTACTGGTACTTCCCGTCGAAAGAAGATCTGTATCTGTCGGTACTGCAACGGTCGATGGAAGACTTCACCAGCTATGTGGGGGAATCCGTCGTCATCGATGACGACCCCGTGTACCAATTGAGCCAATTGGTCCGCGCGCATGTCACCTGGCAGCTCAACCAAGCGAACGCCGCTCAGGCCTTCGATCTAGCTATGGCTGTCAAGGGTCGGTCGATCAACATCCCGGAAGAGAGATTGGCGCCGGTCGTCAAGATGCAGACGGACTATGTGGCTCTGGTGCGTTCCATCCTTCAGGAGGGGGTTGACGACGGAGTCTTCGTCGTCGACGACATCAAGACCACAGCCTTCGGCATCATCACGCTGTGCGAGTACGTCACCGCCTGGTACAACCCGGCGGGCGAGCTCTCGATCCCCGCTGTAGCCAACCGCTATGAGGGAATGGTCAGGCGCATGGCGGGTATCGTCTCCCACCGCACACCCAACTCGGCCACGTAATAGGCGACTGAGTGCGCCCCCGGAACAAGCGGGGTAGCGCACGCCTATTCGTGACGAGGACCGGTGTCAGCGCAGCAGTCGAGGTCGACCACCGATGCCGCGAAAGCGCGGACTTCGGAACCTTTCGACCTGCAGAACTCGGTGTTCTCCTTGCCGGGTGTGCCGTCTCCGCCTCTCGCCACGCACGCCACCGACCGAATTGTCGCCGATCAGCCGGCGTAGGTTGTCCGGACTCACGCACCAGGCACCTGCATCCGAAACCCGCCCGCGCACACGTCTGTGAGTCGTACTCGCAGCGGCCGTGACAGCAATCTCCCGGCACGACCTCGACTCCCGGGTCGCAGCAAGCTTTATGGACATTCAATTGAATGCGTTCTCCTCATCGATCCGCGCGACCCGATGGAGTCACTCAGCCCGCCCTCACGAGATCGCATCTCCCAAGCCCTGCCCCCTACAGGGAAATACCGAGCCAACTGTCCAAGGAAAAATCGAGTGATCAGTTGACAGCCCGACACGAGGCCCCTAAATTAACATTTATTCGATGATGTGGCCTGGGACACACTCCGTGTGATCCTCATTTCCGGCCGCATCACTCCCCTGAGGGCAGAGGCCTCGTGGCAGTAGAGCTCGGCTCACATCGGCGTGAGTTCGACGAACAAATTTCTGAAGCGGTCATACCGAAAGGGCCCCAAACAGATGTCAACACAGGACGATCTCGGTCGGACTACAGCAACCACGCGGACAGCGGTACCAGTCGCCACGCCGACCGGCACCCTAGACACCGGTGCACGAAAAGGAACTCGCCTCGAAGGCCGCATGGGCGGCGTCTCACTCGCGCTCACCGTGTTGGCCTTCTCCGCTCCCCTGTCGGTCGTCAGCGGCTACATCCCGTTCACGATCGTGTTCAACGGCATGGGCGCTCCGTTCGCCTTCGTCCTCGCCACAGTGATCCTGCTGCTGTTCAGCGTCGGATACGTCACGATGGCCAAATGGCTGCCTCGTCCCGGCGCCTTCTACGCCTTCATCAGTACCGGACTGGGCAAAGCCATGGGTCTGGGCGCAGCGTATCTGGCGTGGATCTCCTACCTCCTTGTCCTGACAGGGACCTGCGCGTTCCTGGGAATCACTGCCACCGCGCTCATCGAGAGTTTCGGCGGGCCGCATACCGCCTGGTGGATATGGTCGGCACTTTCTTGGCTCATCGTCTCCGTCTTCGGGTACTTCAACATTGAACTGTCCGCCAAGGTGCTGTCGATCGCGATGGTCCTGGAGGTCACCCTGGTCCTGATCTTCGACACTTTCGTTACAGCAAAAGGTGGTGCAGAGGGCCTTTCGACAACACCGTTCCTTCCCACGACCTTCCTTCACGGCGACATCGGTGTGACGATGCTCTTCGCGATGATGGTCTTCATGGGCTTCGAAGCGACCGCGATTTTCCGCGAGGAGGTCCGATCCCCGGAGCGAACCATCCCCCGGGCCACTTACGGGGCGGTGCTCTTCGTCGGATGTTTGTACACGCTCTCGTGCTATGCGCTGGTGGTTGCGTTCGGGTCGGGCGCGGTAGACACCGCGACAGCCGCCCCTGCAGCGATGTTCAACGAGGCGATCGGCCGATTCGTCTCGCCGGTGTTCGTCAACGTCGGCCTGGTGTTGGTCATCACGTCTGTTCTCGCGGCAATGTTGTCGATCCACAACGTCATCGCACGCTACGCATTCAATCTGGCCAACGACGGCGCGCTTCCTCAATACTTCTCTCACGTGCATCCCGTCCACGGATCACCAGGACGGGCATCAAACTTGGCCGCCGCAGCAGCCGGCCTCGTCGTCCTGGCGATGGCGACCCTCCCCTTCGACGAAGGAGTGCTGTACGCGCAGATGGTCGGGCTCGGATCACTCGGAGTGCTCGCTCTCATGGCGGTCGTCAGCGTGGCTGTCGTGACGTGGTTTGCACGAAACCGCAGCACCATTCAGGAGAGCTCGATCAAGTGCTACGTTGCGCCGGCCCTTGCCGCTGTCGCCTTGGCCATCACCGTCGTCCTCGCCGTGGCACACCTTGAACTCTTGGTGGGCGGCGAACCGGGCCAGTACACCTGGCTGGTCGGCATCCTCGTCGCCATATTCCTGCTCGGCGTTGCAGTCGCACTCTTCTTCCGGCACAACAACCCCGTGAAGTATCAGCATCTCGGGCGTTCGGAGTAATCCTCCACCGATGCACGCGTGGCCCCGACATCCCGGTCCGGGCCGCGTGACAACACCTCAGCAAGCCATCTCCACAATCCGATCCGATCGAAAGGCAGCGACACAATGTCTCCACAGAACTCGAGCGGCCGACTGGCAGGCCGGACTGCGATCGTCACCGGCGCCGGACGAGGCATCGGCGCGGCCATCGCGCAACGTCTCGCAGACGATGGTGCCAAGGTCCTCCTGGTCGGGCGTTCCCGCCAACCGCTGGAGGAGACCCGGGAGAAAATTGCGCAGACCGGCGCACATGCGGATATCGCGACCGGCGACATCTCCGTCGCTGACGACGTCGACTCCATCGTCAGCCAGGCGATGAGATCGTGGGGTCGTGTCGACATCCTCGTCAACAACGCAGCCGTCTATGACGAACCGCCGTTCATGGAGGTATCACCAGAGGCTTTCAGAACAACGTTCGACATCAACGTGATCGGGACATTCCAGATGTCACAGCGCGTGGCCAAGGAGATGATCGGAGCGGGCGGCGGATCGATCGTGCACATTTCATCGATCGACATCTATGGCGCAGACGGGCCGGTCACCGCATACACAGCAACAAAAGCCGCTGTGTCGAGCATGGCGCGGACCATGACGATGGAACTGGCACCACTCGGAATTCGCGTGAACACCGTGGCCCCGGGATTCATCAACGCCGACATGCTGATCAAGACCTCGACGCCGAATATCGTCGAGCACATGACAAAAGACTTCAAGAGGGTGCCGATCCGACGTCTGGTCGAGCCCGAAGAAGTAGCCGCGGCTGTCTCCTTCTTGGCGTCCGATGACGCAACGGCAATCTCCGGCATCGACCTCGTCGTCGACGGCGGTCTGACCGCGAACCTGTACGCCATAGAGACACTGCCCGACCCGATGATCCCGCTCGGCAACGGCTAACTATCGGGTATTTGCAGGATCCGCGCCTCGTCGGGTCGGTGTGACACGAGCGACGAGGCGCGGTGCCCCCAGCACGGCCATATGGGAATTCAGCACAGAAAAGGGACTCAGCACAGTGGATGCATGCACCTCCGAACTCACACCGGCGAACCTCCGGCAGAGCACGGAACATCGTTACTTTCCATGGGACGAACCGCGATTCGCACTCGACCCCTACCCCTGGTACGCGCGGGCCCAGGCCGAAGCTCCGGTACTCTACGACGACCTGGGGTTCTACGTTGTGTCGCGCTACGACGATGTGATGGCATACGGCAAGCATCCGACGATGTCCGTCGAACCTGGTTGGGATGAGGCCGGCCCGTGGGCGATGGTTCGCGACACCGTGATCGGCCGGGATCTGCCGGACCACACAAGACTGCGCCGCCAGACCAGCAAATGGTTCGGACCGAAGATAGTCACACAGTGGACGGAAACGACTGCCGCTGTCGTCGTCGAAGTCTTGGAAGCGCACGAGGACAACATCGTCGACGGCTGGCACGACCTGTCGGTCCTGCCCACTCACCGAACCATGTGCCGAGTGCTCGGCGTTCCAGGTGGTGAGGCCGATGAGATCCAGCGCTCCATGTTCAAGACCATGCCGATGCTTGCCGCAATTCCCGAGGCCGGGACCACCGAGCTGGCAGAACAGGGCTTCGAGGAGTTGACCAGCCGCGTCTCCGCCCTGATCGAGGCACGACGTGCCGAACCTGGCTCCGGTTTGCTCGACTCTCTGCTCTCCGCCGCCGAACATGGTGAGATCTCGTCGCAGGAGGTGAAGGCAACGACGCTCATGCTGTACAGCCTCGGACACATGGACGTCGGCTACCTGGTCGCCGCCGGTCTGAACATTTTCGCCTCGATGCCAGAGGTATATTCCCGCTACCGCACCTCGGCCGAGCACCGAGATGCGATCATCAACGAGATCGTCCGATTCGACCCCCCGGAACTGTGCTTCTATCGCACGTCCACCTCCGACATCACCATCCGATCTGTCGACATCCCGGCAGGCTCCAAGGTCCGATTCATGATCGGCGCCGCGAACCGCGATCCCGATATATTCACCCACCCACAAGAGTTCGATATCGAGAGGCCGACACACGAGAGCCGGAACCTGTCCTTCGGTGTCGGTTCACACAGCTGCGTCGGACAGCACATCTCGCGCGCGCAGGCACGCGTCGTGTTCGATCTCCTCGCTGAGCGATACAGGCACATCGAATATGCCTCCGCACCCCAGATGGATAACACAGACTTCTCACGACACTTCACCTCTCTGAAATTGCGGCTCGTACCCTGACGTGCTCGAGGGATGCTCCCGCGGTGCCCCTGACAGCATTCGCAACGGGCACCCCCGCGGCGGTCGCCGCGGCTCTGCGGAGACCGCCGCTGGGAGATCCGTTCCGCCTCTCGCGCGGAGTTCGGTGCGCTGCACCCGATGCCAGGCGCGTCCCGCTCCGGTATCACCAGCACGTGGCCACCGATTCCGCCCGCGCCGAGCGTCAGGCCGACGAGATAGCGGCGGTCACCGAGCCGTGTCCATTCCTGTGAGAGAACCGTGCGTAACCCGGCAGACAGAAAGACCACGGCGTCGTTGCCCGACTCGAGGGTCTCTGCGGCGGCTTCTGTAGCCCACCGCATCCACACGATCAGGCAAATGTATGCCGTACTCGGTCAGCCAGTGGCTCCGAGGTCGCATAGATCCAGGCCGGTCGCGCAATGAGACCGAATCCATCCGCCCCTCTCGTAGATCCGCGTCTAGTCGGTGGAGGTGACACGCGCGGGAGAGCGGCGCGGTGGCGAACCTTCCCGGGAAACCGCCGTTGTGGTGTCTGCCGCGGCTCTCGAGCGGACTGCTGGTGTCAGGAAGATGGCGACAATCACGAAGCTCAGCGGCAAGACCAGAGCTGCCCGCAAACCCACGTTGTCACCGATCAGTCCGATGACGGGCGGACCGGCAAGGAAGGCAAGATAGCCGATAGTTGCAACGACACTGACGCGTGTTGCGCTATTTGGTCCCGAGTCTCCGGCAGCCGAAAGCGCAACGGGAAATCCAAGCGAGGCGCCCAGGCCCCACAACACGATAGCCGCGACCACGAGCGCGTGACTTTCCGCGGAGATCACCACGATGAGACCACCCGCGCCGAAGACGGCGCTCGCTCGGAGTACCGCTGCGCGACCGATCACCTCGAGGATTCGGCTGCCGGCGAACCGACCGACGGTCATGGCTGCCGCGAAAGTTGCGTAACTCGCGGATCCCCAACTGGCATCGAATCCGTGTTCGTCGACCATGATCAAAGGCAACCAATCGTTAGCCGTGCCCTCCGCGAGCGCCATCGCCAGAACGATGACACCAATGATCACAAGACGCGGATCTCTCGCGATCGCCAGCGACGATTCGACGTTCGATTCCCCACCTTCGACTCGACCGTCTCGGCGTCCCGTGGCCGGTGGGATGAACCGCGAAGCATTGAGGAGGCCGACGCAGACCAACGCGCCGACGATGAGAAGGTGCCAGCCGACCGCGAACCCGTTCCACGTGAACAGAATCCCTGCGCTCGCCCCAATCACCGTGCCGAGACTGAAGAATCCATGCAGGGCAGCCAACACCGGTTTTCCGGTCACCCGTTCGACCTGCGCTCCGTCCACATTCAGCGCAACCTCGACACTGCCGATACCGAGGCCATAGAAGCAGAGCCCGATTGCGACGAGGGGCGCAAAGTGCATTGTCGTCCCGCCGCCTATGAGCGGCATACTCAGGACAATCCCCCAAGTGCCCACGATTGCCACAGGCTTTGTGCCGAATCTCGACACAAGGGGACCGGCGGCAAGCACGCTGGTCATCGACCCGATCGACATCCCGAGCAGAATGAAACCCATCTCCGCCGTGGACGCGTGTACTGCATCACGAATCGCTGGTGTCCGAGTAACCCACGACGCCAGCGCAATACCCTGTACCAGGAAGAGCGTGAAGAGTGCGTATCGGCGTCGCTTCACCGCGTTCTGAGTCACGAAACCTCCATTATCGCTGGAGTGCAGCTCTCGATACGAGTTGTCCGATTTTCACGCGACGGAAGCGAGACGCCACGGCAGGTCGTGTATTGCTCCTCAGTCATCGATCTCCCAGTACTCGAGATAGTGCGACGGCGCGCCGCCGGGGTTGGGGCCGTAGATGCCCAGCATCCGCGCGAAGGCCGGTGCCCAGTACTTTCCGGTCTTGCCGGCGGGGACACGGATGTTGTCTCCCGCCCGCGCGACCACTTCGAGGCCGTCGACCTCGACGTGGAGCGCGCCGGCCAGGACGAAAGCGTTCTCGTCGTGAGGATGGTGATCCGTGAATCCTGCCTGCAGCAGTTCCCATTCCGAGATCGCGTATCCCGACCACCCGTCGGGTCCGGGTGGCACGATCCACCGCGACCGTATCCGCGGGTACTTGTCCGACACCGGCTCGAGCCCCGCCGCGGGAGTCAGGACCGGTCCGGTTGGGGCAACGTTCACGATCAGGATTCCTCTCCTCGAAATGCGGACGGATCAGAAGACTGCGAACACTTTCCGGACCGTTGCGTGGAGGTCCCATTTCCCGGACCAGCCGCGCGGGAATACCGCGGTGTCTCCGGATTTCAATTCGAACGACGTCCCGTCGTCGGGTGTGATGGTCATGTGCCCCGCGATGATGTGGACGAC
This sequence comes from Rhodococcus sp. NPDC056960, assembly GCF_042674125.1. Taxonomy (NCBI): domain Bacteria; kingdom Bacillati; phylum Actinomycetota; class Actinomycetes; order Mycobacteriales; family Nocardiaceae; genus Rhodococcus; species Rhodococcus sp. NPDC056960. The sequence goes on along the minus strand of NZ_JBHURF010000002.1, from coordinate 474,888 downwards.
CTCGTGGGTTTCCAGTTTCCAGTACGACGGGCCGGGCGCGCACTCCCAGATTCCGGCCGACGCGTCACCTTCTTCCCACATCGTGACGCCGGCGGTGGTCATTTCGGGTCCGGTCGCTTCCGGTAGCGGTCCCCAGTCCTCGAGTTCGGTCTCCGCTGCGGCTGGGATATATGCGGTCAGGGCTGGAACGGTCATCACGGTTTCCTTCTGTGGTTGTTTTGTTTGCGCGCCACCGGCGTGGTTACACGGTGGCGCCGAGACTGGCCAGCGCGCTGACGATCTCGTCGATCCGCGACTTGGCGTCGCCGAAGAGCATCTGGGTGTTGTCCCGGAAGAACAGTGGGTTCTGCACGCCGGCGTAGCCGGCGGCCATCGACCGTTTGAAGACAACCACGTTGTCGGCTGCCCACACGGTGAGCACGGGCATGCCCGCGATCGGGCTACCCGGGTCCTCGGCCGCAGCCGGGTTGACGGTGTCGTTGGCGCCGATCACCAGGACGACGGAAGTGCCGGCGAAGTCGTCGTTGATCTCCTCCATCTCGAAGACGATGTCGTACGGGACTTTCGCCTCGGCGAGCAACACGTTCATGTGGCCGGGCAGGCGGCCTGCGACCGGATGGATACCGAACCGGACGTCGACGCCGTTCTCACGCAACCTGCGGGTCAGCTCGGCGACTCCGTATTGGGCCTGCGCTACAGCCATGCCGTAGCCCGGGGTGATGATCACCGAGTCGGCAGCCGACAGCAATTCGGCGACAGCCTCCGCGCTGGTCTCACTGTGCTCCCCGTGGTCGGTGTCCTCGCTCGGCCCGGCCTCGATCCCGAAGCCGCCGGCGATGACAGAGAAGAACGACCGGTTCATCGCCTTACACATGATGAAGGACAGGTAGGCACCGGACGAGCCGACCAGTGCGCCCGTGACGATCAGCAGGTCGTTCTCGAGCAGGAAGCCCGAGGCGGCCGCGGCCCAGCCGCTGTAGCTGTTGAGCATCGACACGACGACCGGCATGTCGCCACCACCGATCGACGCGACCAGGTGCCAGCCGACCAGCAGCGCGAGGAGCGTGACGGCGATGAGCAACCAAAGCTGCGGGTCGAGCACGAACCACACGGTGAGCACGCCGAAAGCGACCACCGCGGTGAGGTTCAGGACGTTCTTGCCGGGTAGCGTCAGTGGCGAGGACCTGATCCTCCCCGAGAGCTTGAGGTAGGCGACGACGGAGCCGGTGAAGGTCACCGCGCCGATGAAGACACCGATGAACACTTCCGCGGAGTGGATGCCGAGCATGCCCTGCCCTTCCAGGGTGCGTGCGTCAGTGCTGCCGTCATGCTCGACGTGCAGGTAGCCGTTCCACCCGACCAACACCGCTGCGAGTCCGACGAAGCTGTGCAGCAGGGCGATCAGCTCGGGCATGCCCGTCATTTCGACGACCCTTGCCCGCTGGAGACCGATCGCGGCGCCGACCAGCATCGCCACCGCGAGCAGACCCAGGCCGATGCCGGAAATGCCGCGGTCGATCGCCAACCCGATGGTCGCGACGAGCGCCACCGTCATGCCGGCGATCCCAAAGCTGTTGCCCATCTTCGCATTCTCATGTTTCGACAGCCCGCCGAGCGCAAGGATGAACAGGAGCGCCGACACGAGGTAGGCCGCGTAGGCGGCCGATTCGATTGATATCAAGGTTGATCAGCCTCTCAGGACCGCGAGAACATGGCGAGCATGCGGCGGGTCACCGCGAAGCCGCCGAAGACGTTGATACTGGCGAGCAGGATCGCTGCGAACGAGATCACTGTGACAGCCGTATTGTCGTGACCGATCTGCAGCATCGCACCGACCACGATGATCCCGGAAATCGCGTTGGTCACCGACATCAGTGGAGTGTGCAACGCGTGGTGCACATTGCCGATGACGTAGTAGCCGATCACGATTGCCAGGGCAAAGACGCTCAGGTGTACCTGCAAGGCGGTCGGCGACACAGCGATCAACGCGAACAGTAGTGCGGCAGCGACCCCGGTGATACCGAGCTTCCTGCCGGTGGAGATCGATTGTCTGGGAACCGTGAGCGCTGGGGCATCGCCGGACGTCGCTGCCGCTGAGACCGGCGCTGCCGACACCTGTACCGGCGGCGGAGGCCAGGTCGGCTCGCCGTCCCGCACGACCGTGATGGAACGTTGCACGACATCGTCGAAGTCGAGGACGAGTTCGCCGTCCTGGTGGGGTGTCATCAGTTTCATCAGGTTGACGAGGTTGGTGCCGTAGAGCTGTGAGGCCTGCGCCGGGAGTCGACCGGCGAGATCGGTGTAGCCGATGATGGTCACGCCGTTGTCGGTGACCACGGACTCACCGGGCACGGTGCCCTCGACGTTGCCGCCGTTGGCGGCCGCCATGTCGACGATGACACTGCCGGGTTTCATGGCAGCGACCATCTCGGCGGTGATCAACCGAGGCGCCGGCCGTCCCGGGATCAGTGCCGTCGTGATGACGATGTCCGTCTCCGGAAGCGTCTCGGCATAGAGTGCGGCAGCCCGGGCGTTGTAGTCGTCGGACATCTGCTTGGCATAACCGGTGGTGCTGATCTCGACGTCCGCGGACGCCACCGAGAGATACTCCCCGCCCAGGGATTTGACCTGATCGGCCACCTCGGGGCGCGGGTCGGTCGCTTTGACTACCGCGCCGAGGCTGCCGGCGGCCCCGATCGCCGCGAGACCCGCCACGCCGACTCCCGCCACCAGCACTCTCGCGGGGGGAACTTTGCCCGCAGCGGTGACTTGTCCGGTGAAGAATCGGCCGAAGGCATGAGCGGCCTCGACGACCGCGCGGTACCCCGCGATGTTGGCCATCGACGAGAGCACGTCCAATGACTGGGCACGCGAGATCCGCGGCACCGCGTCCATGGCGAGCGCGGTGATCGGACGGCGCGACAAATCTTCGACCAGTTCGGGTTTGAATGCCGGACTCAGGATCGCAACGACGGTGGCACCCGGCCTCAGCCGATCGAGTTGATCCACCGACGGTCCGTTGACCCCGAAGACGATATCGGCAGACAGAGCGTCCCCGACGCTCGCCCCGGCGTCGAGGTATGCGGCGTCCGAGAAGTCGGCCTTGGCTCCGGCACCAACGTCGACGACTACCTCGTACCCGAGCTTGCGCAGTTGCACCACGGTCGCCGGGGTTGCCGCGACTCGTGTCTCACCAGGCGTGGTCTCCTTGCTTACTCCGATGAGCACTCTGTGGTCCCTTCTCTGTCATGGCGGTGAGCGCGTTCCCCTGGGGTTCCAGCTTCGAAGGCCGCGCATGTGCACTGGCGGCGCCCGACGGGCAGGTCACCGCGGTAGTAGTACCCCAGTGCGGGGCCGCACCTGGTCAAGTAACGCTTGGCGGGACGGTGTAGTTGGTCGCCCATCTTGGTGACGCGAGTCGGCGTCGTCCGAGTCGATGTCCCCAGACTGCCGCTGCTGTGGAATGGGTCGGAGACCATCGTGGCGACTCGTCCCGCTAACGTAAGTTAGCTTCTTTACACGGGTTTGGCTAGTGGTCGTCCGAAGATGTTCGGATCATGCTCCGGGAGTGGAGGATCCGCGCTCGGAGACCCGCGCCGGTATGCGGGGCGCGAGGCGGCGAATACGGTTACGCGCCGAGGTCGACGGCGAGCAGCGCTCGACTGATCGTGGTGGCCTGACGGACACAGCGGTGCAAGCCTTTTTTCGTACCGTCCCACCGGCACCATTCCGAGGCGGTGTCGAGCACCTTCACGACGAGCTTGACGAACTTTTCGGCCTCGGCGAACTCGTATCCCATCTCGCCTGCGGCAGCGGCGTACATCCGCTCGTACAGGCCGCACCACTCATAATATTCCGCACGCGTTTCAGACGGCAGGAAGCCGGCGATACGGTCCATCGCCATCAGGATGTCCCATAGATTGTTTTCCGGACTTTCCAATTGGCGTTGGAGGTGCACCCGGACCATTGCGTCCCAGAAATCCTGGACGTTGTCGGTCTTGTCGACTTCTTCGAGGACAGCGGATGCGAAACGATAGAAGTGCCAGCGAAAGGCCTCGGTCACGATTTCGTCCCGCCCGTTCGCGAAATGGCGGTAGATGCTGGGCGCTTTGACACCGACCATCTCCCCGAGTCTGCGCATCGAAACGGACTCGTACCCGATCGTGGATGCCAGCGTGACGAATGCTTCGAGAATTTGCCGACGCCGGTAGGACATATCCGACCAATCGACCTTGTCGAGGTACTGACGGAGCAGCTCGGCGGACCGCAACCGCGGTGCTAGATCTGCCATCTCCGGCCCGCCACCTTCCTCCGACGCACTCGTCTTCAATTCAGCATCCTCGATCCTGTCTCGGTTGGCCGCCGGGGCGGTCCGACTTCGGAGCCTACGCGGCCCGCCCGGACGACGAGGCGCACTACAGCACACGTTCCCCGGAAGCTCGATCACGGTCTCCCCCGAACACGAGCGACGACAAAAACGGACATTTTTGCCAACGCGATTGCTCCTCGCCCGCCTTTCGAATCCGCAGGGTAGTGGCGGTATGGTATGAATCGATTGAACGTTAAGGAAGCGCCTGGCTCCGGGCTCGCGGTCCACCACCACGGACACACCGTGAACCTGCTCCACCGCCTGTCAGCCGAGGACAACACCGAGCGAGGACCGAGTATGGCGTCGAAGAACGGTACAGAGAGCCGCGAGACCAAGCGGGCGGGCAAAGGGCCCGGTGGGAGTCGCGATACCGTCGGACGCGACCGCGTCATGGAAGTCGCACTGCAGTTGTTTCACAAAAACGGGTACTCGGGCACGAGCCTGAAGGCGGTTGCAGACGAACTCGGCATTTCGCCGCCGGCGCTGTATTGGTACTTCCGGTCGAAGGAAGATCTTTATGTGGCGTCCATGGAAATGGCCATGGAGAATTTCCTCAATTATGTTCGCGAGTCGATTACCGACGACGATCCGGTATTCAAACTGAGCCAGCTGGTGCGCGCCCACGTCACGTGGCAACTGCAAAAGGTGGAGTACGCGCGGGCCTTCGATTTGACGATGAGCGTCACAGGACTCACCGCCGAGGTCCCCGAAAATCGTCTGGCACCCGTCATCAAGATGGAAATCGATTACGTCGAACAGGTTCGATCCATTCTCCGCGACGGCGTCGACGACGGTGTATTCGCCGTCGACGACATCAAGACGACGGCTTTCGCGATCATCACACTCTGCGAGTACGTCACCACCTGGTACAACCCGGAAGGTGAGCTGTCGGTGGCTGCGGTCGCCAACCGGTACGACGGCCTGGTCCGGAGGCTGGTCGGTGTCGCCTCTCGCCGCACGGCACAGCCCGACGAGTTGACCACGGAGCCCTGATCGCCCGTCAGTGTCATCAACGGGAGGCCAGGATTCCCTCGTCGACGAGCCTGGTGAAATGCGCGATCACCGCGCGGCGGTCCACTTTTCCGCTCGCCGTGCGGGGAAGCGGGTTGAGCACGGAAATCCGTTCCGGAACTGCATAATCGGGTAGCTGATCGCGCAGCACGCCGCGGGCGTGCTCTGCGTCGAGCGAGTGGCCCGGCCGTTCTTCCACCGCGGCCCAGATACGGTTCTGCAAGATCGCATCGGCGATCCCGAACACACAGCTCTGTCCCACCGAATCCAATTCCGCCATGAGGCCTTCGACGTGCGCGGGAAGGACCTTTTCACCACCGCGATTGATCACGTCGTCCACGCGTCCCTCGATGTAGTAGAAGCCGTCATCGAGCCGGGCCAGATCACCGGTGCGAAGCCAGCCGGCTTCGATCTTGGTGGCAGTGAGCTCAGGCTGGCGCCAGTAGCCTTCCATCAGCGTCGGGCCCTGCACCCACATTTCCCCGACCTCCCCCGGCCCCACATCCTTCCCGTCTTCTCCGACGATCCGGATTGCGGTGCCCGGCACTGCGAATCCGACGGACTCACCGCGGCTCTCGGCATACTTCGGTGGCAAAAACGAGACCGCGGAACCGTATTCGGTCATCCCGTACCCGTGGAACAACTGCATCTGGGGCCACTTCGCGAGCAGCTCGTCGATCCACGCGGCCGGCATCGGTGATCCGCCGTACAACAGCACCCGCACCGACGCGAGCGCCTGCTCGGCACCGTCGGCGAGCATGATGAGCCGGTGAATGCTCGGCACCGCGGCCAGATACGTCACCGGTCGCGCCGCCAGCGCCGCGACCGCGTCCTGGGTGCGGAACTTGTACAACAGGTCCGTGCGTCCTCCGAGCAACAGCATGTGTCCGAACTGATCGACGAAGCCGGTGTTGTGGAACATCGGAACGACGACGAGCGTCGAATCGTGCTGCTCGGTCCCCAGCACCCGGACAAAGGCCCAGGACGCCTCGGCGAGAGCTGCCTGGTTCAACATCGCGCCTTTCGGCTTTCCAGTAGTGCCGGAAGTGAAGCTGATCAAGGCGAGCGCGTTCGGGTCCAGCGGTGGGAACGGCATCGGGGCGCCCGTGAGGTAATCGTCGGCGAGTTCTCGAACGTTCTCGACCGGTACCTCGGCGACGATCTCGTGGTGGGCCTGGTCGGCCAGGACGAGAGTGGCCCCGAGCAGGTCGACCTGGGCAGCGAACTGACTCGGGTTCAACCGGTTGTTCGCCGGGGCGATCACGGCGCCGAGGGACAACACCGCCATGTAGTGCACGATCCAGGGCACGTCGTTGTGGCCGACGATGACGACCCGGTCGCCCGGCCTGATTCCCTGATCTGCCAGCCACCTCATGCACCGGGATACACGGTCCGCGAACTGCGCGTAGTTCAGCTCGAGGGTGGCCGAGGTGAGGGCGAGCGCTTCGGGAGTGGTTGCGGCCCAGTGTCGAAGCGCCGAGGACAGCGTGGGATAGGGCATGGGACGATCGTCAAAATACTGGTGATTCACCGTCAGACTCCTGAATTTCTAATGCGCATGATGCGTGTCGTCGGTGCGTGCCGACGACGATTCGGTGTCAGCACCCCCGCCACCGTGGCGGGCGCTTCTCGACGAAGGCGCGTGCACCTTCCTCGGCGTCTGCGGACGTGGCGACCTTCGCAACGATGGGTAGTTCGCTCCGCGTCACACGAAATGCTTCTTGGTGACGGAGGCCCTGGGTGGCGTCGACGATCTCGAGGGTCGCCGCAATCGACAGGGGCGCGGCGGCGCAGATCTGGCGGGCCAGTTCTTTCGCCGTGTCGAGGACCCGGTCGGCTGCGACGACACGATTGATCAGGCCCCACTGCTGCGCTTCGGCGGCACTGAAGTTGCGGCCGGTGAGGAGCAACTCGAGCGCCAACGGCCGGGGCAGCAGCGACGAGAGTCGGATGACCCCACCGGCATCGGGGAGGACACCGAGCCCGGCTTCCGGGAACGTGAAGGTTGCCGTGTCCGAGGCGACGACGAGGTCCGCGGCAAGCATCAGCTCGACGCCGCCTCCGTACGCCGATCCGTTCACGGCCGCGATGATCGGCTTGCCGAGGTCGAACAGCTCGGTGATTCCGGCGAATCCACCGGGGCCGTGGTCGGCGTCAGCGGATTCGCCGGCATGCGCTGCTTTGAGATCCCAGCCGGCGCTGAAGAAACGTTCACCGGCTGCGGTCAAGACCGCGACTCGCAATGTGTCGTCCGCGTGGAGCAGCGAGAATGCCTCGTACAGCGATCGGCTGGTCGCGGCGTCGATCGCGTTCGCCTTCGGCCGGTCCAGGGTGACGATCAGAACGGGTCCGTCGATCTCGACGCGGACGTCGTCTGTCGAGGTCATCGTGTCTCCTTCGGTCTGGTGAACAGGTCCCACAGCGGCGGTCGGCGAAGCACCGTCGCCGGGGGCACTACACGGTCAGTACCACGCGTCCGAGGACACCGCGGGCCGACAGGTTCTCGAGCGCCGCGGCGTAGTCGCCGAGCGAGCCCCCCTCTTGGACCAACGGTTTGAGGTAGCCGTCACCGTTGAGGATCATCAGGTCGTCCCACGCCTGCCTGCTGATCCCGGCCGTCCACAGGTACGCCGATTCGACCCCGCGCACGTCGGTGTTCGTCAGCAACAGCCGATTCACCTTCACCGTCGGGATCTCGCCCGAGGCGAACCCCACGGCCATGACTCGTCCACCCGGTGCCAGCGTGCGCAGGGCATTGCGGATGTCGCCGCCGACCACATCGACCACCAAGTCGACACCCCGGCCGTCGGTGAGGTCGCGGACCTTGTCGGGCACCTCGTCCCGCAGCACCACGTGGTGGGCCCCGGCTTCGCGGGCGACCTCGGCCCGGGCGTCGTCGGAGACGACCGCGACGACCTGTGCCCCGAGTCCGGCGGCGACCTGGATGCTCGCTGAACCCACACCTCCGGAGGCCCCGAGCACCATCACCCAGTCCCCCTTGGTCAGGTTTCCGCGGGTGACGAGGGCGAAGTGCGCCGTCAGGTAGTTCATGGGGATGGCGGCGGCTTCGACGAAACCCATGTCGTCGGGCAGCGGGTACAGGCGGTCCTCGGTCACCGCCACCCGTTCGGCGGCGGCGCCGTAACTGAGGCAGCCGGCGACCCGGGAACCGGGAACGAATTCCGATCCTTCCGGGCTCTCCAGCACAATTCCGGCGAAATCCGAGCCCGGACTGAACGGCAGATCAGGTTTGATCTGGTACTTTCCCTGCGACATCAACAGGTCGGGGAAGGCGGGCGCGACTGCTTTCACCTCGACGAGAACCTCGTCTGCGGCGCGCACCGGTACGTCCCGTTCCAGGACCTCCAGGGCGGACGGTCCGTCGAGTTCTACTACACACACTGCACGCAACTCAGTTCTCCATTTCTATTTGCAGTCAGCGCTGCCACGTGGTGTGGCGGGGCCGGGGCGGGCCCGCACAACTGGGTGATGCGGGCCCGCCTCGGTAGGGGGCTCGGACCTACCCTCAGGCGCCCTGTCCGGCCGGGATCTTCCCGGCGTCGACGTGCGGGTTCTGGGCGGGCAGTCCGAGCATCGCCCGGTATTCCTCCGGCGTCGCGACCGGCCGGCCGACGACCTGCGAGATCGTCTGTCCCATCTGCAGAGCCTGGAGGTTGGACTCGACTTTGTCGTCACGGTGCGGCCACATCCAGTACGTGTCCTCCATGCCGACGCGGATGTGCAGGCCCATCAGCGCAGCGAGGGCTGCGACATGCGACGACGCGCGTCCGGCGGCACAGACCATGATGAACGCGTCCGGGTCGATGTCCTTGATCGCCGAGACCGTGCGAGTGAGGCCCTCGATCATCTGGCGCGGGTTCTCCATCGGGCTGCACCCGGGCAGCGCGGGCAGCACCAGCCAGACGGCCGGGGTGTCGATCAGGCCGGACTTGATCAGGAACCGGTCAGCGTTGGAGACGTCGGCGTCGGTGTACACCGCGATCTCCGGCTTCGAGCCTGCCTCGTTGATCAGCCGAACCTTCTCGATCATGATCGGCGCGGGCTTGACGAACAGCGAGTCGCCAATGTACGTGGCGGTGGTGTTGATCGGTGCCGCGTCGAGGACACCCTCGTTGAGGACCTGCTTCATCAGTTCCCACTCGCCGTCGAGCGCCGGCACCAGGCAGCCGTCCACGACGAGCGAGGGGAATTCCTCGCGCAGGGGGCTGATCACCTGGCGGAACCGGTCGGGGGAGAGGACGTTGTAGCCCTCGTCGTCGCGGACGTGGACGTGCACGGTGCTCGCGCCGGCCTTGGTCACCTCGCGGGCCGAGTCCGTGATCTCACCCGGGGTGATCGGCTGGTTCGGGTTCTGGTCCTTGCGGAAGAATGCGCCGGTGATCGCGACCGAGACCACGAGCTTTTCGGGAACGTCCCACGGGGCGGAGATCGGAGCGTCGTGGAACGCCGAGTTCTCCAGGTCGAGGACGGTCGGGATCCCGTAGGGTCGCCAGATCATCTTTTCCTGCTCGCGGGCTACTCCACGAGAGATGCGGTCCCAGTTGACTTTCGCCATGGTGATTTCCTTTCTGTTCGACACCGCCCGCGTCGATGGCCGCGGGGAACAAAGGTGTTCGAGTCTGTGTGGGTAAGGGTGGTGAGAGTGGGGTCAGCCGGCGACGGCGTTGACGGTGAGCAGGTCGCGAATGCGCACGTGGTCGACGATGTCGCCGTCCCGGGTGCGGTAGGCGGTCATTCCCCCGCCGCCCGCCGATACGCCGCGCAGTGCCGAGAAGAAGTCCGCGGGTTCGAGGACCTCGGGTGACACCACGCCGGGACCCGGGACGTTCCCTTGGAGGGCGACCAGGGAACCCGCGGCCGCGGGGGTGCCGGTCGCGTCCTCCTGGCTCATCTGTCCGCCGGACAGGAAGGTGATGCCCTCGCTGCCGACGCGGACGTCGACGATCAGGCCCGAGCCGACCGGTTCGCGGTCGGCGTGGGCGACACGTGCGGTCTCGAAGATGTTGTGCATCGCCGTGTTCCGCTGGGGTCCCTCGGGCAGGCGTGAGACCGTCCAGCCGAGGTGGGTGAAGTCCTCGGGAATGAGACCGCCCTTGTTGCGGGCGTCGGTGACCCGGGTGAACCGGGGCAGGGTGAGGACCTCGGGATGGCTCAGGGTGACCACGAGCTGCTCCCCGATGGGTTCGGGGAACGAGATCCGTTCCGGGGCAAGCGTGTCCCAGCTCGGCGTGCCTCCGAGTTCGGGGATTGCCGTGCTGAACGAGTGCGCGAAGTGGGGCACGACGGCGCCGACCATGTCCTTGGCGTCGACGCACCAGGTGATCGACGCGCTGGCGTCGCCGGCGGGCAAGGCATCGAGGGCCAGCCGCACGAGGACATTCGTGGTGCCCGGTGCCGAGCCCATCCCGACCAGGGCGGTCACCCCGGCGGCCTTGGCGGCCTCGTCGCGCTGCAGCAACAGTTCCGTTGCATCGGCGTCGTCGCAGATGTCGAGGTAGTCGGTGCCCGCGGCAATGGCGGCGTCGAGGATGATCGGGCCGAGGGTGTAGTACGGGCCGGTGAGGTTCACCACGAGATCGGCATCGGTGAGGATCTCGTGCAGCTTGTCCGGTTCAGCGAGAAGGTCGATCAGGACGCGGTGCACTTCCTGGGTGCCGACCTCGAGGGGCGTGTCGTTCCACGCGCGGTCGCACAACACCAGCTTCAGTTCTGTGTCGGATCGGCCGAATCCGCGGAGCAGTCCGGATGCTTGCGCACCGGCCGCGCCGAGGACGACCACCGTCGGCTTACTCATCTACCATCTTCTTTCGTTTGTCCGTGTTGTCGTTCGTCGGAATCCGGCACGTGGAAACAGATCGGGCTGCCGGTCGGCGCTCAGGCGCGTCGGCGCGACGTGGCTTGTTCGTCGACGGTCAGACCGTCTGCCGTCATGGTGAATTCGACGCCGTAGGTGGCGGTGGCGTGCTCGACGGTTTCCCAGCCTTCGAGGACGTCCTCGAGGACGAGCCGCGGGTCCCGCTCGAACGGTGAACCGTAACCACCACCGGAAGCGTCGAATCCGTGGATCGTCTCCCCCGGTTGGAGTACCAGTTCCACCGCGTTGGGCAGTTTCCGGCGGGCGCCGTCTGCGGTCTCGAACCAGGCCGCCGCAGGCTCCCCGTCGTTGCCGCCCCGCACGCCTTTGGAGGGGGTGATCTGACCGTCGCACGGGTAGATCACCGAAATCGGTTCGTCCTTGGGGGTGTAGGCATATTCGAACGAGGGCCCGCCGCGGAATTTTCCGGCTCCACCGGTGTCGGGAACCATGCGCAGGTGCTTGTACATGATCGGTATCTTGATCTCGTCGATTTCCACCGAGTCGCGGTACATCAGCCCGCCGGTGCACGGCACACCATAGGTGACCCAGCCGTCCGCGTAGGCGCTGCCGGGGCCGCCGTTGGCGGTGATGCACAACTGGTTGACGAATTCATCCGATGAGCGGTGGTCGTGGCCGGAGAGGACCGCGTATCCGGCACCGACACCCACGGCACCCTCGGCCACCCCATAGGGTTCGCCGAGCTGGGCGAACGCGGAGCCGACACAGTTGATCAACCGGTCCGTGACGTTGGTCGTGGCCACCGAGCAGCTGTGCGGGAACTTCGGCTTTCCGACCGCGGAACCCTCGTTCATGTCGATGGTGACCCGGCGGAACGCGCCAGTGTTCTTCGGGATCGTCGCCGGGATCGCGTTGAACACCCCGGCGAAGACCGCGGCCCGGGTGGTTGCCTCGGTGAGGTTGAGGCCGCAGTCGACGTTGGGTCCGTTCTCGGTCAGGTCGACATGGATCTCGCCGTCCTGCGGTTTGATCTCGATCTTCACGTGGAAATCCAGGCCATCGGGCAGGTAGGGATCGAACGCATCGTGCCGGCCGGAGTTCTGCAGGGTCGCGGCAGGAAGGCTTTCGATGGCCTTGGCCATGACGTTTTCGCTGTAGTCGAGCCAGTCGCGGGTGAAGTTGCGGATCGTGTCGAGCCCGTACTTGGCGACGAGCTCCTTCAGCCGGCGTTCGGCCACCCGAGCGGCACCGACGGAGGCGAGGAAGTCGCCGTACCACTGCGACGGCACCCGGATGCGGGTCCGGCAGATTCGGATGATGTCGTCGATGTTTTCGTAGTCGGACTGCACCTTCACGGTCGGGAAGATGACGGCGCCTTCTTCGTACACGTCCTTGGCGGCCGCGTGGTAGGTCGTCGGGACCGAGTTGCCGGTGTCGGCCTGGTGCGCTTTCGCGATCGCGGTGAACACGTGCTCGCCGTCGACGAACACCGGAACCAGGATCGTGTGGTCGGCCGCATGCGAGTTGCCGATGTAGGGGTTGTTGTCGATGTAGGCGTCGCCCTCGCGCATGTTCGGATGTGCGGCCCGCAGTGCCTGTGCCTGCAGCTGCGCTCCGAAGACATGCACCGGTACTGCCTCGGCCGCGGCGAGGAGCTCGTCGTCGGCGGTGAGGATGGCGCAGGAGAAGTCCCGGGCGCTGTTGATGACGGCCGAGCGTGCGGTACGCAGCAGCGTGTTCGTCATCTCCCGCACGATGCCGTCGACTTTGTTCGCGATGATCGCGGTGCGGACACCGTCGAACTGTGCCTCGCTCATTTGGACTCCTCGTTGCCGATCGAAAGCAGATAGTTGCCGGAGTCGGCGACTTTCGCCGACATGCCGGGGAAGACGACCAGTGTGGTGGTGGGTTCCTCGATGATCGCGGGGCCGCTCACCTGGGTGCCGGGGGACAGTTCCGCCGGTTTGTACACCGGTGTCTGCACTTCGCCGATACCGCCGAAATAGCATGTGCGCGTGGCGGTCGCCTGACCGACGCGGGCCGGTGCCGCGGGGTATTCGTGGCGTACCCGGGGGAGGTTGATCGTCACCCGGGCTCGCCAGTTGAGGAATTCGATCGCCGAGCCGGGGTCGCGGACGGCGAAGATCCGGTGGTGCAGGTCGTGGAAGATGTCGAACAGCTTGTCCTGGTCACCGTCCGCGGTGAGGCGATGTGAGGGCAGCGGGGCGTCGATGGTCCACACCTGCGACTTGTACCGGGCCTCGACACCGAATTCGACGGTGTAGTCCGGGTGCTCGCCACCGAACCGCTGGGCGAAGTCGTCCAACCGCAGTTCGAGGGCATCGAGGACACGGTCGACCGCGTCGGCGGCGAAGGCGTCCGAGGAGGTGATCAGGGCGCTCGACTCCTCCTTGACGATGTCGGCGAAGTGCATACCGGACGCCGAGAGTGCGGAGGCCACCTTCGGCAGCACCATCCGCTGGGTGCCGAGTTCCGCGGCGATCTTCATGATGTTGATTCCGGCGGCGCCGCCACCGGCCACGAGGGTGCTGTCCTGCGGATTCAGGCCCTGCGCGATGGTGATCTCGTGGACCGCCTTGACCATCGCCTCGCTGGCGAGAGACAAAATGCCCCACGCGGTTTCGTGGACACTGATCCCGAACCGGTCGGCGAGCGTGCTGATCGCCGTGGTCGCGGCGTCGACGTCGAGTTTCATCCGGCCGCCGAGGAAGTAGTCCGGGTCGAAATAGCCGAGCACACAGGCGGCGTCGGACAGGGTGGGCCGAGTTCCGCCGTTGCCGTAACACGCCGGTCCGGGTTCGGAACCGGCCGATTGCGGGCCGACGCGCAGCAGGCCACCCTCGTCGATCCACGCGATGGAGCCACCGCCGGCGCCGATCGAGCGAATGTCGACCGAGGAGATGCCCAGCAGGTCGCCCTCCCACTCGGGTCCGAGCCAGGTGTCACGTGAGTGCACCACCGAACCGTCCCGCGACAGGCCCACGTCGAAGGTGGTTCCGCCGGTGTCGGCGACGATCATGTCGCCACCGAGACCTTCGAGCTGCGAGTAGTTCAGGCCGGCCAGCGGGGCCATCGACGGGCCACTGCGCGCGGTGTGAATGGGAGACTCGATGACCTCCTCGATGTTCATCACCCCGCCCATGCTCGTCGAGACGAGGATGGTGCCCTGGTAGCCGAAGTCGCGGATGTCCTGCTCGAGCTCCCGAAAGTGGTGCTGCATCAGTGGTTTCAGGGATGCGTCGATCGCGGCGGCGGAGGTCCGCCGGTACTCGCGGACGATCGGCGCGATCTGATGCGACAGCGTCACCGGCAGGTCCGGGACCAGCTCCGCGATCTTCTTCTCCACGCGCAGTTCGTGGTCCGGGTTGACCACCGACCACAGCAGCGACACCGCGACCGCCTCGAAACCGCCCTCGCGGATCGTCTCGATGGTCTCGGCGAGGTGGTCCTCGTCGAGGTCGAGGACGACCTCCCCTTCGGAATTGACCCGCTCGCGGACCCCGAAGGTGTGACTGCGCGGAATGTACGGCTTGGGGTACTGCTTGGTGAAGTCGTACCCGTCCTGCTTGCCGCCCTCCTTCAGCAGCAGCACGTCCTCGAACCCCTCGGTCGAGAGCAGCGCGGTCTTGGCGATATTGCGGGTGATGATCGCGTTCGTCGCACGCGTGGTGCCGTAGATGAACAGGTCCGTGTCGTCGAGGACCTGCTTCGCGGTCAGCCCGAGTTCCCCGGCCGCCGCCTCCAATGCGGAGGACAGTCCACGAAAGACCCTGTCATGTGTGGTGAGCGACTTGCCGATCACCTGTTCCGATGCTGCGTCCTGAATAACGACATCGATGAACGTTCCGCCGGTGTCGGCGGAGACCTTGAAACCCATCGAATTCTCCCTGCGATTCATGCCTGAGTCGGTGTCCGCCATCGGTGGCGGGGAGGGCGTGTGGTCGGCCCGAGACTGAGCACCCTCGACGTTTCCGTCGCTGTCGCACCCGAGGTGATCTGGTTCACCTTCGCGTCATGAGGATCATTTAACGGGTCGTAAGGAAGCGTGTCAAGACCGAATCTCCCAGGAGGGCGGCGCCGCCTCCGCTCGACCCTGTACATCCCGGCCGGCGCCGACCCCGGACACAGCCAGGCCGCTCACCAGCAATTTTCTCGGCAGACTCGACGCAAGCGTCGAATCTCATCCCTCCAGAGGGACCGTCACCCCTTCCCCCGCACGGCAGAGGACAGGGATCCGGGCTCCCGTCAGTGGGTTGGGAAAAGTTTGCCCCCGGGAGTGGTGCAGGACACGATCTCAAGCTAACATTCATTCGCAAGTATGGCGTCGATCACGTCAACGGCAATGTTTCGAGGTGGCCCTCGACACCTTCCGGATCGCGAATCGATGGACCTGCCCGCACCCCGCGGGACGTCCGTGCCCCAGGTATCACAAGGAGACATCTGTGAGCGCCAATCAGCCCCTCGCGCAGCCCAGTCCCACCGTCGCCGTCATCGGCAGCGGTCCGTCCGGCTGCTACACGGCCCAGTTCCTGCGCAAGGAGTTACCCGGAGCGGAGATCAGCATCTTCGAGGCCATGCCGGTGCCGTACGGACTGGTCCGCTACGGTGTCGCCGCCGACCACCAGGGCACGAAGGCCGTCACCCGGCAATTCGATCGCATGTTCGAACGCAGTGGCATCACCTTCGTCGGCAACACCCGGATCGGGGTGGACATCGACTTCGAGACCATCACCGACGCCTTCGACATCGTGGTGATCGCCACCGGGCTTCCCGACGACCGCGCGCTGCCGATTCCGCGGGACGAGGGCGCCCACGTCATCGGCGCGGGCAAACTCCTGCGTACCCTCAACGCCTTCCCCGAGGAAGCCACGGTATCGTCCGCTCCCCTCGACGAGGAACTCGGCGACGACCTCATCGTCATCGGTCAGGGCAACGTCGCCGTCGACGTCGTGCGGCTGCTCACGAAGCCCGCACATCATCTGACCGGGTCCGACATCCACGACCGGGCACGGGATCTGCTGCGGCCCACGCCGCCGAAATCCATCCGCGTGATCGGCCGGTCGCCGGCCGAGAACGCCAAGTTCGACCTGGCGATGTTGCGCGAGCTGTGCGGTCTCGACAGCATCGGTATCGACGTCGAGGGGCTCGACGACTCGGCGCAGGGCGCCGTGGCAGAACTGCTGCGTCAGGCACAGCGGCAGCCTGCGGTGACCACCGAGGACGACTCGACCGGGCGAACCCGGGTCACGTTCCACTTCGAGACCGTCCCCACCGCTGTGCGCCGCGACGACACCCGTACCGTCCTCGACGTCGCGATTGCGTCCGGCGAGACGAAGTCGTTCGCCGCGGACGCCGTCATCACCGCGATCGGTTTCTGCCAGGCCGACGACGACCGGGACGACGTCCCGGTCGCGGCCTGGTCGGGGGCACATGTCTACCGTGTCGGCTGGCTCGACCGGGGCGGCCGGGGCAACATCGCCGAAAACCGCAAGCATGCCCAGACGGTGGCGAAAACCATCGTCGCGGATGTGGCCGGCGGCGTCATTCCGCACGGGGCCCCGGGGTTGGCGGCGATCGAGCCGCACCTACCCCTCACCACGGTCGGGTTCGCCGGCTGGCAGGCGATCGACGAGGCCGAGCGCCGCAACGCCGACACGGGGCGCTGCCGCCGCAAGATCACCGATCTCGACGAAATGCTCGCGATCGCGCACGCCACGAGCTGAATCACCCGGCGTCTGCGGACGCCCTCCTCAGGCACTCAATCGAGAAGAAAGCACACTGACACATGAGCACCATCAAGGTTCTGTTCGGCACCGAATCGGGCAACGCCGAATTGGTCGCCGACGACATCGCCGACACCTTCAACGACGCCGGCGTGAAAGCGGAAACCGTAGCGATGGAAGACTTCGACGTCGCCGACCTCCCCGGAGCCGGCACGATCGTTGTAATCACCTCGACCTACGGCGAGGGTGAACTTCCCGCCACCACCGCGCCGTTCCAGCAGGCACTCGTCGAGGGCCGGCCGGACCTGTCCGATCTGCGTTTCGCCGCGTTCGGGCTCGGAGACAGCAGCTACGAGACCTACAACAACGCGATCACCATCCTCGCCGCCACCCTGGACGAACTCGGTGCCCGCCAGGTCGGCGAGACCGGCCGCCACGACGCCGTCAGCGGCGAACCGTTCACCGACGTGGCAGTCACGTGGGCCGAGAACATCGCCGAGGCCCTGTGAAAGCACCTGTCCGCCGGACGTTCACACCTCATCTGCGAGATCGAAACGAGTAGCGCATGACCCAGAATCTCACTCTCACCGACCAGTCACCGGAAACCGACTACCTCCCGTGGGAGGACCCGGAGTTCATCCGGGCGCCCTGGCCGTGGTTCGACCGGCTGCTCGCCGAGAAGCCGATCCTCACCGTCGACGACGGCAGCATCGTCGTCAGCAAATACGCGGACGTCGTCAAGTACGCGAAACATCCCTCACTGCTGGCGGTGCCGGAGGAGGGCATCGGTGACAGCCCGTGGGCGGCGAACCTCAACTCGGTGCTGCTCACCGAGGGGGAACGCCATCGACGGATCCGCCGCTCGTTCGCGGGCTGGCTGACCCCGAAGGCCGTTCAGAAGTGGGCGCAGACGGCGGCGGACAGCGCGGGCGCCGCCCTCGACCGGATCGGTCCCGACGGCATCATCGAGGCGCACAGCGCCCTCGGCGTCCAACCGGCACAGGATGCCATGGCGCACGCCCTCGGCGTGGACACCGAGGACGGCTTCCCGTACATCCATGCCACGAACCTCACCATGATGTCGATGGGATGGAACCCGTCCGCGGACGAGGTGACCCGCGCCCACGAGGGGTTCGGCTACATGATGTTCCAGGCCGAGAAGCTCATCGAGGCCAAGCGTCGCAATCGCGGTGACGGAATGCTCCTCGACGAGATGATCACCGCCGTCGACGAGGGGCGTCTGACCGAACGCGAGCTCAAGGAGTCGATTCAGATTCTGTGGGGGTCCGCTGCCCACAACCCCGGGCAGGTGATGGCCTCGGCGCTGGTCGACCTGGCCGCCCACCCCGAGGTCTTCACGGCATACAAGGAGAACGTGGACTCCCGCGAGGCGATCATCAACGAGGTGATCCGGCGGTCCCTCCCCGAAGTCGCCCTCGACCGGTTCACCACCACACCGCTCGAGATCCGTGGCGTCGACATCCCGGCGGGTGTCCGGATCCGGTTCGTCCTCGGAGCGGCCTTGCGCGACCCGGAGGTGTTCCCCAACCCGGACGTCTTCGACTACAACCGTCCGAAGGAAGCGAGCATGGCGATCGCGTTCGGTGTCGGCACCCACAACTGCGCAGGCCAGGCCATCGCCCGCGCCGAGGCCCGAGCCGTCCTCGACGTGCTCGCCGATCGGTACAGCACGATCGAGGTCGTCGGGGAACCGGTGTGGATGAACTCGGATCGGCACCGCAACTGCGAAGGCCTCACCGTTCGCTTGTCCTGACACAACGGGTGCCCTCGGGTCCGCACACCCGAGGGCACCCGTTCGGATCCCGGTCCCGGCGGCGCGCGATATCCGACGCCCACCGGAGCCGGACAGCCTCCCCCGCGTCCGGCCCCGATGCCCCGGCCATTTATCAATCATTAAGTCGCCCGTCCAGAGCCTCGGCCGCTTCGCCGCCGGGCGGCCGCCCCTCGGCCCATCGCTCCGCGCTCGCCCGGCCCGAACGCCGGTGACCGCCTCCCGGACTGCGGGACGGACTCTTCTGTATTGCTCTTCTAAAATGTTGTGTAACAACAATTTAACGACACTCGCCAGAGACTCCCGGCGCGCATCACGCCGAAACCCGGTACGGTTGCACCGCGCGGCCACCCCACCGGTTCCCCTTGTCGCAAATCCCCCCGACAATCCCCTGGAATTCAGGGGTTGACAGACCGACTCCTTAATGACCATTATATGACTTAGGTCACATCGGATCTTCGTCTGCGGCCCTCAGGAAAGTGAAGAACGCAATGGAATCCCCCAGCACGACTCAAACGCCGGTATCCGGCGACGGCTCGGCGAGCCGCCTCTCCGGTCAGATGAGCACCACCCAGCTGGTGCTGTCGGTCCTGGCGTTTTCGTCTCCCCTGACCTGCCTCGCGGGCTACTTCTCCCTGACGATCATGGCCTCGGGCAACACCGCACCCGTGGCGTTCGTCCTCGTGACCGCGGTCCTGCTGATCTTCTCGGTGGGCTACATGGCGATGACCAAGCACATGCCCCGTCCCGGCGCCTTCTACGCCTACATCTCCGAGGGCCTGGGCCGACACGTGGGCCTGGCTGCGGCGTTCCTTGCGACGCTGTCGTACTCGGTCATCGGCATGGGTGTGTATTGCTTCGCAGGCCTGACCGTCACCGACCTCATCGCGAAATGGGGTGGACCGGTGATCCCGTGGTGGCTGGGGGCGTTGGCATTCTGGGTGATCGTCGGAATCCTGGGCTACTTCAACGTGGACGTGTCCGCGAAGGTACTGATGTGGGTGATGTTCGTCGAGGTCACCATCGTGATGATCTTCAACGTCGCCATCGTCGGCCAGGGCGGGGAGTCCGGCCTGCACCTGCAACCGTTCAACGTCTTCGACTTCGCGGGGGGCGAGGTGTGGGTGGGCCTGCTCTTCGCCATGCTGGTGTTCATCGGGTTCGAGGCGACCGCGCTCTACCGCGACGAGGTCCGCGACCCGAACCGGACCATTCCGCGGGCCACCTACCTCGCTGTCCTGTTCATCGGCATCCTGTACACCGTCACCGTCTGGGTGATGGTCACCGCCTTCGGCAGTGACGCCCAGAACGTGGCGACGGGCGACGCCGCGGGCATGTTCGGCATCGCCGCCGACCGGTACGTCGGCGTCTGGTTCAGCAACGTCGCCACCACCCTCGTGATCACCGCGGTGCTCGCATCCATTCTGTCCATCCACAACGCCTCCACCCGGTACCTGTTCAACCTCAGCGCGGACGGCGCCCTGCCCACGGCACTCAGCGCCGTGCACGGCCGACACCGCTCCCCTTACCGTGCGTCGATGGCCATCTCCGCGCTGGTCCTGGTCGGAGTCGGACTGTTCGCCGTCGCCGGCAGCGACCCGTCGATGGCCTACGCTCAGCTTGCCGGTCTCGGCAACGCCGGCGTCTTCATCCTCATGGCCCTCGTCAGCGTCGCCGTGGTGGCCTGGTTCCGCCGCAACGGCAAGGACACCGGCGAAGGCGCCTGGGCGACCCTCGTCGCACCCACCATCTCGGCCGTCGCCATGACCGCGCTGGTCACCTTCGCTCTCGCGAACTTCGAACTCGTCGCCGGCGAATCCGACAGCAATTCCATTCTGCTGGCCGTGCTCGGCGCCGCGTTCGTGGCCGGTCTGGTCACCGCGGCCGTCATGAAGGCGAAACGACCCGCCGATTTCGAGCGGCTCGGCGGCCAAGACCGCTGAACCCGCCGCCCACTGCGGCACAACTCCCTTCTGATACCCACACCCATTCCGGCCCTCATTGCGTTGTCGGACGGACTTTTCAAGGAGAATCGATGACTGTCGAGAACACCGAACGCGTCATGCACGCCTACCACGATGCGTGGGAGCCCGGCGACCAAGAAGCCGGAATGGACTTCTACGCCACCGACCTCGTCGTCCACATGGGCGGTGACGGCCCCCTCGCCGGTGTCTTCCACAGCCGCGAAGAATTCGTCCGCAACTGGGTCAGCCGCGTCGCCGCGTACACCGACAGCTGGGACGTCGTCGGCAACGACACCCTTCTCGTCGGCGAGGACGGCGTCCTGCTGCTCGTCCACGAAAAGTGGAGTCGCGGTGACCGTTCGGTGACCACCGAACGCCTCGGCTACTACCGAGTGTCTGGCGACAAGATCGTCGAATGCCGCTTCGCCGACATGAACCAGCCCGAGGTCGAAGCCTTCTTCGGCGACCTCACCCCGGTTCCCGCCGGCCGGCACTGAGCGCCTCGATGTCCACCCCTCACGAACCCGCGGCGGCCGCGGCCGATCCGGATCGGACCTCCGCCCCGCAAGGATGGGCGATCCAGCACCTCGACGATCCCCGCGTCGTCGCCCAGCAGGAACACGAAGATTACACCGATCACGTCGTCCCGCTCACCGCCCGCCAGCCGCGGATCAACGTCCTCGGCAGCTGGTGGTCGATCGCCAGCGCCATGGCGTTCCTGTACTACGGTGCGCTCGCCGCGTCCCTGGCAGGTACGCAGCAGGCGCTGATCGGGCTGGCCGTCGTCATCGTCGTCTACTCGGTCCTCGGTGCGTTCGCATCGAACGCCTCGATCCGGCGCGGCCTGAACTCGATGCTGCTCACCCGCGAGATGTTCGGGGTGCGCGGTGCCGCACTGACACCCCTGATCTGCGGTCTCGGTGGCCTCTACTACGCCGTGTTCGAGTCCAGCGTCATGGCCGCGGCACTGCAGGCCTACTTCCAGGTGTTCGACATTCGCGTGTGGTACGCCATCGTCATCATCGCGATGTTGCCGCTGATGCTCGGCGGCATGCAGACCTGGCTGAACAAACTGAACACCTGGTCGCTGCCGATCTACATCGGTGGTGTCGCCGCCGCGGTCGTCGCGGCCGGTCTCCGCTTCGGATGGAGCGGCGACTGGTTCACCACGACCCCCGACATCGTCGGATCCGGCTCCGTCCCCAAATGGCTGACCACGTTCGTGTTGTTCATGGGCAACTGGCTCCTGTTCGCCGACACCCCCGAGTTCGCACGCTTCGGACGGCCGGAAGACCGACGGTTCCACGCGCACATCACCTTCGGATGGCTCTTCTACCTCGTCGCCTACGGATTCAACGGGCTCGCCGGCATCGCGATCGTGGCGCTGGCCGCACCGAACGCGACGGTCGCCGAATCCGCCGTCACCACCGGCATCGTGGCCTCCCTCGGGCTGGCCGGGTTGATCGTCGTCCTCGTCAGCCAGATCCGGATCAACTCCGCGAACTTCTACGTCGCCAGCATGTGCCTCGAACGCGTGGTCAGCCACTTCTCCACCCGCAACCTGCCGCGTCGCGTCTGGGTCGTGCTCCTGGCGATCGTGACCTTCCTGTTGATGTTGACCAACGTGTTCAGTTACATCGCCACCGCGCTCGCCTGGCAAGGCATCGTGACCGTCTCGTGGGTCGGCATCTTCGTCGTGCACCTGCTCGTCGTCTCCCGCGACCCCGAGATCCGCGCGAGCCGGCTGCCCGGCGTGGCTCGCGGACTCGCGGTCTGGGTGGCCTCCGCGGCGGTCGGCCTGGCGGCGCTCGAACTCGGCTCGGGCGCGGTGTCGCAGTTGGCTCCCCTGATCTCGCTGGTCGCCAGCGTCGCCTTGTACTTGACACAGGTACCCGCGCTGCGGCGGCGATCATCCACTGCGAGTGACGCCGATCGTGCGGACCTGCGGAACTCCGTGGGCGATCTGTGGGGCACCCGTACCCGATGCGCAAGTTGCGGTCTCCACTACACCACCTACGAAATAGACACGCCCGCAGATCATCCCGAGACTCCCCTGTGTCTCGAATGCCAAGTGCATCCCGTGCCGGCGAGCGGCGTCGACGCCGCGCACACACCGATGACACCACCGCTCGCCTGAGCGGATCCGTGTCGAAACCCCCAGACACTCTCCACACCCAGCGAAAGAAGGAAGACATCATGACACAGTCCATGGACGACAAAGTCGTGATCGTGACCGGAGCCGGCTCCGGCATGGGACGATCCATGGTCGAGGAGTTCGTCGCCGCCGGTGCGCGCGTCGCCGCCCTCGACATCAATGAACCCAAGGCGAAAGAGGTCGTTGCTGCACTCGACACCCCGGACCGCGCCATCGCAGTGGCCGTCGACGTCTCGTCCGAGGAGTCCGTGACGGCCGCGGTACGGCAGGTGCTGAACTGGGCCGGGCGAGTCGACGTGCTGTGCAACAACGCCGGCATCATCGACAGCTTCCGCCCGGCACACGAAATCTCCATCGACGAATGGGACCGCAACCTGGCAGTGAACCTGACCGGGCCCTTCCTCATGGCACGCGCTGTCATTCCCGACATGCTCAGCCGCTCCCAGGGCATCATCATCAACACCGCCTCCATCTCCTCGCTCAGCGCGGCCGGCGGCGGCACCGCCTACACCGCAGCCAAACACGGTGTCCTCGGCCTCACCCGGCAGCTGACCTTCGACTACGGCAAGCTCGGAATCCGGGTCAACGCCATCTGCCCCGGCGCCACCCTCACCGGCCTGACCGTGCCGGAGGGGGGCTCGGACACCCTCCCCGACTCGGACGCCGAAATCATGCGCACCCCCGCGCAGCGCTGGGCTCAGCCGTCGGAGATCGCTCGGCTCGCGCTGTACCTCGCCGGCACCGACGCCGACTTCATCCACGGCCAGGCCTTCGTCATCGACGGCGGCTGGCTGACCGCCGCCCGCAACCCGATCTAGGGGCACCCGCCCCACCCACACCTCCTGCCCGACCGGACACGGCCAGGAGGTGTGGGTGGGGCGCAACGACCGCTTACTCACACCTTCCAGAAAGGACGTAACACAGTGCTCGACACGCCAGGACGGGTCACCGGAAAGGTCGCGGTCGTCACCGGCGGCGCCCACGGCATGGGGGCAGCACATGTACGGCTGCTCGCCGAACACGGCGCCTGTGTGGTCATCGCCGACGTCGACAAGAGTGAGGGCATCCGCCTGGCTCAGGAGCTGGGGCACAGGGCCCACTTCGTGCAACTGGATGTCACCGATCCCGACCAGTGGCGCGCTCTGACCGAGACGACCCGGTCACGCTTCGGGCCGATCGACGTACTCGTCAACAACGCCGGGATCCTCCTCTCACATACCGTCGAGACCGCAACACTCACCGATTTCCGAAAGGTGATCGAGGTCAATCAGATCGGCACATTCCTCGGAATGCAGGCAGTCATTCCGAGCATGAAGGAAGTCGGCCGCGGTTCCATAATCAACATCTCCTCCTCCGCGGGAGCAGTCGGTATCACCGACAACTTCGCGTACGCCGCATCGAAGTGGGCGGTACGGGGTATGACGAAGGAAGCGGCATTAGAGCTTGCCCCCTTCAACATTCGGGTCAACGCCATTCTTCCCGGCGAGGTCAACACTCGGATGATCGCGGACTTGCATCTCACCGTCGAGACCACACCCCTCGGCAGGTTCGGCGATCCTCGAGAAATCGCCTACCTCGCGCTGTATCTCGCGTCGGAAGAGTCCGCGTACACAACCGGCGCGGACCACGTCATCGACGGAGGCTACACCGTACCCTGACCTCACACTCACGAAGAACGGTCCCGCCCCTTCCCATCGTCGATCACCCCGCACCTGCGGACCGCTACCAGCACTCACGCATGATCGACGACCCTCCACCAGGAGCCGCCCATGCCCGCGCCTCCGGCATCACGCCACACCCCCGCATGCGTCGTGCTCATCGACACCGTCGCCGATCGCCTCATCGCGCAACAACTCACCAGACACTACGCGCTTCCCGACTCTGTCGAACTGATCGATGTCCGCTCGATCGCCCAGCGAGGCGCAGCCGTCATCGAGGCGCTGCGCGCGACCCGATTCACCGGCGGCATCCTGATCATCAGCCGGTCACCCACGGAAGACCGAGTCGATCTCCTCGACGCCGGCGCCGACCACGTACTCGACTCCTCGAGAGGGGTGGACGAACTCGTCGCCTGGGTCCGATCGAACCTGCGCCGCACGCAGTGGGATCGACGCACACCTCTCCTACCCGAGCACCTCGACCCGGAGCTCACGCTATGCACCCGCACCAACGCCATCGTCAACGACGAACTGCGGACCGACATCACCGAGACGGAACGCAGGATCCTCACCGTGCTCCTGCGCAACCGCGGCGACATCGTCCACCGCCGCCACCTCCTGATGGTCGTCTGGGGCGTCACCTGCGAATCCACCACCAACGTTCTCAACGCCTACATCTGGTCGATCCGCCGCAAACTCGCCGCCGTAGGAGCCCCATCCATCCTCCGCACCATCCGGGGAAAAGGATTCGTCCTTCTCACCTGAGCCGCCGCCGGAACAGTTCTGAGGCCGAATACAACTCAGCTATCACGTTCAGTTCCGCTACCGAGCGCGATGGCAGCCACGGTCTGGTCGATGAAGGTCGCGGGCAGGTCGGGTTTGTCCTCGCGGAACAGCGCGACGAGGGTGTCCACGACTCGTTGGCCACCCCCGAGGAGGAAGCGGATCAGCCCGCGGCGGGCACACATGGCTGCAATCGGGAGCAGTGCTGCCTTGGCGTCGTCGGTACGGCCGGCCGCCCACAGGCACGACACCAACAAACGGCCCGCGCGGAGACCGGCCAGTTCACGACCGGAGCCGTCGAGCGCGTGGACCCACTCCTCGGCCCGGGTGTGGGCGATCCCGATCTCCTCGGGCGTGCCGCTTCGCAAGAGCAGCATGATCGCCGTCTCGTCCTCGAGTTGCGCAGTGGACTGCTCGATTCCGCTTGTCGACACAGGGCTTCGGCGTGAAGTGGCGACAAATCCAGGTCGCGGTGGTAACCCGAGTCGGACGCGTTCGTTGTCGACGGCAGCTCGCAGCCGCGGCAGGGTCAATGCCTCGGCGGTGGCGGCACCGGCGTCGAGTTCGGCTGCGGCGCTCACCGAGTCGCCATGGATCACCAGAATCCGCGCATTCAGGCAGTAATGCCGGATCATGAAGTCCGGGGCACCACCGAGCGCGATGACGTCGGACGTCTCCCCCAGCAACTCTTCAGCCTCAGACACCTCATTCCGCCAGTACAGGATCTCTGCAAGGAGCACGCGCGCGAGGCGAGCATGGTGCGACTGGGTGTTGCCTGCCTGTTGGATGAGGTCGAGCGCTTGATGGTAAAGCTGCAGGGCGCCGGCGAGATCGAGCTGCTCGATCTTGGCGAGTCCCGCGTAGCAGTATCCGTAGGCGACGGCGTAGGGGCCGGTCGCTCGGCTGTGGTAGGGAGCAGCCCACGTCTGTCTGCGGTACGCGTCTGTGAACCGGAATTCGTAGAGATCGATGATCGTGTCGATCAGGGCGGCCATCGAGACGACGAAGGGATGATGCTCGGGAGCGTTGGTGAGGCATTCCGCAACAAGGTCTTTGACGCCGGATGTGCGCTCGAGCGCGCTCTCGATAGAGGCCTGCAGGACATCGACTTCTACGCGCAACTGAATTCTCCGGTCCTCGGGTAACGCGAGAGCATCGATCAACTCGATGGCTCGGCGCCGTGACTCGCGCGCTAAGTCGAGCCGCTGCAGTTCGACGTTCGCCCATCCGGTTGCCAGCTGCAGTCGGGGACTGGCAGAGACTAGATCGGCCGGTAGTTTCGCGATCAGGCCGAGGAGCGTCGACATCTGTGACCTGCTCAGGAGGTAGTAGCTCTCGTCTTCGATCAGCGTCACTGCTGCAGTTCTATCGCCTGCAGCGAGAAGATGATCGAGCGCCTCGCCTAATAGGTGCCGCTGCCGGAACCATCCGGAGGCAATCCGGTGCAGCTGTGTCGTTCGTCCCGGATGGTCCCGTTCGAGCCGCTGGCGAAGTACCTGGGCGAACAGATGGTGGTATCGGTACCACCGGCGGTCGTCGCCTGCCCGGCCCAGGAACAGGTCGCGGGCGACAACGCGTTCGAGCCGTGCCTGGCCGTCGGCGACGTCCGCGAGTGCCGAGGCCAGTTCTCCGCAGACGCGTTCGGGGACCGCGGTCGCGAGAATGAAGTCGAGCATGTCCGGCTCGAGGGAGTCGAGGACGTTCTCGGCGAGGTACTCGCCCAGCGCGTCGGTGTCACCGCGGAGTTGCTCGAGCAAGAACGGCGCGGCGGAACCGAGTTCTCCTGTGCCGGCACCGGATCGTTCCCGCAACGTCAACGACGCGAGCTGCAGGGCTGCGATCCACCCAGCGGTCGACTCCCGTAAGTAGTCGATATCCGTGTCCGTCAGGTGC
Organism: Rhodococcus sp. NPDC056960; assembly: GCF_042674125.1. Taxonomy (NCBI): domain Bacteria; kingdom Bacillati; phylum Actinomycetota; class Actinomycetes; order Mycobacteriales; family Nocardiaceae; genus Rhodococcus; species Rhodococcus sp. NPDC056960. Next base: position 447,683 of record NZ_JBHURF010000002.1, on the reverse strand, counting down.
GCCTCCTGCACCCGGTTCGCGAAGAATTCCCGTGACTCGTCAGGGTCGAAGCCAAGTGATGCAGCGTCGATTTCTCGCAGCTCATCGTGCATCCGCATTCGGCTCAGCGGCAGTCCGGTCCGGCTGCGACTGGCTACCACAAGCTTCAGGTGGTGGCAGCCGCTGTCGAGCAGAAACTCGAGCGCAGCTGTGGATTCGGGTGCGGTGACTCGGTGCCAGTCGTCGATGACGATCACGATCGTGTCATCGCGGTTGTGCAAACGGTTGATCAGTTCGGTCAATACGAATCGCTCCGCTGCTCGCCCGTTCTCCTCGAGAACGTGCCCCAGATCCTGGACGACCTCCGCGTGTACCCGCCCGATCGCCTGCACCAGGTGCGAGAGGAACCACACCACGTTGTCGTCGTCGCCATCGACGGTCAGCCAGGCCACGACGTTGCCGTTCGCGAGGAGCTCGTCTCGCCACTGCGCCACCAGGGTGCTCTTGCCGAAGCCGGCGGGACCGTGCACAAGGATCAGTCGACGATCCCGACTGTCTCGTAGCACGTCCAGGAGGCGGTGGCGCTGCACGAGGGGGCGGCTCGTCGTGGGTGGCCGGAACTTCGTCACCGGTGCCGGCGGAGTGGGTGACGAATGCAGCACATCGGGACGGCGATGAACGGATGCGGCGACCGTGGCCCCCGCTTCTCGATCCGGACTATCTCCTCTCGCACGTGCCAGTATCTGCATGTCGTCGACGGCAAGGCCATGAACGCGCTCGATTTCGCGGAGCCGGTTACCGAACTCGGCGGCTCCCGCGGTCCGGTCCTCCAGGCTGCGGGTCATAGCCTGCTCCACGGCTGCGCACACATCGTCCGGGATACCGGAGTCCCGCAGGTCGGGGATCGGCTGTCGAGAGATCCGCAGGAACTGGGCGATCACCTGCTCGCCAGTGTGCCGCTCGAACGCCGCATGGCCCGTCAATGCGCAGAACAAGGTTGATCCCAGGCTGTACACGTCGGAAGCGACCGTCGGCGGACGACCCTCGAGCACCTCGGGCGCGGTGAACGCGGGCGAACCCGTGATCGTTCCTGTCGTCGTCTCGAAACCACCCGAGATCCGGGCGATGCCGAAATCGGTCAGTTGCGGCTCGTCGTAGTCTGTGAGAAGGATGTTCGCGGGCTTGACGTCGCGGTGCAGGGTGCCACCGCGATGGGCGGTCTCGAGTGCCCCCGCGATCTTGATGCCGAGCCGCAGCACCTGCGCCCACCCGATCGGTCCCGACCGGCGGATCTGCGCATCGAGCGAACCGAGGGAGTGGTACGGCATCACCAGGAACGGGCGGCCCCGGCGCGTCACGCCCACCTGGTACAGGTCGACGATGTTCGGATGCCCCGACATGCGGCCCATCGCCCGCTGCTCACGCACGAACCGGGCGAGATGCTCGGGGTCGAGGTCCGAAGTGAGGACTTTGACGGCGACCGTGCGGTCGAGATCCTCCTGCAGGCACCGGTAGACGACTCCGAACCCTCCGCGTCCGATCTCCTCGGCCTCGTCGAAGCCGGCGGCGGCCAATTCGACCACGATATCCGGCTCACGCTGCGTCACCCACGGGTCATCCGCCATCGGCCTGCACCACCTCTGACACGCTCTACTCAGGATAGACCGCAGGGCTGTCGCGTCGAGAACATCGACATGAGCCCGGTAGTGGGGGCGCAATGGACCCAGCGATGCGGCGAAGACAGCCGTGAAGGGCTTGCCCCTCGGCGCGGTACGATCACGGTCGTGTACTCCCACCGAATTCGGTATCACGAGGTCGACCAGCAGGGATATCTCTTCAACAGCCGATACCTGGAAATCGCGGATATCGCGATGACCGAATTCTTCCGTTCGCTCGGATGGCAGTACGACACACTCATTGCGGAGGGGACGGATCCGTCCGTCGTCAAGAGCGAGATCGCCTTTGTGAGTCCCTGTCGTTTCGATGACGTCATCGATGCCGACACGGTTCCGACCCGCGTCGGAACGTCGAGCTTCCACCTACGCATCATTTTGCGGCGTGACGAGGTCATCGTCGCGACGGTCGAGAACACCTATGTCAACGTCGATCTCGCGTCAGCCCGGTCGCGTCCACTGCCAACTGACGTCGCCGAAGCGCTCAGGCGGGTAGCTCGGGTCGAAACAACCTAGTACCGTGCGCATTAGATGTCAGCGAAGACACTCGAGACTGCCTTCCGGGGCGCTCAGGTGAAGGGCACCCCGCCAGTGACGCCGAGGACTTCTCCTGTGACGTAGCTGGATTCGCTGGATGCGAGGAACACATATGCGGGCGCGAGTTCCGCCGGTTGACCGGGCCGCCCCAGAGGCACGTCGTCCCCGAACTGCCGGTAGCCGTCGGCCGGCATGGTCGCGGGAATCAACGGCGTCCAGATCGGCCCCGGTGCCACGGCATTGACCCGGATGCCTCTTTTCGCCACATCAGCGGCCAGCCCCTTGGTGAAATTGATGATCCCCGCCTTCGTGGTGGCGTAGTCGAGAAGGCCCGGAGAAGGATTCATCCCCTGGATCGAGGACGTATTCACGATGGTCGAGCCGGGCTCCATGACTTCGAGGGACATCTTGCACAACCAGAACAGAGCGTAGAGGTTCGTCCGCAGGACCCGATCGAACTGCTCGGTGGTGACGTCCGCGATACCACCCGTTTGCACCATCTGAAAGGCCGCGTTGTTCACCAAGATGTCCAGGCCCCCGAATTCATGGACGGTCAGGTCTACGAGGCTCTGGCAGTGCGCCTCCGAGGTGATATCTCCGGTTGCGACGACGCCTTTCCGGCCGGCTGCTTCCACCAGCCTCCTCGTCTCCTGCGCATCCGACTCCTCCGCGTCGAGACAGCTGACGACGACATCGGCACCCTCACGCGCGAACGCGAGCGCCACCGCTCGCCCGATACCCGAATCCGCGCCGGTGATCAGGGCGCGACGGCCCTCGAGCCGACCGCTTCCTCGATACGTGTCCTCACCGTGATCCGGGGCGGTCACCATCTCGGTGGTCAGTCCCGGATGCTGCAACTCGGGCTGATTCTCGCGATCAGGAGCGGGGTACTGCGTGCTGGGATCCTGCCGCGCGTACTGGTCGGCCATTCAAGTTACCCCCTTTCGGCATTCTCTCGAATAGACATGAACTGCTGCATGATTCATCGAGCACCCAAAAAGCGCTCGTCTCCGCTTACCCCTTCGCGGGCACACGGAAACCAGGCGTACCGGTGGTCGTGGCGCCTCCGAGTGCGGCCGCCACGTTGGGGCGATAGGCGGCTAATCGCCTCGTTACGAATTCAGTTGTGCGAGAACTTCGGCGGCGGCTCGCCGGCCGGACCGGACGGCTCCGTCCATGTAACCGTTCCAGATGTCGGAGGTTTCCGCGCCGGCCCAGTGCAGACGTCCGATCGGTTCGGCGAGTGCGGCACCGTACTGGGTCCACACGCCGGCCCCGAGTCGGCCACCGTAGCAACCACGGGTGTACTCCTCGGCCATCCAGTCCTGTTCGAGGTAGTCGACGGGCTCGCCGGCTGCAGACCCGAAGAGTTTGACCAACGTCGCCACGACCGACGCTCGGCGCTCGTCCGGGGTCCAGCGCGCGGCGTTGCGCGCGTGGGCGCCTTCGAAGAAGCCGACGAGGACACCGCACGTGCCATCGGCGGGCGAGTTGTCCAGGGTGACGCTCAGTTCGTCGTCCAAGTTGAAGGCGAACCCGTTCAACCCAGATTCTCGCCAGAACGGCGTCGGGTAGGCGATCTGAATCTTGATCACCGATCCCATCGGGATCTGCTGGGTGAGGCCGTCGCGGGAACCCGGAAGGGCGGGCCGGTAGCGAAGACGACCGGCCAAGGTCGGGGGGATCGCCACGATGGCATGCGCGGCAGCGACCGTTCCGCCGTCGAATTCGACTCGGACCTCGTTGTCGTCGTGGGTGATCGTGTGAATCGGGCTGTTCAGCCGGACCGCGTCACCGAGCTCGGCGGCGAGTCGTTCCGAAATCTGGTGTGTGCCCCCGGCGACGCGCAACTCCTGGGCGCCGCCGGTGGTGGCGACGAGGGCATCGATCATGCCGCCGGACTTGATGTAGAAGAGGAAGTGCAGCAGCGACATCTCGGCCGGCGCGGCGGAGAACAGGGCGGGCACGACCGCGTCCCAGAATGCCCGAACCTCGGGGTCGTCGGTGTTGGCGCGCAGCCATTCGTCCAGCGTCCTGCGGTCCAGCGCGGCGGCGTCGGGCGAGGCCCACGGCGCCGACAACGACACCGTGCCGGCCAGTTCCTCGAGTTCGTGCTGGAGTCTGCCGACTTCGACCGCGGCGTCGCCGGAAAGCCCGAAGGTCTCGTCGGCGTATCGAGTGGTTTTTCCTTTGTAGAGGGTGACGGCGGCGCCCTCGTCGTAGGTCGGGAACGTCTCGAGCCCGAGCTCGCCCACCAGCGCCAACACCTCGGTCTGGGTTCGGCCGATCCACTGCCCACCCAGCTCTACCGGAACACCGTTGGCCAGGTGACCGCCGAGATTGCGCCCGGCCACCCGATCGCGAGCCTCCAGAACCTTCACGCGGCGTCCCGCCGCAGTCAGCGCCCTGGCTGCCGTGAGCCCGGCAAGCCCGGCACCGACCACGACCACATCGCAATCCACCATCGCAAATCCTCCTCAAAAGTCAGTCGGTTGTCCGACCGTAACCTAGATCACAGTGGCGGGGTATGCAAGAGTGAGGTCGAGTCCACAGGGGACGTCGGAGGAGGAAGAGCGGTGGCCTACGTCAAGGCGTCCGAGCGCGAGGAGCAGATCGTCGCGGCGGCGATCAGGGAGTTCAGCGAGACGGGCGTGCCGGGTACCACCCTTAGGGCCGTCGCCGCGCGGGCCGGCATTCCGCTCGGCACGCTGCACTACGTCTTCCCCAGCAAGGACCAGCTCCTAAAGGCCGTCATCGCGACCGTCATCAGTGAGATCTCCGAGACGCTGCGCACCGAACTCGCGGTCGACAAGGGCGTCGAACATGCGCTGCGACACGGCGTGGGCAACTTCTGGAAGAAACTGGTCACGAGCAGGGTCGGGCTGCAGATCATGCAGTACGAGTTGCTGACCTATTCGCTGCGCAGCGATTCCGATGGCGGATTGGCGCGGCTGCAGTACGAGCGCTACAGCGCGCTGGTCACCGAGTTCTGCGAGCGGGCGGCGCAAGCGGCGGGCGAACGCTGTGCCGTCGGCTTCGACACCCTCGGGCGGATCGCGCTGGCCCAGGTCGACGGGCTGATCCTGCAGTACATCGCCAAGCCCGATCCCGACCGCGCGCGACGCGACCTCGGCCACGCGCTGGACATGCTCGTCCTGTTCGCCGACCCGCAGCCGGTCGCGCGCACGAAGGCGGCGAAGGCCGAGACGGCCTGAGGCCGAGACCCGAACGCCGGCGCCCGAGCCGGCCACGACGCGACGACTATTGCGTTCGCGAAGATCTCCTTCTACGGTAACTCGTACGGATGTCCGACTTACAAATGCGCACGGCGCTCTCCGTGCCCCGCGCCCTGGCGAAAGCTCGGCGCCGCGGACGAAGTCAACAGGCAGTCGCCTCGTTCACCGTCGATCAACGATCGGAGTGAGATCTATGAACCAACACCCCACCGACAGCTCGAACGACGAGCAGGCAACCTCACGCGAGACCACCGTCGCGGTGGTCGGTGCCGGCATGTCGGGTCTGATCGCAGCGAGAGCGCTGCACCGTCAGGGGCTCGACGTCCTGGTACTCGAATCCGCGGACCGCACCGGTGGCCGGATGATGGCCGACACCTCAGCGCTGGGCTCGCGGTTCGACCTGGGTGGCCAGTGGATCGGTCACGGACACCACCGGTTCTCTGCCCTGGCCGCCGAACTCGGGACCACCGTGTTTCCGATGCACACACCGAAGCGGCCGATGGTCGTCGGCGACGGTCGCACCGTCTCGGCCGTGAGTCCGTCCATGCTGCTGGCCACTGCCGTGCTGTCGGTCTGGGAGATCCGGGCGAGGCGAGGAGCGCCGAAGCGATGGAACTCGACGACCGTACGGGAGTGGCTGAACACCGTGCCGGCCGCCAGAGCTCGCCGCCTCCTGGAGGTACTCGTCGAGATCTCGACCACGGCAGATCTCGACCGCTTCTCGATGGACGCGTTCGTCAAGATGATCGATTACCAGGGCGGACTGTCCACGATGTTGTCGACGAACGGCGGTGCTCAGGAGAGTCTGATCGTCGAGGGGGCAGGAACACTGACCGACAGAATTGCCGATGAACTCGGACCGCGGGTGCTGACCGGCAGTCGAGTGACGTCCATCAGCCAAAACGGCCGCGGAATCGTCCTCCAGTCGGCATCGGCTCTCGTCCGGGCGTCCAAGGTGATCGTGTCGGTGCCGCCCCCGGCGGCGGCCACGATCACCTTCGACCCTCCGCATCCGGCCAATCGTCACCGTCTCGAGCAAAACACGTACATGGGTTCGGTGTACAAGGCGGTCGCGGTCTACCGGCAGCCGTTCTGGCGCTCCACTACAGACGCCGAATTCATGTTCCTCGATCGCCCCGGTTTCGCGGTCTTCGATACCTCCCCGCCCGGCGGGCCGGGCCACCTCTGTGTGCTGGTAGGCGGTCGAGAAGCGCGGGAACTCGACGGACTCGACGAAGCCGGCCGCCAGCGGGCGCTCCTGGGCCCCCTCGCCGCCGCCATCGGGTCACCGGAGATCCGCCGGCCGGCGAGCTGGCACGAGAAGTCCTGGCACCTCGACGAACATGCGATCGGGGGATATTCGGCACTACCGACAGCAGGCAACCCGGAGGGATCGTTCCCGTTTCCCTCCGAACCGATCGGCGACATTCACTGGGCCGGCACCGAAACCGCAAGCGAGCACGCCGGATACATCGAAGGGGCCATCGAATCCGGCGAGCGAGCCGCACACGAGGTCGCACATGCCCTGCGGCACAACACCGCTAATGCCACCAACCGCCCACACTAATCGAAGGACCGATAATGATGGACGGCACCACCAACGCACCGAAGTCTGTGCCACAGAAGCATATCGACCCGATCCACTTCGCCGTCGAAGCCGAAAGAGTCACCAACAACGGTCGCATCGACGAACTACTCGCCCTCTACGCACCCGATGCGGTTGCCGAATGGATCATGGACGGCGCCTACGACAGACACGACGGTATCGCGGCCATCCGGACGGCCGCCACCGAACTGTTCGCCGTGTGCACACGGCTGCGGTTACGCGTCCGCAAGACCGTGGTGTGCGCCGAACCGAACACGGTCGTGATCACCTGGACAGGCGGATTCGGCGGAGCAGACCGACAATCCGGAATCGAGATCTGGACCTTCCGAGATGGACTGGTCGTGCGTCACCAGATGTATTCCTACCTCGATATTCGCGCGAGCAACTCGCCGATCGCGCGCCTTCGGCTTCTTCTTACCTCGCCGAAAGTCGTGCTCGCATCGGTCGCGTATCGGCTGGGACGACTCACAAATGCGCCTCGACGGAACCACCATCACCCCCAGAGCCCTGCTGCGACGCCACCCGGCAGCCGTGGTTGACCGGGCCAGCCGGTCGCGAGGTCCCCGGTGCGCAGCGCCATAACCAGGCCTCGAGTTGGTGGCAGGCACGCTCTATTGCTGAGTTTGCCGCACCACAACGCCGTCTACGACCAGGTTGTCCGCGCCCAGCACGGAGCACGTGAATACCTCCTGAGTCCTCCCGCTGACTATGTCAACGACTCTGTCCCAGAACACGTCGCTCGTGGCGAGGACCCTGAGGCCATCGTCGTCGAGCACCTCGGCGACCTTGGCGAGTCGGGAACGACTCACAGCATGCTTCCACAGGGTCGATCCGCAGAATTTGGTATTCATTGCTGCTGCGAATGCACGGTGTGTGACACCGTTTGATGCCAGAATCTCGCGAACTTGGACCCAGACCTCATTCGGAATGGTATCGACGTTCAGGTTGGGGGCCACCGACGAAAGCTCACCCAGCACCCTCCGCGCAGCTTCGCCTCTGGCACCATGCACACCCACCACGGAGAGAAACTGCGTCTGGTTCTGGCTTCCGGCAATTGTCAAGAACCAGCAATCACGGTAACCCGACTGAGGGACCCGTTTGATCCGTCCGTGAACGCCGAGCCGGAGCAGTAGCATCGCAATGTCGTCGACCAGGCGACGACTCGTCGACGCGTAATACACGCGTCCCTCATTCCCCTTCTCGTCCCACCGAACCGAGCCATCCGTGGCCCACAGATGTCGCAGAAACAGCGCAACTTGATGGTTCCCCACGTCGAATATCACTTTGGGAACGAACTTGTCATAGCTGCGCATTCCGAAGAGTCCAAGCTCATCGAGCCAGGCTGCAATGGGATTGCGCTTGCCATGCCCGAGCCTATAGGGCGCCGGCAATCGCAGCGTGATACACCGCGCAGCTGGATACTCGTCACGAACCGCGGTGACACCGAAGTGGGCGGCCGCCGTAGTCACAGCTGCGAGATTTTGTTCATCGATCGATGCGTAGCGGATGGGCTGGCGCTTTACGCACGATCCGTCCCCGATCATGTGCGCCAGCAGAATGATCTCAGCATCAGCAAGTTGCGTCCCATGAATTGGTTCGGGTACGTATCGCGGATAGCCAGTCGTTGACCGATCTCCAGTTTTGTCAGCGGAATCCAGCCGTTCACCGTTCTGAACTCCTGGTCGCGCGACAGTTCGATTTGACGACCCGACGCGAGATGCACACGGAGGACATTGGCCACTCCGGCACGAACAACCTTACCCAGTGGTCTGGCGACCATTCGCAGATCCTCACCTAATGACCACACACATTGCGGTTCAACCGAACACGCGAGCTCGCCCATCTTGACAGGCGCTCCCGTGTCGGCGCGCAACACCCGCGCAGACGAAGGTATGCCTGAAGCTGGACTCGAAGGACCCCATCCCTCCGATACGAGTTCCAGTAGACCGCTTACAATCGATCCCAGTTCCCCACCCATGACTACTCCCCCGTTTTGAGCGACTAGTTGAATGATTGTATCTAAATAATCAGTGGCACAATAGGTTTTGGAAGATGGAGCAACAAGGAGTTGTGATCCACCAGGATCTCCCGTAGGTTAACGAGCAATTGAGCAGATGGCCACGAAGGACGTTCGTCAGCAACACCCTTGATTCTACAATTGCTAACACCTACAGCATATTTCGCGACTCAATGGCCGTTTGGCGACGAAAGGTTCTACACCGCTGCGAAAGAAGGAATCTCCTTTCGCAACACCGGAAGAGTCTCCGAGTTCCTGCTCGAGGTCGGCCAGATACTGATGCGGCCACCCCTTCATTGAGCTGGGATGCCAGGGGCGGCCTCGACGCGAACGCGTCAGGCTTCGCCGATGACGGCATTCGAAGCCGGAGAAGGCAATAGCGAAGCGTACGGCGATTACTGACCGGGAAAAGCAGCCACAATCACAGCGGCGGCGCCACCCCCAGGGAGGTGGCGCCGCCGCGCGAACAACTGCTTTTGCTGCTACTGCTGCCGCCTAACCTCTCGCCATATCCACGAACTTGGACAGGTGAAGCTGGTGCGCCACAGTGATTGTCGCGGTCGGACCGTTACGGTGCTTACCGAGGATGAGGTCGGCCTCGCCGCCGCGGGGGTCGTCGCGTTCGGTCGCGTCGGGGCGGTAAAGCAGGATCACCATGTCGGCATCCTGTTCTAGCGATCCGGATTCGCGCAGGTCAGCGACCTGCGGGCGCTTGTCCTGCCGCTGTTCGGGACCACGGTTCAGCTGGCAGATCGCGACCACGGGAACTTCGAGTTCCTTCGCCAGAAGCTTGAGGCTACGCGAGAACTCGGAGACTTCCTGCTGACGTGACTCGACCTTCTTACCGGAGCTCATCAGCTGCAGGTAGTCGATCACGATCAGCTTGATGTCGTGTTTCTGCTTGAGCCGCCGGGCTTTTGCGCGAATCTCCATCATGGTGAGGTTCGGCGAGTCGTCGATGAAGAGCGGGGCCTCACTGATCTCGCTCATGCGGCGAGCCAGCTTCGTCCAGTCGTCGTCGGTCATCTTGCCGGAGCGCATGTCGCCGAGCTTGATCTTCGCCTCCGCCGACAGCAGACGCATGACGATCTCGGTCTTGCTCATCTCGAGCGAGAACATGACGCTGGCCATGCCGTGCTTCACGGAGCACGAGCGCAGGAAATCCATTCCGAGCGTGGAGTTGTGGGTGGGCACCATCGACCGGCCCGCAAGGTACAGGTGGTCGGCGTTGTCGACCTCGACGCAGCGGACGGGGACGCTGTCGACCTGGCGCACTGCGATGATGTGGCGCGCACCGTCGACCTCGCTGCGAAGCTCCTTGTGCCGGATCGCTTTCCGGTGGAGCTGGAACACCTCTTCGTCGGCGCTGAAGGTGATACCTCCACCGACACGACGGGAGTCGTATCCCAGGCCGATCACGAGTTCGGCGACATCGTCGGACAGCGGGAGGCTGCCGGTCTCGAACAGCACCGAGCCGTCGTCGGTGACCGATCCTGCTACATCGAGCAGGCCGGCGAGCAACTCGCGACGCTCGGCTTCCGAACCGCGCAACAATTCCGCCGGAATTCGCTTGGCATCGGCCTGAACGGGGAGCGAGGCTCCCAGAGCGTAGGGGTCGACGCGCACAGCCGACGTCGGCAACTGGAGCGCGCGCGTGTGCGCGACCTGATGCTCGCGGTCGACGGAACCGGCGATCTGAGCCGTGGTGCGGACGGCGGCCCGGCCGTCGACGTTCGTCAGCCACTGATGCTGCTCGTCGGCGACGAGAACCGTGCCGTCGGAGAATTCCACCTCGTAGCAGGGTCGGCCGACCATGACGTCGGTGGCGGCGACGACGCGGGTGGGCTTGCCGTCGGCGTCGATGAGGTGGTCGCCGACCTGGACGTCACCCATGGTGGTCCAGCCGGTAGGCGTGGCGAGGGGGGTGTCGAGGGCGAGCGCCTTACCGACACCGGGACGCGCCGCGACGATGATCATCTGACCGGGGTGGAGTCCGTTGGTGATCTCGTCGAGTTCGACGAAGCCGGTGGGTACACCGAGGGAGATGCCGCCGCGGCTGGCGATGGAGTCGATCTCGTCCATCGTGGGCTGCAGGAGCTCTTCGAGGGGTACGAAGTCCTCGGTGGTGCGGCGTTCGGTGACCTCGAAGATCTCGGCCTGCGCGCGGTCGACGACCTCGGCGACGTCCTGTCCGTCGGCGCCGGTGTAGCCGTACTGGACGATGCGGGTGCCGGCGTCGACGAGGCGACGCAGGATGGCCTTCTCCGCCACGATCTCGGCGTAGTAGCCGGCGTTGGCGGCGGTGGGCACCGTCTGGGTGAGCGTCACCAGATAGGACGCGCCACCGATGCGACGGAGTTCGCCACGGCGATCCAGTTCCGCGGACACCGTCACCGGGTCGGCGGGCTCACCGCGGCTGTAGAGGTCGAGGATCACGTCGTACACCGACTGATGCGCGGGACGGTAGAAGTCGCCGGGGCGGAGGACCTCGAGCACGTCGGCGATGGCGTCCTTGCTGAGGAGCATGCCGCCGAGCACCGACTGCTCCGCCGCCATGTCCTGAGGGGGCTGCCGGCCGAACTCTTCACCGGGCTCCGCGTCGGGCGGACCCGGGTATTCGGAATGGCCCCGATCGTCTACTACAGCCACTCGACCGACCTTCCCCATCAACTGTTGCGCCGCCCCGGGAAAAGCTTCCCGGTGTTGGTGCTACGAACTCTTTGTACTCGCCCCCACCGACAACATTCGCAGGCTCTCCGCGGCAGCCGACGTCGTGATCGTGAGACACGCTGGGACGACGTTAGGGATTAGCTACCCAGGGTTCAAACCGGCCTGTGTACACAGTTGGGGACAAATTGTGTAAACCGCTGGGGACGTGTGTTAACCCCATGGGGATAACCTGAGGATAAGTACATATCACAATCCCAAATCCCCAGATCAAAGCAGTTTTTTTGATTCTCCCCACTGTGGATGAAAACCCGTTCGGCGTGTCTTTCGCGTTGACGACTCGGGCGTGTTGAGTTGATCGCCCCTGCGTGGCAATATGATTCACCTCACACACCGCCGGCGGGGGCGGCTAACTTCCAGTCACGCCTGGAAGCCAGTCCCCTGCGCGCCTCACACCCCCGGAAACGGGCTCGAGAGGGCAAGCGGAAGCCGGAATCGACAAACGCAGGCCCCCCGCACGCCGAGGCGTCCGGGGGGCCTGTGTGTGAACGAGTCGACTAGGCGCCGACGACGTTCAGGTGGAACTTCGCAACCACGTCGGGGTGCAGGTTCACGACGATGGCGTGCTTGCCGGTCGCCTTGATGTGAGCCTTCGGCAGCTCGAGGCTGCGCTTGTCGACGACGGGTCCACCGGCGGCCTTGATGGCACCGGCAACGTCGGCGGCGGTCACCGAACCGAAGAGCTTGCCCTTGTCACCGGCGGTCTTGACCGTCAGCGAGATGTTCTCGAGACCCTCGATGGCGTCCTTGAGCTCCTTGGCGTGGTCGAGACCGCGCACGGCGCGGGCTTCCTGCGCACGACGGATGCCCTCGACCTGCTTCTCGGCGCCACGGGTGGCGACGATGGCCAGGCCGCGGGGCAGCAGGTAGTTGCGGCCGTAGCCGTCCTTGACCTCGACGGTGTCGCCAGGCGCACCGAGGTTGTCCACGTCAGCGGTGAGGATGAGCTTCATGTCTTTCCTCCCTTTCCTTAGCGAGCCACGGTGGCGTAAGGCAGCAACGCCACCTCACGTGAGTTCTTGACGGCAATGGCAACGTCGCGCTGGTGCTGGACGCAGTTGCCGGTGACACGGCGCGCGCGGATCTTGCCGCGGTCGCTGACGTACTTACGCAGCAGCGTCGTGTCCTTGTAGTTGATCTGCGTGTTCTTCTCTTTGCAGAAGATGCAGATCTTCTTCTTCATTACCTTGTCGCGCAAGGGCGGCTTCGGCATTTGTTTGCTCTTTTCTGGATGTTCCGATCAGGTACGGATCAGAACGGGGGTTCGTCGCTCCCACCACCAGAGCCTCCGAAGGAGCCGGACGCCTGCGGCGCGCTGCCCCACGGATCATCTCCGCCGGTGTTGGATTGCGGACGTCCGCCGCCCGATCCGCCGGAGGAACCGAAGCCACCGCCGCTGCCGCCACCACGGTTGGCCTTGTTGACCTTGGCCGTGGCGTACCTCAGCGAGGGGCCGATCTCGTCGACCTCGAGCTCGACGACAGTGCGCTTTTCACCTTCACGAGTTTCGTAGGAGCGCTGCTTGAGCCGGCCGCTCACGATCACTCGCGAGCCACGGGTCAAGCTCTCCGCGACGTTCTCGGCTGCCTCGCGCCAGATGTTGCAACGCAGAAACAGTGCTTCGCCGTCTTTCCATTCATTGGTCTGACGGTCGAAGGTGCGGGGCGTGGACGCGACAGTGAAGTTCGCGACCGCGGCACCCGCGGGGGTGAATCGAAGCTCCGGATCAGCCGTCAAGTTTCCGATGACGGTGATGACGGTGTCGCCTGCCATATGGTTCCTCCTGCAGAATGTGGAGTTCGGTTGGGCACGAGCCTAGGGCTGGTGACCGACAGAAATCACTTGTTGTGGCGCAGAACCTTCGTACGCAGCACCGACTCGTTCAGACCGAGCTGACGATCGAGCTCCGCGACGGTGGCGGGCGTAGCGCTGATGTCGATCACCGCGTAGATGCCTTCGCTGTGCTTCAGGATCTCGTAGGCGAGACGACGCTTACCCCAGACATCGACCTTGTCGATCTTGCCGCCGTCCTGGCGAACAACATTGAGGAACGTATCCAGCGAAGGAGCAACAGTGCGCTCGTCCAGGCTGGGGTCAAGGATGACCATCAATTCGTAATGACGCATAAGACCTCATCACCTCCTATGGACTAGTGAAAACGGCCACGGACTGTCCGTGGCAGGAGGGTCGTTGCGTCAGCAACCTTTGCAGGGTACATGACGAGCCCCTGACCAGCGAAATCAGGTCGTCCGGTGTGACCGGGGGTACGGACGGGTACGCCGACACGATGGCAGCAGACAAGAATTTGCACCGGGGCGACAAGGTGGAGTGGAAGACGCACGGCACCACCACGTCCGGCGAGGTCGAGGAGAAGATCACCGACGACACGGAGGCCGCGGGCCGCACCGTGCGGGCCTCCGAGGACGACCCGCAGTACCGCGTCGTCAGCGACAAGAGCGGGAAGGACGCGGTCCACAAGCCCGACGCCCTGCGCCGGACGGGGGACTGACCGCCGCACGCACGGCGTTTCCGCGTCGCACGCGGGGGCCCGCGCACCCTAATGTGGATTCATGCATATCGGAGCTCGGCAGCGGTCGCCGATCACGGCGGTCGTCGTCGGGTTGGCGGGTCTCGCCATGCTCGCCGGCTACCTGCAGAAGGCGCGGTGCGCAGGGGCGCCGTTCGACGGCGTCGGGCGAAGCCTGCTCTTCGACCGCATCAAGGACACGCAGGTCTGCTACTCCGACATCCAGTTCCTGTGGCTCGGACGCGACGTCAACCTGCACGTCTTCCCGTACGTCACCGGCGGGATCAACGCCGACGGCGTGCTCACCGGCGGCACCGTCGAGTACCCGGTCCTGAGCGGTGTCCTCATGTGGCTCGGCGGTATCGGTTCCCACACCGACGCCGACTTCCTGCTGCACTCGGCTCTGATCCTCGCACCGTTCGGCCTGCTCACGGCGTGGATGCTGGGACGTCTCGCGGGGTGGTGGGCGCTGCTGTGGTCGGCGACTCCGCCGCTGGTCCTGTACGCGTTCCACAACTGGGAACTGCCGGTGGTCGCGACGTCGGTGGCCGCGATCTTCGTCATGACGTTCGAGCGCATCCCGCTCCGCGCCCGCGCCGTCCTCGCGGCGGTGCTCCTCGCCGTCGGTTTCTGTCTGAAGCTGTATCCGGGCGCGTTCGTGCTCCCGCTGATGGCGTACGTCCTCACCCGCAACGGCACCGCGGGACGACGCTACGACGTGCGCGGCGCGTTGATGGTCGCGGCCGCCGCGATCACCACCGTCGTAGCGGTGAACCTCCCGTTCGCCCTCATCTCCTACAGCGGGTGGCGGGCGTCGTTCACGTTCCAGCAGAACCGCCAGGCCGACCTCACCACGAATTCCATCTGGTACTGGGGCCTGCGACCACTGTTCGGTCCGGTCTCCGACGACGTCCCGCTCCCGGCGTACGACCAGACGGTGAGCCTGCTGTCGCCGCTCCTCGTGTGCGTCGCGTTCGCGATCGCCCTGCGGCTCGGCTGGATGCGATTCCACCGCGACGGCGTGTACCCGTGGATCGCCGTCAGCGCGGCCATGCTGTGCGGTTTCCTGCTGCTGCACAAGGTGCACTCGCCGCAGTACACGCTGTGGCTCATCCCGTTCTTCGTTCTGCTGCGCGTCCCGTGGGGGCTCGTCGCGGCGTACCTCGTGGCCGACCTGTCGATGGGGATCGGCGTCTTCAAGTACTTCGGCGCCCTCGCCGCGCAGACGGACGCGTCGACGTTCGAGGTTCTGGTGAAGTTCGGGGTGTGGGGCCGCGCGGGACTGCTGGTGGTGCTGTTCTTCGTGTTCCTGCGCGCCACGCTTCGGCATCCTCCTGTGCGCGGACACACCGGTCCCGATTCGGACCAGCGGCCGATGCTGAAGTCTCCCGAGCCGGTGCGATGAGCGAATCCTGGTTCGCGCACCCCACTCTCACCGGGCGGCACGTGCGACTCGAGCCGCTGGGCGAGGAGCACGTCGACGGACTGCTGGCCGCGGTCGACGACCCCCGGATCTTTCACTGGACGTCGGTCGCCATCGCCGATCGCGACGACGCGGCGGCGTTCGTCCGCGCCGCCGACGAGGATCCGGCCCGGCTGGCGTACGCGCAGATCGACGCCGCCGCCGGGAGGATCGTCGGTTCGACGTCGCTGTATCTGATCGACCCGAAGAACCGCAGCCTCGCGATCGGGCACACCTGGTTGTCCCGGTCGGCGCAGGGCACGCTCGTCAACCCCGAGTCGAAACTGCTGTTGCTGCGCCGGGCGTTCGAAGACCTCGGCGCCGTCCGCGTCGAATGGCACACCGACGAACGCAACGCCCACTCCCGCGGCGCCATCGCCAAGCTCGGAGCCGAGTTCGAGGGCATCCTGCGCAAGCACCGACGCCGCCGGGACGGGACCTGGCGCAACACCGCGCTCTTCTCGATGATCGACGAGGAATGGCCACGCGTCAGCCCCCGACTCGAGGCGCGAGTCGAGGGCTGACACGATCGGGTCACGTCACACGACGGGGGCGGTGGCCGTGACCCCCTTCACGAACTCGACGACCGCCGTACGCATTTCACTGCTGCGCGGCACCGCTCCGGACATCCAGAACGCTCCGTGGATCAGACCGTCGAACCGGATCGCCTCGGTGTCGACCCCGGCCTGCCGCAGCGACGCGGCGTACGCCTCGGCCTCGTCGCGGGCCACCTCGTTCTCGGTGGTGAGCACGAGGGCCGGCGGAAGCCCCTCGAGGCTCGCGGCGCGACTCGGGACCGCATACGGATGTTGCGCGTCGTCGGGCGAGGACAGGTAGTTGCTCCAGAACCAGTCGAGGTCGCCGGCGCCGATGACGTACCCCTCGGCGAACTCCCGCCGGGACAGGAACTCGGCGTTCGGGTCGACGACCGGGTAGATCAGCACCTGCCCCCGCAGGTGGGGTCCGCCCGCGTCGCGGGCCCGCAGCGCGGTGACGGCCGCCAGGTTCCCCCCGGCGCTGTCGCCCATGACGACGACGTTGCCGGGGTCACCGCCGTACTCGGCGACGGTGTCGGCCACCCACCGCAGGGCGGCCGCGGCGTCGTCGGCGGCGGCGGGGAAGCGATGTTCGGGAGCGCGGCGGTACGTCGCGGCCACCACGACCGCGCCTGCGCCGTTCGCGACCGCCCGCGCCGGTTCGTCGACCACGTCGAGGTCGCCGGCGACGAACCCGCCGCCGTGGAAGTACAGGACCACCGGATGCGGTGCCGGACCGTCGGGCACGTAGATCCGCAGCGGAATCTGCGTGCCGCCGCTGACATAGTGCGCGTCCGCCACCCGCGCGACCGGTTCGGGTGGGGCCTGCAGTCCGGTGAACGTGCCCACCACCGCGCGGGCCTCGTCCACGGTCATCTGCGCGAAAGCCTTCATACCCTGCGCCTGCAGTCCGGCGATCAGTTCTGCTGCGTGTGCGTCGAGTGCCATGTCGGTCTCCTCTGTCGGGGGTTCTGGTCAGGACACGGTGGCGGCGGCGCGGGCCTCGGCCGGGGCGAGGTCGAAGCCGGAGTAGCCGGCCTCGACGACCTCCGCGCACGTCGCCCGGTAGGTGGGGGCACCGCCGAGGTAGACCATGCAGGCGCGGGGCTTGCCGGGAATGTTCGCGCCCATGTACCACGAGTTCGTCTCCGGCAGCAGGGTCTGGTCGGCGATCTCGTTGGTCAATGCACCCCAGTCGCTTTCGGCCTGTGCGGTGGGCTCGATGACGTCGAGGCCGCGCTCGTTCAGATGGTCGATCGCGTCGGTGGCGAAGTCGACGTGGTCCTCGATGGCGAGCGGCATATTGTACAGCACCGACGGCGACTGCGGTCCGGTGACGAGGAACAGGTTCGGGAACTCGTTGACCATGATCCCGAGGTACGTCCGGGGCCCGTGCTCCCACTTCTCGGCCAGCGGCAGCCCGCCGCGACCGCGGATGTCCATGGCCATCAGCGGACCGGTCATCGCGTCGAATCCGGTTGCCAGGACGATGGTGTCGACCTCGTAGACACGGTCGCCGACCCGGACTCCGCTCGCGGTGATCTCGTCGATCGGCGTGGACTTCACGTCGACGACGCTCACCGAGTCGCGGTTGAACGCCTCGTAGTAGTTGGTCTCGAGCGGGGGACGCTTGGTGCCGTACGCGTAGCCCGTCGGCGCCAGCGTCGCCGCCTTCGCCGGGTCCTGGACGCGCTCGTGGATGCGCTCCCGGATGTAGTCGGCGATCGTGTCGTTGGCGGCCTTGTCGAACAGGATGTCCTGGTAGGAGTCGATGAACAGCCGGAACCCGCCGGCGTTCCAGCGTTCGTCGAACGTGCGGCGACGCTCGTCGGCGTCGACGGCGAGCGCGGACGGCTGCACCTGAGTGAACGGGACGCCGAGGAAGTGGTTGCGGGCCGCGTCCCGGACCTCGCCGTAATTGCTCTTGATCTCGGCGACCTCGTCCGGGTCGATCGGACCGTTGCCGAGGGGGGTGGCGAAGTTGGGGGTCCGCTGGAACACCACCAGTTCGGCCGCCTCCTCGGCGATGAACGGGATGGCCTGGATGCCGCTGGCCCCGGTCCCGATCACCGCGACGCGTTTGCCGGTGAAGTCGGCGCCCCCCCCGCGGCCAGTTGCCGGTGAGCAGCACCTCGCCGCGGAAGTTGTCGATGCCGCCGAACTCCGGGGTCTTCGGGACCGACAGGTTGCCCGCACCCGAGATGAAGAAGCGACTCCGCACGCTCTGCCCGTCGTCGGTGTGCACCGTCCACACCGAGTCCTCGTCGTCCCAGTGCACGCCGACCACCCGGGTGCCGAACGTGATTTCCTTGCGCAGGTCGAAACGGTCGGCGACGTGTTCGAGGTAGCGGAGGATTTCCGGCTGCCCGGCGAACTTCTCACTCCACTGCCACTCCTGCTGCAGATCCTCGTCGAACGAGTACGAGTAGTGGATGCTCTCGATGTCACAGCGGGCTCCCGGGTACCGATTCCAGAACCAGGTGCCGCCCACGTCCGAGCCGGCCTCGAACACGCGCGTCGTCAGGTTCATCGTGTCGCGCAGCTTGCGCAGCGCGTAGAGGCCGGCGAACCCGGCACCCACGACGACGACATCGACGTCAGCGGAAGAAATGGTCTTTGACATGGTGCTGAGCTCCTCGTGAACGATGGGTTCCGGCTGAGTTCGAGCGGCCAACCGGGGCATGTCAATCACGATGACCCACGTCACATCACCCCCACACGGGGTAAAACACCCCCTTCGTTACCTGTGTTGGCCGTCACATTCCGATGGGGGTACGTTCAGGCCACACCCTGGCCGCTCGGAAGAGGGAGATCCACTGACTCGCTCGAGAGAACTCACGAGGTCGATGACCAGCTTCATCGGCCGGCGGCGCGAGATCGAGGAGGCCCGGGCCCGGCTGCAGCAGTCCCGGCTCGTGTCCCTGCTCGGTGCCGGCGGCGTCGGCAAGACCCGACTGGCCGAGGAACTCGCGGTGCGCTCCGCCCGCGCCTTCCGCGACTCGGTCCGATGGATCGACCTCGCGCCCGTCCGCGACCCCGACGCGCTGCCCTCCGCGGCAGCGACCGCGCTCGGCGTCACCGACCAGTCCAGCCGCGCGGTGATGGACAAGGTGATCGACCACCTGCAGTCGCGGCACCTGCTGATCGTCCTCGACAACTGCGAGCACCTGCTCTCCGCCGCAGGCGAATTCGTCGGCACGGTCCTCGCCGCCGCGCCGGAGGTCCGGATCCTCACGACAAGCCGCGAGCCGCTCGGGATCGCCGGGGAATTCACGTACGTCCTTCCGCCGCTGAGCACTCCGGGTGACATCGAGGACTGCCGCGCATCCGACATCGCGCCGTTCGAGTCCGTGTCCCTGCTGGTGGAACGCGCGCAGAGCGTGGTCGCCGACTTCCGCCTCACCGACGCGAACGCCCACGCCGTCGCGCAGTTGTGCAATCAGCTCGACGGGATCCCGCTCGCCATCGAACTCGCCGCGGTCCGGCTCCGATCCCTGTCCGCCTCGCAGCTCGTCGAGCGCCTCGACAAGCGGTTCGCACTCCTCACCGGCGGCGACCGGGCCGCCCTGCCCCGGCAGCAGACGCTGCGCGCCCTCATCGACTGGAGTTACGAACTGTGCTCCGACACCGAGCGGCTGCTGTGGTCCCGGCTGGCCGTGTTCCCCGGCAGCTTCGATCTCGAGGCAGCCGAGGCGATCTGCGGATTCGGCGCGCTGTCCGACTCACCTGTCATCGACGTCCTCGACCGGCTGGTCGGAAAAAGCCTTGTCACCGTGGACCGTTCAACCGAGCGACTCCGGTACTCCCAGCTGATGACGGTGCGGGAATACGGGCAGGAGCTTCTCGACCTCGGCGGGGAGCGCGACGAGTTGTACCGCCGGCATCTCGAGCACTATTCGGCGCGCGCCCGCCGGTCGTCGCTCGACTGGTGCGGGCCAGGACAATCCGAGATCCTCGCGGAGCTGCGGATCGACCACCCCAACCTCGTCGCCGCTCTCGACTGGGCGCTGCACGACGACTCGCAGCGGGCCGCGGCCGCGGAACTGGCGGTCGCGCTCCGCTACCACTGGATCGCCGGCGGCAATCTGTCCGACGGACGGACCCGGCTCGAGCGGATCCTCCACCGGCTCACCGAACCCACCCGGGAGCGGGGGGACGTGCTGTGGGTGACCGCGTGGACCGCGCTCATCCAGGGTGATCGCGACGCCGCCCGGGAGCACCTCGACGAATGCACGGCGATCGCGACGGCACTCGGTGACGACCGGCTGCGCGCGAACGCCGACCACTGGGCAGGCAGCCATGCGATGTTCTCCGGCCGTCCCGGCGACGCCATCGCGCTGTTCCGCGGCTCCATCGCCGTTCAACGCGTCGTCGGCGACACGGCGGCGGCGCTCACCGCGTCGTTCGAACTGGGCATGGCGCAGACGTACGACGGCCGCCTCGACGACGCACTGGACACCTGCCGCGACGTGATCGCGGTCGCCGACGCGCACGGCGAGAAGTGGAACAAGGCCTACGCCCTGTGGGTTTCGAGCGTCGCCTATTTTCACCTCGGCCGGCACGACGACGCCGTCGACGCCGCCCGGCAGGCGCTGCGGATCCAACGCGATTTCAAGGACAAGATCTGCACGGCCCTGTCGATCGAGGTGCTGTCGTGGGTGGCCGCATCGAGCGGCGACGCGAGCGCGGCGGCGACACTGTGCGGTGCCGCGAAAGGGGTGTGGCACAGGCTCGGCACGTCCGTCGCGGCGTTCGGCCCCCAGATCACCGACGACTCACAGACGTCGGAGCGCGCCGCCTCCGGCACCGTCGGGGCGCACGAGTTCGCCAGGCTCGCGGAACCCGCGGTCCGGCTCACCATCGACCAGGCCGTCGACCTCGCGCTCGGCGCCCGAACCGAGGACGCGCCCGCCACCCGCGCCGAGCCGTCGCCGCTCACCAAGCGGGAACAGGAAATCGCCGAACTGCTCGCGCAGGGCCTCAGCAATCGGCAGATAGCCGAGGCCCTCGTGATTTCGCGGCGCACCGTCGACGGGCACGTCGAGCACATCTTCGACAAGCTCGCCGTCGGCTCCCGCACCCAGGTGGCGGCGTGGGTCGCGGCGCGGTCGCATCCTCCGGCCGTGGACAGCGGCCGATAACCGGGGCGTCACCGCCGGTAGCCGAAAGGTACTGCACAGTCGGGCATCTGGACGGGTCTATACTCCACGTCGTCGCCCACCGGCCGTGGGCAGGACCACCGGGAGGCAACGGATGACGTCGCAGCAGCAGGACACCGGGGCGGACTACCGCGGGCCGCTCGCACCGCCGCCCGCCAGCGGTGTGCCGCTCGCCGTCGTCGCGATCGTCGCGTTCGTGCCGTTCGGCATCGTCGCGCTGCTGCGTTCGCTCACCGTCCACCGCCTGTGGGAGAGCGGCGAATACGACCGGTCCGTGCGCGCCGCCGCCGACGCCCGCCAGTGGTCGATCCGCGCGATCGCCCTCGGCGTGTCGATCGCAGTGTTCGCCGTCGGGGCGGCGCTGGTGCTGTCGAAGTCCTAGGCCGGCGAAACACCGGGAGCGGGAGTCGCTTCCACCCGGGCCCGCGGGCGCAACCAGTCCGGCAGCCACCGCGGTTGATCGTCGGGGGCCTGGTCGAGTACCCCGCCCGCCGGGTCGTCGACGAAGCCGTACCGCACGAGGTCCTCGCCGGGACGGTAGATCTGGCGGATGATCAGCGCGCAGATGACGACGACGGCGACGTCGCGGACCACCACCGCGGCGGTGAACCACTGCTCGGGGAGTCCCTTGTTGGACACGCCCAGGTAGTAGAACATGCGCGGCACCCACACCAGCGCGTCGATCGTCATCCAGGCCAGCAGGATCCGCCGGTGCGGGAACGCGAGCACGGCCAGCGGCACCAGCCACAGCGAGTACTGCGGGCTCCACACCTTGTTGGTGAGCAGGAAACCCGCCACCAGCAGGAAGCACAGTTGTGTCAGCCGCGGCCGGCGCGGCGCCGTCAGCGCGACGTATCCGATTCCGACGCACACGAGGACGAACAGCACGAGCGACACGGAGTTGAGCACGGTGGGCGCCTGACCGGACGGGAGGATGCCGTCGAATCCGGTCCAGCCCGTGAACGACGAGATGACGTTGTAGACGGAATCCGGGTCGGCGCCGCGTTCGGAGTTGAGCCGGAAGAACTCGGCCCAGCCGCGCGGGAACAGCACGGCGATCGGCAGATTCACCGCCACCCACGCGCCGACCCCGGTCAGCGCCGTCACCGACCACTCCCGCACCTTGCCGGTGCGCAGGCACAGCACCAGCAGAGGTCCGAGCAGGAGCAGCGGATACAACTTGGCCGCGCCACCGAGCCCGAGCAGGATCCCGGCGAGCACCGGCCGTTTCCGCGACCACGCCAACAGGCCGCCCGCCGCGAAAGCCGTTGCGAGGGGATCGAAATTCGTGAACACGTGCACGATCACGAGCGGGGACCCGGCGATCAGCGCGGCATCCCAGATGCGGCGCCCGGCCAGCAGCGCGCTGGCCCACACCGTGACCAGCCACGCCAGCGCCAGACCGAACGCGACCACGTTGAAGTAGAGCGCGACCTGCAGCGCACCGGGCAGCCAGTGGACCGCGTCCCACGACTTCGCGATCGTCATCGCGCCGTACTGGTAGAGCCCCGAGATCACCGGGTACTCCATGTACCGGCGTTGCACCTGGCCGTTGCCGGCGGACTCCTCCCACCACTTCTTGTAGGGGAAGGCGCCCTCGTTCAACCGTTCCGCGCCGTACAGGGGCACCGTGTCCGAGTAACACATCGCGACGTACTGCCGGCTGCCACTCCAATCGAGTCCGAGCGCGCCGTTCGCGCCGACCGGCGCCTGCTGGATGCACGGAGCCTTCGCGAACCAGCCGAGCGCGAGAAACACGATCGCCAGCAACAGGATGGCGCGCATCGGTGTGAAGAACCGGCTACGCCCGACGACCGCATGCCGTCCGACCGGACCGCCGATCACCCCCGACAGGTCGGCGGTCAGCGGGTCGGTGCGCCCCGGAAGGTCGCGCCAGTCCGCGGAACGCCGATCCTTCGCCAGAGGCGCGGGCGAGACGAATCCCGCCTCGCCCGCGTCTCGGACGGCGTGCGCGTCACGGTTGTCGGCCACTCCGCGAGGCTACCGGTCGCCGTTAACGGGTCGGAACCTGCTGCTGACCGTTACCCGCGTTCGGCGGCGTGGTTGTCTTCGGCTCCGCCGGAACCGCCGGAGGCTGCGTCGTCTGCCGCGGGGCGAGACCCGGAATCGGAATGGTGATCCCGGGCAGGATCTCCACCGGCGACGGCGTCACGACCACCGGCGGCACGAGCTCCGTCGGCAACTGGAACGTGCTCGTCGGCGGCGCCGACGTCTTGGTCGGTGCGGGCGCCGAATAGGCCGGGACACCCGACTGACCACCGATCGCTCCCGGCTTCGGGAACTTCTCGACGTCGGTGCCGTCGAGGGCGCCGTCCATCGTGTCCTTCCAGATGTCGGAAGGCAGACCGGAACCGTAGATCATGGCCCCGCCGCTGTTCTCCAGCGCCGAACCGTCGGTGGTGCCCACCCAGACCGCCGTGGACAGCGACGGGGTGTACCCGACCATCCACGCGTCCTTGTTCTTCCCGGTGTCGCCGAGCTGCGCGGTACCCGTCTTCGCGGCCGACGGTCGTCCGCCCGCCAGGTTGTGGTTGCGCGAGTACCCGGCGATGGGCTCCATCGCCGACGTCACGTTGTCGGCGACGTCCTTGTCGATGCGGTCCTCACCGGTGTCGCCGCCGCGGTCGAGCAGGACGGTGCCGTCCGCGCTCACGACCTTCTGCACGAAGTGCGGGGCGTGATACGTGCCCGACGCCGCCAGCGTGGCGTACGACGACGCCATGTCGAGGACCCGCGACTGGTACTGACCGAGCACGATGCCGTTGTTCGGTCCGCTGCCGTCCGGCTCGGTCAGCGACGCACCGACACCCGGGATCTCCTCCGGGATGCCCGCCTTGTGGGCCATGTCGGCGATCGCCTGCGGTCCCCCGTCGAGTGCGAGCTCCTGACGGTAGAAGCTGGTGTTCAGCGACCGCTTCAGCGCCTCGGCGATGGTGCAGGTGCCGCAGCCCTCACCTTCGACGTTGCTGATGGTGATGCCGTTGACCGTGAGCTCCGAGCTGTCGTACATCTGCGACAGCGGGATGCCCTGATCCAGGGCCGCGGCGAGACCGAACACCTTGAACGACGAACCGGTCTGCAGTCCGGCGTTCGCGAAGTCGTATCCGCCGCCGTCCTCGCCGCCGTAGTACGCCCGCACCGCGCCGGTCTTCGGATCGACCGACACGACACCTGTACGCAGGTTCTCCGGCTCACCCTTCATGTTGGAGCGGGCCGAATCGACCGCCGCGGCCTGCGCGACCGGGTCGATCGTCGTGGTGATCTCGAGGCCCTCCGTGTTGAGCAGCTGCTCGCTGATCCCCGCCTCACCCAGCTCCCGCAGAACCTGGTTCTTGATCAGGCCCTCCGGACCGGAGTCCTGGTTGCCGTTGTCGACCTGCGCGATCGGCACGTACGGCGGGTACTGCATGCCGGCGCGGGCCGACTGCTCGAGCGTTCCCGCCGACACCATGCCGTCGAGCACGTAGTTCCAGCGCGCCTGCGCACCCTCCGGGTTGGTCTCCGGATCCAGCAGCGACGGCAGCTGGATCGACGACGCCAGCACCGCGCTCTCCTCGACCGTCAACTGGTCGACGGGCTTGTTGAAATACGCCTTCGACGCCGCGGCGATCCCGTACGCACCACGCCCGAAGTAGATGGTGTTCAGGTACGCGGCGAGGATGTCGTCCTTGGACCACTCACGGGCCATCTTCGACGAGATGACGAGTTCCTTCATCTTTCGCGTCAGCGAACGCTCGGAACCGACCATCGTCTTCTTCACGTACTGCTGCGTGATGGTCGAGCCACCACCGGCGCTGTCCTTGCCCAGGACGTTGTCGCGGGCGGCACGCGCGAAACCACCGATCGAGAAGCCGGGGTTCGAGTAGAAGTCCCGGTCCTCGGCAGCGAGCACCGCGTCACGGGTGTGCTTCGGAATCTGGTCGAGCGTCACCTCGGTGCGGTTGCCCTCGGGCGGCACGACCTTGCTGAGCACCGACGTGCCGTCGGACGCGTAGATCGTGGCCACCTGATTGGTCTTGAGGTCGCCGGGGCGCGGAACGTCCTGGACGACGTACGCCGCCATGAACAGCAGGATCGGGATGATCAGACCCAGCGCGACGCACGCGTACGCCGTCCGGCGCACGACCTTCCACCGCGACTTCTTCACAGCCGTCTTCTTTCCACCCTTGGGAGGTTCACCCCCGCGGCCGCCACCACCGGTCTTGCGACCGTTCGACGGCGGAGGTCCCGGCGGGCGCCCACCGGGGCCCGACTGGTTCCGCGCCACCGGGGGCGGGCCCGCGGGACGTCCGGGCGGCGGGCCCGGACGACGCGGCGGGGGACCCTGCGGCGGCGGACCGGGGCGACGCGGCGGCGGGCCGGGCGGACGGCCACCACCCTGCGGGGGCGGAGGCGGCATGCGACGCGGCGGCGTGCCGCCCGGTTGACGCGGCGGGGGCCCACCCGCAGGCTGTCCGCCGCGGGGTGGTGGACCTCCGGGGCGTCCCTGTGGCGGGGGGCCACTCGGTCGTCTCGGTCCGTTCGGTCGATCACCCGGGGCGTTGCTGCGGGGGGAACTCACGTACAAATCTCCAGTGGGTCGTGGACCGGCTTCAGTCCTGCGTTACGTCGGTGGGCATTCTTCGGCCCGCGTCCGTCTTCGGGCGTGTGTCTACTCGCTCGCGGTCCGGCGGGGCCGTGGCGAAGATCGCCGCGGCCGTTTCGGTGCGGGCACGGTACCGAGAACATAGGACTGAACCAAATGGTTCCAGCTGCATGTCCGGCACACCTCGACCACGTGAACCGAGAATTCCTCCTGAGTGGACGCGAGACGCACCAACTCTTCGGCCGTACGAGCGGAACCCGACACCGGGCCCAACTTGTCACCGAAGACCCAGGAGACCAGAGTCAACTGCTCCTTACGGCAGATCGGGCACACCACATCACTGCCCTTGCCGTGGAACTTTGCGGCACGAAGCAGGTAAGGGCTGGCGTCACAGACCTCCGTGACACCCGTCCTGCCCGAGTAGACCTCGGCCAGGAGAGACCGGCGCTGAAGCGCATAGTCCACCACCTGCCGCTGTATTCGCACGGAGACCAGAGTACGTGCGTCCCGTCGGGAGAGAAGGGGTCGGTCGAGTGACGCTGGTCAAACACGGTTACCCCATTACGATGCCGGTGTGGCCTCAGGACCGTCCTCGCAGACTCGCGCACGCGACCTCGACCGGGTCAACGCGTGCAGCCGGCTCGACGCCGCCTACGCCGACGGGCAGCTCGGTGCCGCCGAGTACCACGACCGCAGCGCCCAGGCCATGTCCGCCAAGACCCTCACCGAACTGAATGTGCTGATCAGCGACCTGCAACTGCCGTCGTCGATCACCGATCAGGCACCGGTCCGGGCGCCCCGCTCACCCCGCCGGGTCCTGCGGATCGCGGTCGCGTGCGGCGCGGTCGTCGCGGTCGGAGCGATCGGTCTCGCGCTCACCGAGCAGGACGGTCCCGACCCCGTCACCGTCCCCGTTCCCGCCCACGTCGAGAAGGCGGTGGCCCAGCCGGAGGTCGAGGTGCCCGCTGTCGACCCGATCATCGTCGGCGGGGCGCAGCCCCTCACCCAGGACGGGATCTACGCCCTCTTCGAGCAGTACCGGCAGAAGTTCGGCGACCTCACCGTCCACGAACTGGCGCTGTACGACAAATACGCCATCCTGTCGAGGACGGCCGCCGACGCGCCCGACAAGGTCGACCGGTACGACTTCCGCGGCGGATTCAAGGTGTCGGGCACCCGCACGCAGCGCCTTCCCGGGACCGGCGAAGTCGACCTCGCCCAGGTCGACGTCCCCGCACTCGTCGCCCTGCTCGGCGACGCACCCCGGCTGGTCGGGGTCCCCGACGGCACCATCGGCCACGTCCTCCTCGCCGACGGCGGCAAGGGACCGTCCGTCAACGTGTACGTCTACGACAGGGCACAGTCCGGCGGCGGGTACCTGCGCGCGACACTCGGCGGAGACGTGTGGCAGGTGACGCCCGCGAATCAGTGACGGGCGCTCTAAGATCCTCCCGTGGCCAGCCGATACCCACCGAACACGCGGGCGCGCGACGTCGATCGAGCCAACACGTCCGCACTGCTCGACGCGGCGTTCGGCGACGGCCAGATCAACGAGGCCGAACACCGGGCGATGTCCGACCTCGCCGCCGAATCCCGCACCCTCGCCGACCTCGACGTCCTGGTCAGCGACCTGCAACGACCCGCCGACGCACCACCGGACGCGACGCCTCCGCGCGACACCGCCCGGCACTGGTTCCCCGTCGCGGTCGCCGCTGCCGCGGTCGTGGCCGCCGTCGGCGCCTTCACCCTCGTCGACAGCGACGACGCGCAGGCCACCGCTACCCCCGCCGCGCAACAGGTCGACTTCGATTCCGTGCAACCCCTGGTCGTCCCCACGCCGAGCCCCGTCACCCCCGACGGCATGAAGCTGTTCCTCGACCGGTACCGCGCCAAATTCGGCGACCTCGTCGTCGACGAACTCTCCCTCTACGAGGCCGGCCACGGAAGTCTCGAGCGGGCACTCCCGCTCGAACCGAACCGGGTGGTGAGCTACGACTACCGCGGCGGATTCACGCTGTCGGGCACCCCAACCACCCGGAAGGTCGACACCCCGACCTTCGATCTGTCGACGCTGAACCTCGACCGGATCGGCGGAACTGTCCTGGGCGCTCCGGTGAGCCTCAACGTCCCCGACGGAAAAGTCAGCCACATCTCGTTCCAGACCGACAGCGGCGGCCCCACCGTGTCGATCTACGTGAACAACGAGTTCAGCGAGAGCGGACACATGGAACTCGCCCCGTCCGGTGAACCGCTCAGTGTTCGCCCCTTCGGCAGCTAGGACGCAGATGCCCAAGACCACACTCGCCGGTTTCCGCGCCCGCGACTCCGACCGCGCCGACGCGTGCGGTCTCCTCGACGCCGCCCTCGCCGACGGCCAACTGTCCGCCTCGGAACACGCCTCACGCACAGCCACCGCCATGAAGGCGAAGACGTTCGACGACCTCGAGCGCCTGATCGGCGACCTGCAGATCCCCCGCCGGCTCGCCGCCAGCCCCGTCGTGTCCCCGCGGCGCCGCCGATCACCCCGACGGTGGGTCTACGCCGCCGTCCTCGTCGTCGCCGCGGCCGCCGTCGGCGGTATCGCCGGAGCGATCGCGAACAGCGACCTCGGCCCGGCGAAAACCGTCCCGACCCTCACCACCGGCGCCGGCCTCCACTTCTTCCTCGACGAATACCGCGCCGAATACGGCGACCTCGTCGCCGACGAACTCGGCCTCTACCCCGCCCACGCCGTCTTCGACCGGCCCGCACCCGGCAACAACCGCGAGTCCGACCCCCACCTCTACGACGGCGAATTCGACGACTGGGGCAGCCCCACCACCCGAACCGACGACGACAGGTCCTTCGACCTCGCGGCCGTCGACCAGATCGCGATCGCCGGACTCCTCGCCGGAGCACCCGACACCCTCCACGTCCCCGACGGTGCCGTCGAAATCATCTCCTTCGGCTACGAACCCGGATCCGACAACGGACCACCCACCATCTCCATCCACGTCAAGAACGACGCCGGACACACCGGCCACATGGTCGTCGGCTTCGACGGCGAACCCTTCGACATCTACCCCTACGAAAACTGAAGGTCCGGGGGGCACGGCGCCGTTCACCTCGTCGTCGCCACCCAATGTCACATCCGTTCAGTCAGACGCCACCGGTGTGACATTCGGCGACCGGCACCCACCAGCCGGCTCCCCGTCGTCCCCACTGCCTCCGCCGCCCAATGTGACATGCGTTCAGTCAGACGCCACCGGTGTGACATTCGGCGACGCACCCACCAGCACTCGCCGCCGCCCAATGTCACATCCGTCCAGTCAGACGGCACCCGTGTGACATTCGGCGACCGGCACCGACCAGAACTCACCGCCGCCCCGACCCGCGTCAACCACCTGTGACGGGTTGTCCCATGTATCGAGCGGGCGTATCGTCCTATATATCGGTGCGATATAGTTTTGAATCGCATCACACGGTTAGGTCGGGCGACTCAGGGGGTGAACGTGCTCGAATTGGCAATTCTCGGGCTGCTTCACGAGTCACCCATGCACGGATACGAGTTGCGCAAACGGTTGACGGGGCTGCTGGGCGCTTTTCGCGCCTTTTCCTACGGTTCCCTCTACCCGACGCTCCGACGCATGCAGGCAGACGGTTTGATCGCCGAGGACGCAGGCCCTCCGGGGACCGTCAAGCGTCGCGCCCGCCGCGTCTACCAGCTCACCCCGATCGGCAAGGAGCGGTTCACCGAACTGGTCGCCGATACGGGTCCGCAGAACTACACCGACGATGGATTCGGCGTCCATCTCGCCTTCTTCAGCCGCACACCCGCAGAGGCGCGGATGCGGATTCTCGAGGGCAGACGACGTCAGGTCGAGGAGCGCCGGGAGGGGCTTCGAGACGCGATCGGCAGAGCAAGCGGCACGCTGGATCGCTACACCAAGCAGCT
This sequence comes from Rhodococcus sp. NPDC056960, assembly GCF_042674125.1. Taxonomy (NCBI): domain Bacteria; kingdom Bacillati; phylum Actinomycetota; class Actinomycetes; order Mycobacteriales; family Nocardiaceae; genus Rhodococcus; species Rhodococcus sp. NPDC056960. The sequence continues at coordinate 417,684 of NZ_JBHURF010000002.1, read as the reverse complement.
CCACCAGCTCGGTCTCGAATCCAGTGAGCGCGAAGTGCGCTGGCTCAACGAGCTGATCGCCGCCGAGCAATCGACAGCAACACCTAAGAAAGAAGGAGAACCCGACCATGGGTGAGAACAGCACCGCGGTGCGCGTAGCCATTGTGGGCGTGGGGAACTGTGCCTCGTCCTTGGTTCAGGGCGTGCAGTACTACAAGGACGCCGACGAGACGGCGACCGTTCCCGGCCTCATGCACGTCAAGTTCGGCAAGTACCACGTGCGCGACGTCCAGTTCGTCGCCGCGTTCGACGTCGACGCCAAGAAGGTCGGATTCGACCTCTCCGAGGCCATCTTCGCCAGCGAGAACAACACCATCAAGATCGCCGACGTCCCGCCGGCCGACGTTCCGGTGCTGCGCGGCCCCACCCTCGACGGCATCGGCAAGTACTACGCCGAGACCATCGAGATCTCCGAGGCCGAGCCGGTCGACGTCGTCAAGGCCCTCAAGGACGCCAAGGTCGACGTGCTGGTCTCGTACCTGCCCGTGGGTTCCGAGGACGCCGACAAGTTCTACGCCCAGTGCGCGATCGACGCGGGTGTCGCGTTCGTCAACGCCCTGCCCGTGTTCATCGCTTCCGACCCGGAGTGGGCTGCGAAGTTCAAGGACGCCGGCGTCCCGATCGTCGGTGACGACATCAAGTCGCAGGTCGGCGCCACCATCACCCACCGCGTGATGGCGAAGCTGTTCGAAGACCGCGGCGTGCAGCTCGACCGCACGATGCAGCTCAACGTCGGTGGCAACATGGACTTCAAGAACATGCTCGAGCGCGACCGCCTGGAGTCGAAGAAGATCTCGAAGACGCAGGCCGTGACGTCGAACCTGACCCGCGACCTCGGTCCGGGCAACGTGCACATCGGCCCGTCGGATCACGTCGGCTGGCTCGATGACCGCAAGTGGGCGTACGTCCGCCTCGAGGGTCGCGCGTTCGGTGACGTTCCGCTGAACCTGGAGTACAAGCTCGAGGTCTGGGACTCCCCGAACTCGGCCGGCATCATCATCGACGCCGTCCGCGCGGCCAAGATCGCCAAGGACCGCGGCATCGGTGGACCCGTCTACCCGGCGTCCGCGTACCTGATGAAGTCCCCGCCGGTCCAGATGGCGGACGACAAGGCTCGCACCGAGCTCGAGGCGTTCATCATCGGCGCGGAGTAAATCCGCGCAGCAGCAATAGGGCGAATGCACCTTTCGACGTCTTCACGGCGACGAAAGGTGCATTCGCCTTTGTGTTCGACTTCTTGTCAGACCCTCCCTCTACGGTGACACCCAGGATTCATCGAGGGAGGCGTGATGTCCGACAACACTTTCGATCGAGAGATCGACGACGCCTGGACCCAACTCCAGGACCGTCTGACCCGGTACGTGCATGCGATGGAGGACGACGACGAACTGGTGCTGCAGTCGCAGTACGACAGCGTCGACGACGGTCTCGTCGAGACGGCCGCGTGCGTGCGGTTCTTCGCCTGGGCGGGCGACACGGTGCGGTGCGAAGTGCCGTCCAACCGCTTCCTGCATCCGGCGCGGGCGCTCACCGAGGAGGAGCGCGATCGACTGATCGAACTCGGCTGGAACCGCCCCGACCTGTGCGAGCGGGTCGACGAGGGCAACGGTTCCGCGTCGTACTACCTCGACGTCGATCGGGAGGACGCCGAGCGGGTGGCGTCGATGACGGTCACCGTGTTCCGGGAGATCTGGGATCTCCTGCATCCGTCGTTCCTGAAGGCGATCACCGGGGGCCGCAGCGAAACCCCGGTGTTCGACAGCGCGGACGCCCCCGGCCCGTTGCGCGACGGCGCCGGGCTGCGTGACCGTGTCGATGCGGCGGTCGAAGCCATGCTGGAGCAGGCGCCGGGCCGGGATGCGGACGGCGACATCCTCGTGTGGGTGGGTGAGCTCCCCACCTACGTGCGGGTGATCGAGGAGGATGCCCGTGTCGAGGTGTTCGCCCGGGTGGTCCACACGATCAGCGACCGCACCCGCACAGCGGAGGCACTGGCCGACCTCAATCGCCAGTGGCCCGACATCAAGTTCCTGCTCATCGTCGACAACGTGGTCGCCGTCATGCGCGTCGACGGTGCACCGTTCGTCGCCGATCATCTCGTGTCGGTGTTCCGGATGTTCGAGCATTTCGTGGACACCGTCGACGACGCATTTGCCGAAAAACTCGGCGGCAAACTCAATTCCACTCCCGACGCCCCCACTGCGGACGCCGAGCACGCATGCGAGGACGAGTTTCCCGCCGCCCTCGTGACGCTGATCCACCTGGATTCCGAGAGCGGACTCGACGCCGACGACGTCGCGGAAATCTGCGGACGCGACCGCGACACCATCCTCGAATTTCTCCGCCTCTGCTCGGAGCAGGAGATCGAGTGGCGTCACAACGCGGAACTCGCCCGCGAAGCGGAACCCGAGGAAGCCGACATGTGCGACGACGAATCGAGGGCCTGGGCCAAGACGAAGGAGAGCCTGCGCGCCGCGCTGCGGGTCGTGGTGCTGCCGAACAGGACTCCGCCGCGCGGCGGGTTCCAGAACCTCGGCTAACCCGGCAGCGGTATGACGACGCCCGGCAGGATTTCGATCTGAGTCGGCGCCGGGACGGGTGCGGGCACCGGTGGGAGGATTGGGGCCGGCACGGTGGCGGGTGGCACCTCGACGGGTGCGGGGGTGGGCGCACCGGGCGGCGGGACCACCCCGCTGGTGCCGGTTCCCGTTCCGTCGCCGCTGGTTTGACCGCTCCACGTCGGCACACCGGCCTGGCCGCCGATCGGATCGGGCCACGGGAAATCTTCCCAATCGGTGTCTTCGAGGGCGCCGTCCATCGTGCCCTTCCAGATGTCGGACGGCAGGCCCGAACCGTAGATCAGGCCGCCCCAGCTGTTGTTGATGGCGGTGGCGTCGGACTTCCCGATCCACACCGCCGTCGACAGCGACGGCGTGTACCCGACCATCCAGGCGTCCTTGTTCTCGCCGGTGTCCCCGAGCTGCGCCGTGCCGGTCTTCGCCGCCGACGGCCGTCCCCCCGCCAGCGCGTGCCCGCGCGAGTAGGACGCAATGGGCAGCAGGGCCTGGCTGATGTTGTCGGCCACCGCCGCATCGAGCCGGCGCTCCCCCGGGCTGGGTGCGCGGTCGAGGAGCACGACGCCGTCGGCTGTCACGACGCGCTGCACGAAGTACGGCTGGTGATAGATGCCCGACGCCGCGAGCGTCGCATACGCGGACGCCATGTCGATCGGCCGCGACAGGTACTGGCCGAGGACGATGCCGCCCTCCGGTTCGCCGCCGTTCTCGCTGAGCGTCTTGCCCTGCACCCCGGGAATGAACTCGGGGATCCCCGCCTGGTGCGCTGCGTCGGCGATGGCTTGCGGACCGTTGTCCATCGACATCATCAACCGGTAGAAGCTCGTGTTCAGCGACCGCTTGGTGGCCTCCGCGATGGTGCACGTCCCGCAGGACTCGCCCTCGACGTTGCCGATCTGGACGTTGCCGACGGTCAGCGGGGCACTGCTGAAGCGGGCCGACAGGGGGATGCCCTGCTCCAGGGCCGCGGCCAGGCCGAACACCTTGAACGACGACCCCGTCTGCAGCGGCGCCTGCGCGTAGTCGAATCCGGCGCCGTCCTCGCCGCCGTAATAGGCGCGCACCGCGCCGGTGCGGGGGTCGATGGACACGACAGCGGTGCGCAGCGCCGGGTCCTCACCCTCGAGGGTGTCGTGGACGGCGTCGATCGCGGACTGCTGCGCCCGCGGATCGATCGTGGTGGTGATCTGCAGCCCCTCGGTGTTGAGGGTCTGCTCGGAGATCCCCGCATCCGACAGCTCGCGCAGCACCTGGTTGCGGATCAGTCCGTCCGGGCCCGGGGCCGAGTTGGCGTCGGTGGGCCGGTTGGACGGCGCGGTGACCGGGAACTCCGCGGCCGTGCGGTCCTGCTGGCTCAGCACACCCATCGAGACCATGCCGTCGAGCACGTAGTTCCATCGCGCCTGCAGCTGGTCGAGGTTCGCCTCGGGGTCGAGGTACGAAGGGCTCTGAATCACGGACGCGAGCACGGCGCCCTCCGCCACGGTGAGGTCGCCGACCGGCTTGTCGAAGTACGCGCGCGACGCCGCCTCGATGCCGTAGGCGCCGCGACCGAAGTAGATGGTGTTGAGGTAGGCGGCGAGGATCTCGTCCTTGGACCATTCGCGGGCCATCTTCGTGGAGATCACCAGCTCGCGCATCTTGCGGTAGACGTTGCGATCCGCGCCGACCAGCACGTTCTTGACGTACTGCTGCGTGATCGTCGACCCACCGCCTGCGCTTTCCTTGCCGAGGACGTTGTCGCGGGCGGCGCGCATGAACCCGGTGACGGAGAAGCCGGGGTTGGAGTAGAAGTTGCGGTCTTCCGCCGACAGGACGGCGTCGCGGACGTGCTGGGGAATGGCGTCGAGTGCGATCTCGGTGCGGTTGCCCTCCGGCGGGATCACCTTGGTCAGCTCGGTGGTGCCGTCGGCGGCGAAGACGGTGGCCACCTGGTTGGTCTTCATGTCCGACGGGCGCGGGACCTCGGCGCGGACGTAACTGACCAGGAACCCGACGAGCGGGATGACCAGCAGCAATGCGATCACCACCAGGCTGACCCGGCGGACCGTGCGCCACCGGGTGCGCTTCGTCTTGCCGTCCGATGCCGGAGTGGTCGTGTCGGCCGCACCGTCGTCAGACGGCGGGGTGCCCCCCGGATCGGAGGCAGGGGAACCCGTCGCGTCGTTGCCAGAACTCACTTACACACTCCCGGTCAGTTATCCGGTCACGGAGGATCGTCGCACCCACCCGTACGTATGTTATGTGAATGACCGCGAGCATGACGCGCGCCGCGCTACCGCTCAGCAAATATCCATACCGACCGTACTGTTTCAGCGCACCCGATTCCGGGCGACAACCGCCAGCCCCGACAGCACCAGGCACCCCAGCAACACCAGCGCGGGGGTGACTCCGGGATCGCCGCGGAAGACCTCGATCACTGCGGCGACGAACGCCATCACCGTGAAGAACCCGAGGATCCCGATCAGAACCTCGAGCCGCTGCCGCTTCGCCACCGGATGCATCCCCGACACCTCGGCCGTCAGCTTTTCACGCCGCCGGCCGTCAGGCCCGACACGATGCGACGCTGGAACAGCAGCACCATGATCACCAGCGGAATGGTGACGATCGTGCCCGCCGCCATGATCGCCGCGTACGGCACGACGTGCGGGTCGTTGCCGGAGAACCGAGCGATGGCGACGGTGACCGGTTCGGTGGCGTCGCTGGAGAGCTGGCTCGCGAGCAGGTACTCGTTGACGGTCGCGATGAACGCGAGGATTGCGGTGGTGAACAGGGCGGGCGCCGCGAGCGGCAGCATCACCAGACGGAACGCCTGACCACGGCTGGCACCGTCGATCCGGGCCGCCTCCTCGAGCTCCCACGGGAGTTCCTTGAAGAACGATGTCAGCGTGTAGATGGTGAGCGGCAGGACGAAAGAGATGTTCGGGATGATCATGGCCTGGTAGGTGCCGATCCAGCCGATGTTCGTGAACAGCTGGAACAGCGGGGTGACCAGGGCGACGACGGGGAACATCGACGCCCCGAGCACGATGCCGACCACCACGTACTTGAACCGGAACTCGATCCGGGCCAGCGCGTAGGCGGTGAAGATGCCCACGGCAAGGGCAATGGCGGTGGTGGCGCCGCCGATGATCATGCTGTTGACGACGGCCCGGGTGAAGTTGTTGCCGCTGTCCGTCGACAGCGCGTTCTGGAAGTTCTCGAGCGTGAGGTGCGTGGGCCACGGCGTGGTGTCGAACGTGTAGTCAGGGTCGCGGAACGCCGTCACCATCATCCAGTAGAACGGGGCGAGACCCCAGACGAGGATGATCGCGACCCCGATGTAGATGCGGGAGTTCTTGAACGCGAACCGCTTCGGACGGTTCCGGGGGGCGGGCTCGGCAGGGAGTTCGAGCTCCGGGGCGCGGTGGGTCACGGCTTCGGCCCCTTTCGCTGGGCTTCCTGCGTGTCGACGGCATTGGCGCCGAGGAACTTCACGAGGACGAACGCCACCGCGAAGATGAGAAGGAACGTGATGGTGGAGAGTGCGGACGCGCTGTTGAACCCTTGCCGCACCTGGTCGACCACGAGGATCGACACGGTCGTGGTGGCCGGGTTGCCGCCGGTCAGGATGGCGGGCAGGTCGTACATGCGCAGGGCGTCCATGGTGCGGAACAGGATCGCGACCATCAGCGCCGGCTTCACCAGTGGGAGCGTGATCTGCCGGAATCGCTGCCATGCGGAGGCGCCGTCGACGCGGGCCGCCTCGTACACGTCCTGCGGAATCATCTGCAGACCGGCGAGGATCAGCAGGGCCATGAACGGGGTGGTCTTCCAGACGTCGGAGATGATCACGGCGAACCGGGCGGGCCAGGCGTCCGACGTCCACAGGATCTCGGTGCCGAGGATCCGGTTGGCGATGCCGTCGTACGCGAAGATGAAGTACCAGAGTTTGGCGGTGACCGCGGTCGGGATGGCCCACGGGATCAGGACCGCCGCGCGCAGCAGGGCCCGGCCCTTGAACGTCTTGCCCATGATGATCGCCATCCACAGGCCGATCGCGACCTCGAGCGTCACGGTGACGACGGTGAAGAACGCGGTGTTGCCGACGGCCGCCCAGAACTGGGAGCCCAGCGTCCCGGGCGGGCACGCCATGGCCACGCCGCTCGGGGAGGTGCACTGCTGCAGGATCCAGTGCGTGTAGTTGGTGAATCCGGCCCAGCCGCCCTCGACGAACATGCCCGTCGTCGGGTCGAGGCCCGCGTCCTTCTGGAACGACATCACCACTGCCCGGACCACCGGGTAGCCGATGACGACGGCCAGCACGGCCAGCGTCGGCACGACGAACAGCCACGCGCGGCGACCGCTCATCCCGAAGCGCCGGTTCTCGCTCGCCTCACGCGAACCGCGGCCGGGGTTCGAATCCCCGGCCGCGGTGCGGGCCGGCGCCCCACTGGTGGTCCCAGTCGGAACGGCCATGTTCACTCCTGTGCTGTTACGAGCCTGCGGACTGGATACCGGACTGCATGTCCGTGATCGCCTGGTCCACCGACTTCTCACCCTTGATGGCAGCGTAGGCGTTGTCCTGCACAGCCTTCGACACAGCGGGGTAGAACGGCGTGACGGGACGCGGGACGGCGTTCTCGATCGACATCTTCAGCGTCGGCATGAACGGGTAGGCCGCGATGATCTCCGGGTCGTCGTACAGCGCGGCGCGAACCGGCGGCAGGGAACCCATCGCGATGATCCGCTGCGCCTGCTCACCCTGCAGGAACGCGAGGAAGTCGCGGGCCGTGGCCTTGTTCTCGGAGTACGCGCTGATGGCCGCGTTGTAGCCGCCGAGCGTCGATGCGCCGATGCCGTCCTTGCCGGGCAGCGGGGCCACCGCGTACTTGCCCTTGACCGCGGACGAGTCCTTGTCGGCGGTGCCGTACACGTAGGGCCAGTTCCGCAGGAACAGCGCCTTGCCGTCCTCGAACGCCTTCTGGCTCTCCGGCTCCTTGAACGTGGTGTCCTGGGCGGGGATGTCGCCGTTCTTGAAGTTGTCGACCAGCACCTGCAGGCCGGCGCGGGCCTCGGGGCTGTCGACGGTCGGGGTCTTGCCGTCCTCGCCGACGAACGAGCCACCGTACGCGTTGATGACCTCGGCGGTGTTCACCGTCAGGCCCTCGTACGGTGCGAACTGACCGGCGTAGCAGTCGATGTTGTTGGTCTTGGCGACCTCACACGCGGCGGACAATTCGGCCCACGTCTTCGGTGCGGCGGGCAGCAGGTCGCTGCGGTAGTACAGCAGGCCGCCGTTGGTGTTCTTCGGCGCCGCGTACTGGGTGCCGTTGTAGGTGGCGCTGTCGACCGTGGCGGGGAGGATTCCGGTGTTGTCGACCGCGAACTCGCCGGACAGCGGCTGCAGCCAGCCCTTGGCCGCGAACTCCGCGGTCCAGGGGACGTCGAGTGCGACGACGTCGTAGTCGGACTGCTTGGCCTGCAGGTGCTGGACCAGGTCGTCGTGCGCCTGATCGGCGTCGTTCGACTGCTCCTTGAACGTGACCTGCTCGTCCGGGTGCTCGGCGTTCCACGCGTCGATGATCTGGCGGACGACACCGGTCTCGGTGGTGTCCTTGCCCTCGACGTACGTGATGGGTCCGCGACCGTCGAGGTTCTCCGACGTGGAGTCGCTGCCGCTGTCGCTCGAGCAAGCGGTGAGCGTGACCAGCGAGGCAGCGGTGGCAAACACCGCGGCGCGCCGGACCGCTCTCGAAATCTGAACCATGGAGTCTCCCCGTAGGTAGATGTGGATGAACCCGATACCGGCGGCACGACGGAGCTCGCGGCACCGGCGCGGTGTCGGAACATACTGTGGCATGGAACACCGTCGAAGTCGTGCATTACCCCCGACCTGAATCGGTCAGGAGACGCCGCGATCAGCTGAGCCGGTACCCCTCGGACGCCGAGAACAGGTGCACCTGCGACGGGTCGACGCGCAGTTTCACCAGGTCACCCTTGCGGGGCGGGTTCCGCCAGTCGGCGCGGGCCACCAGCTGCTGTGTCTCACCGTTGACGGTGCTGCGGCCGTAGATGTAGGCATCGGATCCGAGCTCCTCCACCACCGCGACCTCCATCGGGATGCCCGTGGTGGACAGTTCCAGATGTTCGGGGCGGATCCCGACGACGACCTGGCGTTCGTCGGTGTCGGAACGCAGCTGCCGGGGCAGCGGGATGGTCGCGTCGCCGAGCACGACGCCGTCGGCGGTGATCGGCAGCGTGAACAGGTTCATCGACGGCGACCCCATGAACCCGGCGACGAACACGTTCGCGGGCCTGTTGTAGAGGTCGCGGGGCGACGCGCACTGCTGCAGCACCCCGTCCTTCAGCACGGCCACCCGGTCGCCCATGGTCATGGCCTCGACCTGGTCGTGCGTCACGTACACCATGGTCGTCTCGAGGCGGCGCTGCAGTTGCGCGATCTGGGTGCGCGTCTGCACCCGCAGCTTCGCGTCGAGGTTGGACAGCGGCTCGTCCATCAGGAACACCTGCGGCTGCCGGACGATGGCGCGTCCCATCGCGACGCGCTGCCGCTGCCCGCCGGACAGCGCCTTGGGCTTGCGGTCCAGGTACGGCTCGAGGTCGAGCAGCTTCGCGGTCTCCTCGACCCGCGTGCGAATGTCGTCCTTCGCGGCGCCCGCGAGCTTCAGCGCGAAACCCATGTTCTCGGCCACCGACATGTGCGGGTACAGCGCGTAGTTCTGGAACACCATCGCGATGTCGCGTTCCTTCGGTTCCTGCGTGGTGACGTCGCGGTCACCGATGAGGATCCGCCCGCTGTGGACGTCCTCGAGCCCTGCCAGCATCCGCAGCGACGTCGACTTGCCGCAGCCGGACGGTCCGACGAGGACCAGGAATTCACCGTCCTCGATCTTCAGGTCGAGCGTGTCGACGGCCGGTTTGTCCGAGCCGGGGAACAGGCAGGTGGCACCGTCATAGGTCACTGTGGCCATGAACGTCGAAGTCCCTTCTACCCGGCGCCGCGCTCAGGTGCGTGAGAATGTACCTGTTGACACACCTTCTCACTCACCTGTGGGTTCGTCGGGTACGAATTCGCCTCGGTCCGAATCATGTTGGTCGCATTCATGTACAGGTTTTTCCACAGCTGGGGATGGACGCGCCAATGAAACGGGGCGGTGAATACCGTGTGAACACAGGCCGCTTCGCGTCCCGTGCGCCTTTTTGGTTGCCCTAGCTACCAGAAGGGCGCACGGGCGGGGGCGCCTCGAACCGGTCCGGACTGTCGACCACGCCTGCGCTGCAGGCGGTCAGGCGGGGCTCGGCGCCACTCGTGCGGACCCGCACCCGGTCGGTGCCGTCCGGGTGCCGGACCAGGACGTCGGTGTCGCCGTCCGGTCGTGGGCTCGCCGACAGCGGGATCACGTCGTCCAGGCCGAGCAGCGACCGCTCGACCCGGACGGTGTGCTCGGCGAATTGCAGCACCGGGTCGTCGGTGCACCGGCCGCGGTAGTGCTCCGGCACCACCCGCCCGCGATCATGCTCGGCGACAATGCGTTCCGCGGCCTCCGCGGTGACCCGGCCGTAATAGATGCCCGACGGCAGGCACACCATGGTCGCGGCGAACCGGTCGCCGCCGACGTGCGTCGACTCCCAGACCCGTCCGCCGCGATGGCCGAGACCGGTGACCACCGGGCGTCCGAACGACGCGCAGCAGGCGTCCTTCTTGCCGTGCGTGCAGACCAGGAACAGCGATTCGGCGGCGCCGAGTCGTTCCCCGCGGCCGGGCGACAGGGTCAGGTCCAGGTCCAGCAGGTCCCGGTCCTCACGCACCAGCAGTCGCTCGGCCCAGCCGTCGTCGCGGCCCGGCCGGACGAGGTAGACGTGCCGTCCGCCGGCGAGGTCGCGGCGCTGCCGGGTGCGGATCAGCACCGGACGCACCCCCGCGTCGGCGCACCGGGCGGCGAGCGCGTCGCCGAGGACCGGGTCGAGGCGGCTCTGCCGGAGCCGGTCGCGGCCCCACGGTCCGGGTTGCTCGATCAGCAGCCAACCGCGCACCCGGGGCGCGGTGCCGCACAACGGCTCCTGGAGTGACCGGGACAGCGCCGCGCAGGCCGGTGGCGTCCACCCGTCGGGCAACGTCGTCACCTGCACGCTCACTCACCAGACTGCATATGGTTAGGTTCACCTATCTTCTCCCCCCTTCGAGATCGAGGTCCCGGATGCGTTCCGCCACGTGCTCCCCGAATGTCACCGACGTCCAATGGCAGGAGATCGTCGACGCCCTGACGCGACGCGAGTTCGGCGCCGGACTGGGTACAGCAGCGCTGGCCGCGATCACCGCCGCGTGCGCGCGGCCCGACGCGGCGGCGGGCAGCGACGGCGAACAGCGCACCGTCACCCACGCCATGGGGACGACGACGGTGAGCACCCGGCCCAGTCGCATCGTCGCGCTCGACAGCCTGCCCATCGACACCGTCGTCACGCTCGGCAAGACCCCGGTCGGCGCGGCGCAGGCCGGTTCCGCCGACGCACTGCCCGCCTACCTCGGCGGCGGACTGGACAGCACCACCGTCGTCGGGTCGATCGCCGAACCGAACCTCGAGGCCATCGCCGCACTGCAACCCGACCTCATCCTCAGCAGCAAGCAGCGGCACGGCGACCTGTACGACGCGCTGTCCGCGATCGCGCCCACCGTTTTCGCCGTGTCGCCGGCGGTCGACTGGCAGGGAACGGTGCGGCTGTTCGCCGAGGCCATGGGCGAGAGCGCGGCAGCAAAGGCGAAGTTGTCGGCGTTCCACGCGCGGGCCGCCGCACTGAGCGACGCCACCCGCGGCCGCACCGCACACGTCATCCGTGTCATGGACGACGGCCTACGCCTGCACGGACCCGGCACCTTCTCCGGTTCGGTCTTGACCGCGGCCGGCTACACCGTCACCGGGCAGGCATGGGACGCGAAGAACGACATGTCCGAGATCTCGCTCGAGAACGTCGCCACGATCGACTCCGACATCGCGTTCGTCGCCAACACGGCCGCACCCGGTGAGCTGGGAATCGACCCCGCACTCGTCGGGCAGATGGGGCCGTCACGACGCGACGGCGTCCACCAGACCGACTACCGCGTCTGGATCACCGGCATCGGACTCACCGGCGCAAACCTGATCCTCGACGACCTCGAGCGGCTGTAGGCGCTTCGCGCCCGTGCGCCTTTCTGGTAGCACCCACGACCAGAAAGGCGCACGGGCGATAGCCTGCCTGGGTGAGTTCCGACAAGATGCTGACCCGTATCGGTGGGCTCCTCCGGCAGGCGGAATCCACCGACAACCCGCACGAGGGCGAAGCATTCATGGCGGCCGCCCAGCGGCTCGCCACCGCCGCGTCGATCGACCTCGCGGTGGCGCGCGCACACGCGGCCGGCCGGGAGAAGCGGGCCACCCCCACGCAGCGTCTGGTCACGATCGGTGAACCGGGCAAGAAGGGACTGCGGACGTACGCGCAGCTGTTCCTGGTGATCGCCGCCGCCAACGACGTCCAGTGCGACATCGCCCAGACGTCTGCCGTCATCTATGCGTACGGGTTCGCCGGCGACATCGACGTCTGCGAGGCCCTGTACGCGAGCCTGCTGATCCAGATGGTCCGGGCGTCGGACGCCTACATCAAGTCGGGTGAGTACCGCGGCGAGACGACGGTGCGGACGCAGGTCGAGACGCGGGGACGCCGCCGGGTCGCAACCCGGGTGCGACGGCCCGTCGCCGGTGTCACCGCCCGGTTGAACTTCCAGCTCGCTTACACCGCCCGGATCGGGCAGCGCCTCGCCGACGCCAAGACGGAGGCCGAGGAGCAGGCGGTGTCCGTGCCGGAGTCGTCGGCGGAGACGGCACTGGTGCTGCGCGACAAGCAGCTCGAGCTGAAGGACTACTACTCGGAGAACTCGCAGGCCCGCGGCACGTGGCGGGGAGGGCGGGCGTCCGCCGGACATTCGTCGAGTGCCCGGCGCGCCGGTGACCGCGCCGCCCGGACCGCCCGCCTGGGCAACTCACCCGAACTGCCGGCCGCCCGCAAGCAGATCCCGTCGTGAAGCGGCCCCGCGACAGTCAGCGGACCGCCGTGTACGACGCGGAAGCCCTCGTGCGCACCATGTTCGACCGCGCCGACGAGCGCGGGCTGCGCGTCGTCGACGTCCTGGGGTCGCAGGTGACGCTGCCGGTGGAACGCAAGTTCGCGTCGATCGACTCGGTGCAGGATTACGTGGACCGGGTGCTCGCCCTGAACTGGGTGCGGTCGACGTGGACGCGGGCAGCCACCCCGATCCACGTCCGCGCACGGTCGGGCAACAAGGCCGCGCATTACGAAAGCGATTGCGCCACAATCGCGGTCCCCGAGCATCGGAACGGGAACGCCTGGGCGTTCAGGGAACTGGTGGTGCTCCACGAGATCGCCCACCACCTCGACCCGTCCGACCCCGACTACCCGAGTGTGGCCCCGCACGGGCCGGAATACGTGGACCGCTACCTCACCCTGGTCGGGGAGATCATCGGCCCCGAGGCGGCATTCGTCCTGCGGACTATGCTGCTGGCGGGCGGGGTGCGGCTGAACTGAGGTGCCTCAGACGCGGGATCGCAGCCTGACGAAACGGATCTCACGGCCCGCCGCCCGGAAGTCGGACGCACTGCCGTCGACGTCGAAGCCCATGACCCGGGCGAGCCGCATTCCGAGTTTCGGATGCTCCGACCCGTAGTGCGCCATGAAGTCCGCGCCGGTCTCGGGATCGAGGAATTCGGCCGTCACCGACAGTCGACGGCGGCCCACCTGAATCGTCGCGTCCGGCTGCGCCCGCAGGTTCCGGTACCAATCGGATTTCGGGCCGAAACCGGCGGCCAGCACGTACCCGTCGTCGACGGCGTCGTGGTTGACCACCTCGAGCACGACCTGCCGCCGGGCGCCGCTCTTGCGACCGACGTGTTCGAGGAGCAGGAACCTGCCGCCGAGCAGGAACCCGAGGTGGCAGCGGTAGAGATAGATCGGTGCCCGGAGGAACGCCCGCCGGAGTCCGGTGGGCGGGTCAGGCCGCTGGGTGACCTTCACAGACTCAGTGTTCCACGTCCGCGGTGTGCGGGCGGCGGTAGTCGGGTGAACGTACCGCTCGGCGCTTCCGAGGCGTCGAACGGTACATTCGCCCGCTCGGGTCGTCCGACCGGCGGGTTCGTTGTGCCCCCGCCCGTCGCGCGAGCAGTATGGATCCAGAAGGCCCAACGTCTACTCCGAGGAGCCACGAATGACTCGTCCAGTTCGCATCGGTGTCCAACTTCAGCCGCAACATGCGCCCGAGTACGGGCTGATCCGCGACGCGGTACTGCGGGCCGAGGACGCCGGCGTCGACATCGTCTTCAACTGGGATCACTTCTATCCGCTGTACGGCGACCCGGCCGGCGCCCACTTCGAATGCTGGACGATGCTCGGCGCGTTCGCCGAGCAGACGGAGCGGGTGGAGATCGGCGCACTCGTCACGTGCGCCGGCTACCGGAATCCCGACCTCCTGGCGGACATGGCCCGCACCGTCGACCACATCAGCGGCGGACGACTCATCCTGGGCATCGGCGGCGGCTGGTTCGAGCGCGACTACGACGAGTACGGCTACGAATTCGGCACCGCCGGGTCGCGGCTGAACCTGCTCGGCGAGTACCTGCCGCGGATCACCGCGCGGTTCGCGAAGCTGGAACCCGCACCCACCCGGCACATTCCGATCCTCATCGGCGGTGGCGGCGAGAAGAAAACGTTGCCGCTGGTCGGCAAATACGGCGACATCTGGCACAGCTTCAGCGACATGGACACCTACCGACGTAAGTCGGGGATCCTCGCCGAACACGCCCGCAGTGCCGGACGCAGCCCCGACAACATCCAGCACTCCACGTCGTGGCCGGGTGTCGACGACGCGGCAGCCCACGTCGACGCCGGCGTCACCCTCTTCACCGTGGGTGTCGGCGGTCCGGACTACGACCTCGGCACGCTGAAGGAGGCCATCGCCTGGCGCGACGAGAACACCCCGCCGCCGCTGTCGGGCCTGGCGTAGGCGCTTCGCGCCCGTGCGCCTTTCTGGTTGTTGGAGCTACCAAAAAGGCGCACGGGCGGCGGAGCCGCCTACAGCCGCTCGAGGACCATCGCCATGCCCTGACCGCCTCCGACGCACATGGTTTCGAGGCCGAACTGCTTGTCATGGGTGGTCAGGTTGTTCAGCAGGGTGGCGGTGATGCGGGCGCCGGTCATGCCGAACGGGTGTCCGAGGGCGATCGCACCACCGGAGACGTTCAGCTTGTCCTCGTCGATGTTCAGCTCCCGCGCCGACCCGATCACCTGGACGGCGAACGCCTCGTTGATCTCGACGAGGTCGATGTCGGAGATCCCCAGCCCCGCGATCGCGAGGGCCCGCTTGGACGCCTCGATCGGCCCGAGTCCCATGATCTCCGGGGAGAGCCCGGACACTCCGGTGGACACGATCCGCGCCAGCGGGGTCAGACCGAGTTCCTTGGCCTTGGTGTCGGACATGATCACCAGCGCGGCGGCGCCGTCGTTGAGCGGGCACGCGTTGCCGGCGGTGACGGTGCCGTCCGGCCGGAACACCGGCTTCAGCTTGCTGACGGCCTCGTAGGTGGTGCCGGCGCGGGGGCCGTCGTCGGCGCTGACCACGGTGCCGTCGAGCAGGGTGACCGGGGTGATCTCCCGGGCGAAGAAACCGTTGTTGATGGCCTCCTCCGCGCGGTTCTGCGAGCGCACCGCCCACCGGTCCTGCTCCTCGCGGGTGATGCCGGTGACCTGCGCGACGTTCTCCGCGGTCTGGCCCATCGCGATGTAGGTGTCCGGGACCAGGCCCTCCTGCCGGGGGTCGACCCACCGCTGGCCGCCCTGGGCGAGCTTCTCGGTGCGGGTCTGCGCGTCCGCGTACAGCGGGTTCTGGGTGTCGGGCAGCGAATCGGAGTTGCCCTTGACGAACCGGGACACCGTCTCGACGCCGGCGGAGATGAACACGTCGCCCTCGCCGGCCTTGATGGCGTGCAGCGCCATCCGGGTGGTCTGCAGCGACGACGAACAGTACCGGGTGATGGTGGTGCCGGGAATGAAGTCGTAGCCCAGCTGGACGGCGACGTTGCGGCCCATGTTGAAGCCCTGCTCGCCGCCGGGCAGACCGCAGCCCAGGATCAGGTCGTTGATGTCGGTCGGGTCCAGTGCGGGCACCTTGTCGAGGGCCGCCTGGACCATCTGCGCGGCCAGGTCGTCCGGGCGCATGCCCACCAGCGACCCCTTCATGGCACGACCGATCGGCGAACGGGCAATGGAAACGATGACGGCCTCGGGCATGGGTAACTCCTACCGATTGACGTGGTGGACGGCAGTCGGTGCGGACCTGCAGCCCCTCAGTTCTAAGCATATGCTTATTTTCTAAGCGTTTGCATATATTGTCTGTGGGGACGGCACGGTGTCAACCCCCGGAGACGTCCCTGGTTGCGCTTACACAGGTCCGTTTGTCATGCAGAGACAACGGGGTCGACGAAGATGTCGATCGTCAGGGGATCGGCACCACCGTAGGTCGTGAAGTCGGTGACGCCGGCTTCGGCGAGAACCTCGACGTCGAGAAGGGTGCGGCCGTTGTCGGTGCCGGCGGGACGGCCCAGGAGTTCGATCGCCGCGTCCGCCATAATCTCCGGCGACCGCGCGTGCCGCAGGCTCGTGTCGCCGCCGAGCAGGTTGCCCACGGCCGCGGTCGCGATCGTCGTCTGGGGCCACAGGCAGTTGCTGGACAGCGGCGTGTGCGCGTACTCGGCGGCGATCCCCAGCGTCGCCAGCGTCATCCCGTACTTGGCGAGCATATATCCGGGGTGGGCGCCCAGCCACTGCGACGACAGGTTCAACGGGGGCGAGAGCGTCAGCACGTGGGGACTCGGCGACTTCTGCAGGTAGGGCAGGCAGGCGCGGGTCAGCGCGAACGTGCCGCGCACATTCACCTGCTGCATCAGATCGAACCGCCGGAGGGCGAGGTCTTCGGTCTTCGAGATGTCGAGCACACTCGCGTTGTTGACCACGATGTCGATGCCGCCGAAGTTGTCACGGGCGGCATCGACGGCCCGGGCGATGTCGCTGTCGTTGCGGACGTCGCCGACCACGGCCACCGCGCGTCCACCCAGTTCGTTCAGTTCCCCGACGGCGGTGTGGATGGTTCCGGGCAACCGTGGGTCGGGGGTGTCGGTCTTCGCGAGCAGGACGACGTTCGCGCCACGACTGGCGAGAGCGCGCGCGATCGCGAGGCCGATGCCGCGACTGCCCCCGGACATCACCACGGTTCGCCCATGGAAGCTGTTGTCTTTCATCGCATTCCTTCGTTTCTCCGGAGCAGAGGAAGCCCGCACGTAATGCCGGTCCTCACGGTAGAAGGGCCGTCGCGCCTTGGCCACGCCCCGGAAGCACCAAGGATCAGCCGCGGCTTGTCCTGTCCGGACAAAGACATCCTCAACCCGCCGAGCTTCTGCACGACAATTCCCTGGTAGAAGAGATTTCCGGTGAAGTGGTGCCCGCAGTGCCGCCAGGCTCTATTGTCCTCACCATGGCTTTACACGACGAGAACGTCGCGCTTCTGGTCGGACGCATCGCAGCTTCACTCAACCAGCGCCTGGTCCCGCTGACCAGCGACATCACCGAGGTGCTCTATGCCGAGATCCCGGACCTGCGCGCCGACCGGCAATTGTTCGACCTCCTGCGAGCCAGCGTGGAGGGCAACCTCGACACCATCTTCCACACGCTCCAGCACGATATCGACCCGGAGGTCCTCGATGCGCCGGCTGCCGCCATGGAGTATGCGAGAAGACTTGCCCAGCACGGGGTTCCCGTCAACGCGTTGGTACGCGCCTATCGGCTGGGGCAGACGAACCTGCTCGGACTGGTTTTCGACGAACTGGGCGGTGCGGCAGTCTCGGCCGAGCTGGGTGTGCCGGTGCTCCAACGCATCATCACCGTCATGTCGGTGTACATCGACCGGGTCTCCCAGCAGGTCGTCGAGGTCTACGAGCGGGAACGAGAGCGCTGGCTGGCTCACCAGAGCAGTGTCCGGGCGGTTCGCGTGCAGGAGATCCTGGCGGGCAACGATGATCCGGACGTCGGCGCCGTCCTCAACTACGTTCTGCTCCAACGCCACCTCGCCGCGATCATCTGGGTGCCGGACACCGATTCGGGTGACATGCTGGCCCGGATCGAGGCCGCGGCACACGACGTCGCCGGCTTCGTCGGGGGCGTGACGGATCCGTTGTTCGTGGCGGCGGACCGCGTCACCGGATGGGTGTGGATCCCTCTCGGCGCGCGAACACGTGCCCCGCGCGGGTACCGCGAGGTGGGCGAATTCCTCACCGGGCGGTATCCCGGGCTCGCCATGGCCGTGGGCGAAGTGGCGCACGGTCCGAACGGTTTTCGCCGCTCTCACGGCGGCGCGCACCGCGCCCGTGCGCTCGCCCTCGCCGCAGGCCGGAACGCCCCCGTCGTCACGTCCTACGACGAGCCGGGGGTGTCCACGGTCTCCCTGCTGATCGACGACCTGACCGCGACCCGCGCCTGGGTACGTACCGTCCTGGGTGGCCTGGCCGCCGACAACGACAACGCCGCCCGCCTGCGTGAGACCGTGCAGGTCTATCTCGCGAACAATCTCAGCAACGTCACCGCAGCGAAAGAGCTGGGCCTGCACTACAACTCCGTGAAGTACCGGGTGAAGCGCGCAGCCGAGGAACGCGGCGAGGACTTCACCCGTGACCGGCTCGCCGTCGAACTCGCGCTCCTCGCGTGCCAGTGGCTGGGGCCCGCGGTCCTGGCGCCCAACTAGACGAAGCCCCGGTCACGCGGGCCGGCTTTCACAGCACGTCGCCTCCGCTTCGCCGCAGGTAGCGCAACGCGGACTGGGCGGCGTTGTACCCGCTCATGCCGTGCGCTCCCGCCCCCGGCGGCGTCGACGCGGAGCACAGGTAGGTGCCGGGGACGCCGGTGCTGTAGGGGTCGAGGGCGATTCGCGGTCGCAGTACCACCTGGGTTTCGGTGTTGGCGCCGCCGATGATGTCGCCGCCGACGTAGTTCGCGTTCGACGCCGCCAGCCGGACCGGACCGCTGCTCACCGTCGCCACGACGCGCTCGCGGAAGCCGGGGGCGAACCGTTCGATCTGCGCGACCACCGCCTCGGTGGCGTCGCCCGAATAGCCGTGCGGAACATGCGCGTACGCGTACAGCGGGTGCAGGTCACCCTTGGACCGTCCGGGGTCGGCGAGGTACTGCTGCCCCACGAGGACGAACGGACGCGACGGCATCCGGCCCGTCGCGACGTCGCGTTCGGCGTCGGCGATCTCCGCGAAGGTGCCTCCGAGATGGACGGTTCCGGCACGGCCGCAGTCGGGGTTCGTCCACGGCACGCCGCCGTCGACGGCGAAGTCGATCTTGAACGCGGCCGGCCCGTGCCGGTACCGGCGGTAGGCCTTGGCGACCCGCGACGGCAGCCGGTCGCCGAGGATGTCGACGGCGGCGGACGGCGCCACGTCGAGCAGGACGACGTCCGTGGGCGGGAGGTCGCGGCTGCCGCGGACCCGGGTTCCGGTGGTGATCTTGCCGCCCCGGTCGGTGAGCATCGCGGCGAGCGCGGTGGTGATCGACTGCGATCCGCCCTCGGCGACCGGCCAGCCGTAGCGGTGGCCGGCCGCGACGATCATCAACCCGACCGCGGAGGTGGCGGGCCGATCGAGCCGGTAGTAGGCGTGGGCGGCGACCCCGCCGAACAGGGCCCGGCCCCTCTCGGTGCGCCACCAGCGCGCCGTCGCGGTCGCGGGCAGCAGGGCGCGCGGACCGAAACTCGCGAGCTTGATCGGGTGCCGGGGAATGTTCGCGATCGGGCGCATCAGGTCTGCGGCGAGGTCGTCGAACCCGTCGGCGAGACCGCCGAACATCCGCTGCCAGCGCGGCCCGTCGGCACCGAGGCCGGCGGCGGTCTCCGCGATCGACCGATGCAGCAGGCCGGCGTCGCCGCAGTCGAGGGGGTGGGCGCAGTCGATGTCGGGCCACTTCCAGGTGAGGCCGTAGCGGTCGAGCTCGAGGGTCTGCAGATACGGCGACCCGGCACCCATCGGGTGGAAGGCCGAACACTCGTCGTGCAGGAGTCCGGGGACGGTGAGTTCTCCGGAGCGAGTGCCACCGCCGATGGTGTCGGCCGCCTCCAGGACCTGCACCTCGACCCCGTGACGGGCGAGGTGGACCGCGGCAGCGAGCCCGTTGGGCCCGCTGCCGACCACGACTGCGGTCGTCACGGCCGCACCGCCACACTGTCGTCCGTCATCACGCTCTCCTCGGTCTCACCCTCCAGTCTCCACCGGACGTCGAACGGAATGGGACCGTTCGGCAACCAGGGCTGCTCGGCGATGGCGTCGGTGACCTTGTAGGTGCCGCGTTCGATCACGCCGAGGGCGGCGTCGATCACCTTGTACTCCTGGACGCCCTTGTGGATGGGTTGCGACTCGATCCAGGCGACCACGAACTCGCCGGGAGCGAAGTTGCAGCGACGCTGGAGCGCGGCGATCAGGTGCTCGTTGTGCAGGTGGCCGTCACCGAAGTTGAACGCCACCAGCGAGTTACAGCTGAATTCGGCCTCACGCAGGGTGTAGGTGTCGATGTCGTCGCCGAGATGCCGGCTCATCAGCGAGAGCAGCGCGCGGCCCTGGCTGTGCATCGACCGCCAGCCGAGCAGCTGGTGCATCACGACGTCGGCCACCTCGGGCGGATAGGTCGCCAGCAACTGGGTCCGGGTGTTCCGGCTCGGTCGCTTGACGAACTGGTCGAGCTTGTCCTCGGCACCCGGCGCGAACGCCCAGGTCGCCGACGCCCAGTTGCCCGCGTACTGGCGCATCGAGGGAAGGAACGAGACGAGGTCGGGTCGCAGGTTGCCCAGGATCGGGAAGAACACCAGGGCCGCGATGATCACGGCGAGCAGCAGCGGCGAGGAGAAGTCCGACAGTCCGAAGCCGGAGGCATTCGGGAAGCCGAGGAACAGGAAGATCGCCGCGTACGCGAACAGCAGGTTCCATTCCAGCGGCACCGCGAGCGGGAATGTCGACAGGATGAACAGGTGGAACGCGACCATCAACACGACCGCGAGCAGGGTGACGGTGCCATTCGTGGAGAACAGCAGCACCAGCGGCGTCACCACCTCGACGACCGTGCCGAGCACGTGGGCTACGCCGCCCGCGACGACCGAGGGCCGCAGGTCGTTCGGGAAGTTGCGGTAGTGGGCGCGCTTGATCGACTTGACCGGCAACCAGGGGGTGTTGGACAGCATCGGGGGCACGACCATCGAGAAGTGGTGTCCCAGTTTGGAGATGCCGGCACCGACCCACACCGACACGATGAGCAGTTTCAGCGCGACGATCATGTCCACGAACGGCAGGACACCGAAGAAGACGATGGCGGGGAAGTACTGCTCACCGCGGGCGGCGATGAAGATGACCTTGTCGCGCAACCCGATCACGACCAGCAGCGCGATCAGCGGCAACAGGAGGGCTGGGTTCACCAGACCGTGATTGCCGGGCAGCACCGCGTCGATCGATGGAGTGGGCACGCCGGCAAACCCCAGCGCCAGAGCGGTGTTGACGAGGATTGCGAGGTAGACGAACACGTCGAAGACGGTGCGGGTGTCGCCGGACGTCAGTGGCACCTTCCCCGGCCACGGTGGAAGCCGGATGGTGCCGGGCCGCAACCAGAACAGAGCGCCGCCCATCATCGGCTTGAAGTGTCCGGCGAGCGGGCCCCAGGACCCACCCAGGCCGAGTGCCTCGATCAGCAGCGTCCACAGGATCATCTTCTGGTAGACGATCGGGGCGTTCCACCAGGCACCGACGTCGAGGACGTTGTAGCCGGAGGTGAACGTCGCGATCGACAGACCCGCACCGAGATAGAGGACGAGCAGCTTCAGGATGTAGATGGTGTGCACCATCTTCGGGGTCCCGAAGCCGTAGTCGACCCAGTGCGTCGACATGGCGCGGATGCGGTCGAAGAACGGGCGGTCGAGGAAGGTGGCGGGGTCGACGTCGGGAAAGTTCCCGGTCTTGAATCCCATGGGAGGCTCCTGGGGGTAGGGGGCATCGCCTCGGGTGGGTCCCGAGGTCTGGGGTCGTGCGGGGTCAGCTGACGGTGGTGGTCCGGTGGCGGTCGCGCAGTCCGGGCTTGTCGATCTTGCCGACGGGGTTGCGCGGCAACGCGTCGACGACGTGAATGGCCACGGGCAGTTTCACTTTCGTGAGCCGGCCGCGGAGGTGCTCAACGAGGTGTCCGTCGGTGACGGCGCTGTCGGGGTAGGTGACGACGTAGGCGACCGGCACCTCGCCGTACACCTCGTGCGGTGCACCGATCACGGCCGCCTCGAGCACGCCGTCGTGCGTGGCGAGGGCGTTCTCGATCTCCTTGGGGTAGATGTTCTCGCCGCCGCGGATGATCATGTCCTTGATCCGGTCGACGAGGGTGAGATAGCCGTCCTCGTCGAGGCGGCCGACGTCGCCGGTGTGCAGCCAGCCGTCGACGACCGTGCGTCCGGTCTCCTCGGGGCGTCCGCGGTAGCCGCGCATGACGTTCGGGCCCGCGACGAGCACCTCGCCGGTGGCGCCGACGGGCAGATGCTCGCCGTCGGGTCCGGCGATCGCGATCCGCTGTCCGGGCAGGGCCGGTCCGACGGTGCCGAGTTTGCGGACCCCGCCGGGCGGGTTGCACGCCGACGCGCACGTGCCCTCGGTGAGCCCGTACCCCTCGACGATGACGAGCCCGAACCGCTGCTCGGCGCGGTCGAGGAGTTCCCTGGAGATCGGTGCCGCGCCGCAGACCGCGAACCGCAGCGAGGAGGTGTCGCCGACGATCTCCTGGGAGGTCAGCAGCGCGTAGATGGTCGGGACGGCGGAGAAGTACGTGGGCCGCAGCCGGGCGACGTCGTCGAAGAACCGGGCCGGCGAGAAGCGTCCGGTGACGCTCAACTGTCCCCCGGCCAGCATCGGGGCGAGGAAGCTGACGCAGATCGCGTTCACGTGGAAGAGCGGCAGAATGAGCAGGCAGTGATCGTCGGCGGTGAGCGAGAAGTGCTGCACCATAGACGAACTCATGAACTGGAGATTGTCGTGGGTGAGCATGACGCCCTTGGGGCGTCCGGTCGACCCCGACGTGTAGATCAGCAGGGCGACGCCGTCGCCGGACGTGCCGATGTCGGGAACCCAGCCCGGCCGCGGGGTGGTGGCCATGTCCGCGACTGCGATCGTCGGGCGGCCGCCGGACGGGAAGTCGGGACCCTCGTTGACGACGAGCGCGGCGCCGGCGTCGTCGAACTGGTACTCCGCCTCCACGGCGGTGAACGTGGGATTGACCGGAGTCGCTGTCGCGCCGATCCGCCACGCAGCCATCAGGGCGACGAGGAGTTCCACCCGGTTGGGCAGCATCACCGCGACGACATCTCCAGAGCGGACGCGGCGAGCGGACAGTTGCGCCGCGAACGCGTCCACCCGGTCGGCGAACTGCCGGTAGGTGAGGTGGAGGTGGTCGTCGCGCACGCACGATGCGTCACCGTGTGCAGTCGCGAGGTCCCAAGCGAAATAGCCGATATCCGACACTGTTTCGATCCCCTTCAGTGGTGGTGTGATCCACGACACTATGCAGGGGATGTGGGGTGCGAAATATTCCGTGGGGCTCGAGTTCGCAGAGGGATTTGTCCGCCGGGGACAAGGCGCTCCGCGCCCGTGCGCCTTTCTGGTTCCAGCTACCAAAAAGGCGCACGGGCGGCGGAGCCGCCTACGCCCGGCTGAGGATCGCCTGCAGGTCGGCGGTGGGGGCGAGGGTGCCGTATTCGTGGGTGCGGTCGGGGCCGAGGCGGGCGTCGACGAAGGCGTCGGCGACGGCGGCGGGCGAGAACCGGGTGAGCAGCGACGCCTGCAGGGCGAGGGCCATTGACTCGACGACGGTCCGGGCGCGCAGTTGGGCGGCGGCGGGGTCGAGGCCGGCGAGGTCGCCGAGCTGGCGACGGACCCGGTCGAGGTGCGCGTCCAGCAGGGTGCTGCTACCGCGGGCCAGGTTCACCTCGGCGTCGAAGGCGGCGACGCTGTCGGGTTCGCGGGTCATTGCGCGCAGCACGTCGAGGGCGATGACGTTGCCCGACCCCTCCCACACGGCCATGACGGGCTGCTCGCGGTAGCGGCGGGCGAGCGGGAAGTCCTCGGTGTAGCCGTTGCCGCCCAGGCATTCCAGCGCCTCGTAGGCGTGGTGCGGTCCGCGCTTGCAGATCCAGTACTTCGCGACCGCGGTCGCGAGGCGACGGAAGCTGCGTTCCTGCTCGCTCGCGTCTTCGTCGTGCGCGCGGGCGAGGCGGAGGGCGGTGACGGTCGCCGCCTCGGACTCGAGCGCGAGGTCGGCGAGCACCGATGTCATGGCCGGCTGATCCGCCAGCACGGCACCGAACGCCGACCGGTGCCGCGCGTGCCACACGGCCTCGGCCACCGACTGCCGCATGCCCGCGGCGCTGCCGAGCACGCAGTCGAGGCGGGTGCGCGCGACCATCTCGATGATGGTGCGCACCCCACGACCGGGTTCGCCGACCATCACGCCGACGGTGCCGTCGAGCTCGATCTCCGACGACGCGTTCGACTTGTTGCCCAGCTTGTTCTTCAGTCGCTGAATGCGGAAGACGTTGCGGGTGCCGTCGGGCAGGATCCGCGGCAGCAGGAAGCACGAGAGAGCCTCGCCGCCTTGGCCTTCCGCCTGCGCGAGCACGAGGAATGCGTCGGACATCGGGGCCGAGCAGAACCATTTGTGACCGGTGAGCAGGTAGTCGGCGCCGGGACCGCCGCGCCCGGCGGGTGTCGCGACGGTGGTGTTGGCCCGGACGTCCGAGCCGCCCTGCTTTTCCGTCATCGACATGCCGAAGATCGCGGACGCCTTGCCCGGGGCGTCGAGTTCGGGGGTGTAGCTGCGGGACAGGGCCCGCGGCTTCCAGATCGCGGCGACGTCGGGTTGCAGGTCGAGGGAGGGGATGACGGCGTTGGTCATCGAGATCGGGCAGGAGTGCCCGGGTTCGATCTGCGCGAACATCATGAAAGCGGCTGCGCGCGCGACGTTCGCGCCCGGTTTCGGGTCGGCCCACGCCGACGTGTGCGCCCCGTGCGCGATCGCCGCGGAGATGATCCGGTGATAGGCCGGGTGGTACTCGACCTCGTCGATCCGGTTGCCCCAGCGGTCGAACGTCTTCAGTTCCGGGATGATCGTGTTGGCGAGTTCGGCGTCGTGCTGGAAGGTGGCGCTGCCGACCAGTTCGCCGATGTCGGCGAGCTCCGCGGCGGCCCAGTCGGCGTCGTGGCGGCGCACACCCTCGGACAGGACCGTGTCGAGGGTGAACTCGTTGACGTCGGTGCGGGGCACCGACTGGTTGAGCACGGTGTGCGTCCGGTGGGGTGCGGGATGGGTGATGCGGTTGTCGGAGACGGAAGTCATGGTGGTGCCCTTCCCCAGGTGAGTGGCAAAGCGTGCTGGAGCACAACGCGCCGCTCACGTGGTCAGTCGATGGAGGTGTTGAGGACGGTCTCGGGGATCTGCAGGTTCGCGAAGATGACGGCGACGGCCTCCTCGAGCGAGTAGCCGAAGCTCTCGCCGGTGGCGGTCTTCTGGATGACCAGGCCGAAGATCGCCGACCAGAAGGCCTTCGCCTCCACGTCGATGCCCGCGCGCAGTTGCCATCCGGTGCGCATCAGTGTGCGGATGAGCGCGTCCTCGCCCGACGAGTGCAGCGTGCGGAGGGTGTCGGTGATGAGGTCGCGCAGTTCGCCGCGGCGGCCGGTCATGAGCATCGCCTCGACGAACAGTTCGACGCTGGGCGCGCCGGGTCCGAGGAGGGAGCCGACGAGTTTCTCCGTGTAGTCGCCGACGGTCTCCGCGGTGGCCGCGTCGTCCTCGGCCCGCTTGCCGGCCCGCAGCACGGCGGCGCAGGCGACCTCGACGAAGAGTCGCTCCTTGGAACCGTAGTAATAGGTCACCTGGTTGGGGTGGGCTCCCGCGGCCGCGCAGATCTGCGCGATCGGGACGCCGTCGCCGTGTTCGAGGAAGAGTCCAGTGGCGGCCGTGAACAGGGCGTCGCGGGTCTGCCGACCGGACTCCCGGGTTGCGCGCGCCGCTCTGCCCGTCTGCACCATGACTGCCGCCCCTCATTGTTTGTACGACAAACAATAACTCTTCTTTGTTTGTATGACAAACAAGGAGAGTGACGGGCGTCGCCCCGGACGTCCACCGACCCCGGAAAACCCGGATGCCAGGGTTACGCTGCTCATCATGTTTTCTTCCGTCGGGCCGAAGATCCGTGTGGTGGTGGCGCTACTGCTCACCGCCCTGCTGGCGCTGACCCTGTCGTCCTGTTCCAGTGACGGCAGTTCGTCGGGATCGGCGCCGCAGGATCTCTGTTCGCCGCCGGGAGTCGGGGCCGCCACCGCGGCGCCCACCAACCTCGACGCGGCCGCCGCGGCCGGCGCCGAGGACAAATACACCACCCCCGGCGTCACTCCCCTCGACCAGATCGACACGTCCAAGCTGAACCTGATCACCCCGGGAGTGCTGACCGTCGGCACCCTGTCCGACGCCCCGCCCAGCATCTGCGTCAACTCGGACAACCAGTTCACCGGATACGACAACGAACTCCTGAAGGCCGTCGCGGCCAAACTCGGTCTCCGAGTCGACTTCGTCGGCACCGAGTTCGCCGGACTGCTCGCCCAGGTGGCCGGGCGCCGGTTCGACGTCGGATCGTCGTCCATCACCACGACGGACGAGCGCCGCAACACCGTCGGCTTCACCAACGGCTACGACTTCGGCTACTTCTCACTCGTCGTCCCCAACGGCGGACCGATCCAGGGCTTCGACGACCTGAACGCGTCCACCCGCATCGGTGTCGTCCAGGGCACCGTGCAGGACGACTACGTGGTGAACACCCTGAAACTCGATCCGGTGAAGTTCCCCGACTACGCCACCGCGTACGCGAACCTCAAGTCCGGGCAGATCGACGCGTGGGTGGCGCCGTCGCAGCAGGCCGAGGGGGCCATCGCACCCGGCGACCCCACGTCGATCGTGCAGAACACGTTCAGCGTCAACAACTTCGTCGGCTGGGCCGTCGCGAAGGAGAACCAGCCGCTGATCGATGCGCTGAACTCCGGTCTCGACGCCACCATCGAGGACGGCACCTGGGCCGAGCTGTACTCCGACTGGGTGCCCCGCGAACTTCCGCAGGGCTGGAAGCCGGGCAGCAAGGCTGCGCCGATGCCCGACCTTCCCGACTTCGCCGCGCTCGCCGCCCAGAACGCGGGCAACACGACCGAAGCCCCCGTCGCCGAACCCAAGTCGACACTCCAGCAACTGAAGGACACGTTCTTCGACTGGGACCTCTACACGCGCGCGTTCCCCGACCTGCTGAAGACCGGTCTGCCGAACACGCTCATCCTCGCGTTGGCGTCGGGCATCGTCGGCACCGTCCTCGGCATGCTCCTCGCGATGGCGGGCATCTCCCGCACCCGCTGGCTGCGCTGGCCGGCCCGCGTCTACACGGACGTGTTCCGCGGCCTGCCTGCCGTGGTCATCATCCTCATCGTCGGACTCGGCGCCGGACCCATCGTCAAGGGCCTCACCGGCAACAACCCGTACTGGCTCGGCGCGGCCGCGCTGTCGCTGCTGGCGTCCGCGTACATCGGTGAGATCTTCCGGTCCGGCATCCAGAGCGTCGAACCCGGACAGCTCGAGGCGTCCCGGGCGCTCGGCTTCAGCTACCGGAAGTCGATGTCGCTGGTGGTCGTTCCGCAGGGTGTGCGACGGGTTCTGCCCGCGCTGATGAACCAGTTCATCTCCCTGATCAAGGACTCGTCGCTGATCTACTTCCTCGGTCTCCTCGTCAGTCAGCGTGAACTGTTCGCCGTCGGCCGCGACCTCAACGCGCAGACCGGAAACCTGTCACCGCTCGTCGCCGCCGGCCTGTTCTACCTGGCGCTGACCATCCCGCTGACGCACCTCGTCAACTACATCGACAACCGTCTGCGCACCGGCCGCGCCGACACGTCCGGCACGCTCGATCCGGTGGAACAGTCCATCGTCGTGGAAAGGGGATAGGGCGATGGCCGTCTCTCTCACTGGAACCAACCTGCACCTCGCGTTCGGCACCAACCAGGTGCTGCGCGGCGTCGACCTCCACGTCGACGCCGGGAACACCGTCACCGTCATCGGACCGTCCGGTTCCGGCAAGTCCACCCTGCTGCGCGTCCTCAACCGGTTGCACGAACCCGACCAGGGCGACGTCCTCCTCGACGGCAAGTCCGTGCTGAAGGACAACCCCGACAAGCTTCGGCAGCGGATCGGGATGGTGTTCCAGCACTTCAACCTGTTCCCGCACAAGACCGTCGTCGACAACATCGCCCTCGGGCCCCGCAAGCTCAAGGGAATGTCCAAGGACGAGGCGCGGTCGGTGGCGCTCGAGCAACTCGAACTCGTCGGCCTCGCCAACAAGGCCGATTCACGCCCCGGCAACCTCTCGGGCGGGCAGCAGCAGCGGGTCGCGATCGCCCGCGCGCTGGCGATGAAGCCCGAGGTGATGTTCTTCGACGAGGCCACGTCCGCACTCGACCCCGAACTGGTGAAGGGCGTCCTCGCCCTGATGGCCGACCTCGCCAAGGGCGGCATGACGATGGTCGTCGTCACGCACGAGATGGGCTTCGCCCGCGAAGTGTCCGACACCGTGCTGTTCATGGACCACGGTGCCGTCGTCGAGACCGGCAAACCCGACCAGCTGTTCGACAAGCCCGAAACCGAACGGCTGCAGCAGTTCCTGTCGCAGGTGCTGTAGGCCGCTGCGCGGCTCGTGCGCCTTTTTGGTAGCTGGAACAACCAGAAAGGCGCACGGGCGGCGGAGCCGCCTACCGGGTCATCGCCCGGATCCGCCTGGCCGCGACGGAGATCAGCGCCAGCGTGGGTTCGGTGGCGACCTCCGATTCGATTTCGGTGAGCAGGGCCCGCGCGCGGGCGAGACGGGCAGCGTTGTGCTGCTCCCACTGGTCGACCTTGTCGGACGCGTCGTCACCGGGCTCGCTGACGGACAGCGCGTCGAGGGTGATCGCGCGCAGCGAGCTGTAGAGGTCGTCGCGCAGGGCCAGTCGCGCGAGGGCGTGCCACCGGTCCAGCCGGGGCAGGGCCGTGACCGCCGTGAGTGCGGTGTTGATGTGCAGGTGCGCCGACAGCGCGAAATACAGTTCGGCGACGTCCTCCGCGCGGTGCTGGGAGATCTCCGCGATGTCCACGATGTCGAGGAGGCAGTACGTGTGCAGGAGATCCGCGACGTCGGCGGCGATTCCGGGTTCCGCACCCCGCGACGTCAGGGCCTCGGTGCGACCCTCGACCGCGGTGATCTCGTCGCCCTGCAGCCATTCCCGCACGCGCGGACCGAGTTCGCGGACCACCGGCCGGTAACGGGCGATCGTGGCCTCGAGCGGCAGCGGTTGCGGGCGGTGCGTGGTCAGCCACCGCGACGCCCGGTCGATCAGCCGCTGGGTCTGCACCGTCAGCGCGTTCGTCCCGGTGGCCGGCGTCGTGTCTGCGGCCGCCCGGATCCTGTCGAAAGTCGCTCCGAGGTCGAAGATCTCGGTGACTGCCGTGAAGGCGTTCACCGCCTCCGCGGAGTCGGCGCCCGTCTCTTCGCGCAGGCGGAAGGCAAACGTCATCCCGGCACGGTCGACCATGTCGTTGACCACCGACGTGGTGACGATCTCCCGGCGCAGCGGGTGCACGGCGACCGTGTGCGCGTACTCGCGGCCGAGCCGCGGCGGGAAGTAGCTGTGGAGCCGGCCGGCGTAGACCCGGTTGTCGGGCAGTGTCGTGCCCGACACCTCGCTCTTGATGAACCGCTTGACCTGCGCGGTGAGCTGCGCCAGTTCGGGACTCGTCAGTCCCTTCTGCTCGCGTTCGAGCGCACCGAATTGCGCGGACGTCGGGAGCACGTCGATGGCACGGTCCACGTGTCCGCGCCGTTCCAGGTCGTCGACCATGCGGGAGTGGAAGCTGACGAGCGTGCCCGCCTGCGCCCGGTTGAGGCTCATCATCTCGTTCTGGCTGCGGTTGTCGGCGAGGACGAGCCTGCTGACGTCGTCGGTCATGTCGGACAGCAGTTCTCGACGGTCCTGCGCGGCGAGGGTGTTGTCCGCGGTGGCACCGGCGAGAGCGATCTTGATGTTGACCTCGTGGTCGGAGCAGTCGACGCCGGCCGAGTTGTCGAGCGCGTCGGTGTTGACGCGACCGCCGTTGCGCGCGTACTCGATCCGGCCGAGCTGGGTCAGTCCGAGGTTGCCGCCCTCGCCGACCACCCGGACGCGAAGCGCGGGCGCGTCGAGCCGGACTGCGTCGTTCGACTTGTCGCCGACGTCCGCGTGGCTTTCCGTCGTCGCCTTGACGTAGGTGCCGACCCCGCCGTTCCACAGCAGGTCCGCGGGCGCACCGAGGACGGCGCGGACGAGTTCGACGGTGGTGAGCGCCCGATCGGTTTCGATGCCCAGCGCGCGCCGGGCCTGGGGGGTGAGGCGCACCGACTTCGCCGACCGGTCGACGATCATGGCGCCCTCGCTCAGGACCGCGCCGTCGTAGTCCTTCCAGCTGGACCGGCCGAGCGCGAAGAGCCGTGCGCGCTCGTCCCACGACCTCTGCGGGTCGGGATCGGGGTCGATGAAGACGTGGCGATGGTCGAACGCCGCGATCAGCCGGATGTGCGGGCTGAGCAGCATCCCGTTTCCGAAGACGTCGCCGCTCATGTCGCCGATGCCGACGACGGTGAAGTCGTCGGTGCGGGTGTCGACGCCCATCTCCCGGAAGTGCTGCAGCACGCTCTCCCACGCGCCGCGCGCGGTGATGCCCATCGCCTTGTGGTCGTAGCCGACGGACCCGCCCGACGCGAATCCGTCACCGAGCCAATAGTTCCGGTCGAGTGCGATCGAGTTGGCGACGTCCGAGAACGCGGCCGTCCCCTTGTCGGCGGCGACCACGAGGTACGTGTCGTCGCCGTCGCGCCGGACGATGCCCTCCGGCGCCTGCACCTGACGGGTGGTGATGTCGAGGTTGTCCGTCATGTCGAGGAGGCTCGAGATGAACTCGCGGTAGCAGGAGATGCCCGCCGCGAGCAACGCCTCCCGGTCGGCGGCGGCGTCACCGGTCGGCGCGGGCGGGTTCTTGACGACGAATCCGCCCTTCGCTCCCGCCGGCACGATGACGGCGTTCTTGACGGCCTGCGCCTTGACGAGTCCGAGTATCTCGGTGCGGAAGTCGTCGCGGCGATCGGACCACCGGATGCCACCGCGGGCGACGTCGTCGAATCGCAGGTGTACACCCTCCACGCGGGGCGAGTACACGTAGGCCTCGTATTTCGGCCTCGGCAGCGGCAATTCGTCGATCGACGAGGAATCGAACTTGAACGCGAGAGCGCGCTCGGGCCGGCGGTCACCGGCGTAATAGGTGGTGCGGGTGGTTGCACGGATCAGGGAGAGCAGCGCCCGCAGGATCCGGTCGGCGTCGATCCCGGCGACCGCGTCGATCGCGTCCCCGATGCGGACCTCCAGGGCGTCCTCCGCGGCGGCATCGCGGGCCACGTCCGGGTCGAGTCGGAGTGCGTGCAACTCGACGAGGAGTTGCGTGATCGCGGTGTTGCCCAGAAGAACTCGTTCGACGTTGCTGCGGCTGTACGGGAGTCCGGCCTGGCGCAGGTACGCGGCGTACGCACGGAGAACGGTGACCTGACGCCACCCGAGCCCGGCGTGCAGGACGAGAGCGTTGAACCCGTCGACCTCGGTCTCCCCCGTCCACGCCGCCCGGAACGCGTCCGCGATCCGGCTGTCGCGGGTGCTGCCGTGGCCGTGGCCGTCCGTGACGGCGACCAGATCGACGGTGAGGTCGTAGATCCAGGCGCGGTGCCCGTCCGGCCGGGTCAGCGCTGCCGGCCGTTCGTCGAGGGCGTTGACGCCCAGGCTGGACAGGATCGGCAGAACCTCGTTGAGCGGCGCGGGTTTTCCGACGGCGTAGATCTTGAGGTTCTCGTACGGGGCGGACGCCGCGGTGGTGGTGAACGTCAGCGCCACGCTGTCGACGTCGAGTCGTTCCACCTCACCGATGTCGCGGATCGCCTGCGTCGGATCGGTTTCGGTGGCGTAGCTGATCGGCAGCGCGGACGCGTAGTGACGCGCGACCGCGGCATCCGCGCGATGCGGCTCCGTGAGCAGCGTGCTGCGCCACAGCTCGTGGGACCAGGGTGTGTCGAGTTCCGTACCGAGACTGTTCATGACGATGGGGTGATCTCCTGTTGTGGAATCGGAAACGAAGCCGATCAGGCAGTGATGAAGCGAATCAGTTGACCGGGGCGGGCCTGCGCGATCCGGTCGATGTCCTCGTCGGCGACGACGCCGATGACGGGGTACCCGCCGGAGATGGGGTGGTCCGGGAGGAATACGACGGGCTGCCCGCTCGGCGGAACCTGGATGGAACCGAGTGCGACACCCTCGGTGGGGAGCTCGGCGTCGGACTTCCGCACCAGCGGGGGCGCGTCGCCGTGCCGGTTGAGGCGGGCGCCGATGCGGTCGGTGTCCGGGGAGACAGCCCACGCGCCCGTGATCAGGGCCTCCGGGTTGGTGAACCAGTCGTCGCGGGGGCCGCCGATGACGCGCACCGACAGCATTCCCGGGTCCATCGGGGGGACGGGTGCGACGTCGACGTTCGGGAAGCTTCTCGCCTCGGTGCCGACGGGGAGAACGTCGTTGGGTTTCAACGCTTCCGGGCCGATCCCCGACAGCGTGTCGCTGCTGCGGGAGCCGAGCACCTCCGGCACCGCGACGCCGCCGCGGATCCCCACGTAGCAACGGAGACCGACCGGCGCGTACTGCAACCGCAGCGTCTCCCCCGGCTGCATCACGATGACGCTCGCGTGGCCCATCGGGATTCCGTCGAGCAGCGCCGTCGCGGGTGCACCGGTGACGGCGACGGTCGTCACCGCATGCGCGCGCAGGGCGAGCCCGCCCATCAGCACCTCGATGCAGGCGCTGTTCTCGTCGTTGCCGACGAGACGATTCGCCAGCTTCGCGGACCCGCGGTCGGCGGCGCCGGACACGCCCACTCCCGAACTCAGGTAACCGGGGCGGCCGAGATCCTGGATCAGGCTGAGCGGTCCCGTTTCGAGTACTTCGAGTTCACTCACAGCGTTTCCTCGTCGACGAATCGGACGCGGCGTCCCGGCTGCAGTAGCGCCGGGGGTTGCGCGTCGAGGTTCCACATCGGGGAGTCCGTGGTTCCGATGATCTGCCATCCGCCGGGCGACGACCGCGGATACACCGCGCCGTACCCGCCGGCGAGGGCCACGGACCCGGCGGGCACCACGGTGCGGGACTGGGCGCGGCGGGGCACGGTGAGCCGGTCGTCGCCGCAACTCAGATACCCGAAACCCGGTGCGAATCCGATGAACACACAGCGCCAGACGGCGGACGTGTGGGCGGCGATCACGTCCTCGCGGCTCAGCCGCAGGTGGTCGGCGACGTCGCCGAGATCGGCGCCGTCGTAGCGGACGGGGATCGTGACCGGTTCGGTGTCGGACACGCCGGTGGGGGCGTCGTCGTCGAGATCGACGGTCATCGTCCGCAGCGCGCGGCGCACCTCGTCGAGGTCGGTCCGCGGCGCGGTGGTGACGAGCACGGTGCGCGCGGCGGGAAGGACGTCCTCCACACCGGGCACCGGGGTGCGGCGGAGACGTTCGGTCAACGACACGACCTGGGGTTCCGACTCCAGTTCGACGAGCAGGGCGCGGGTGCCCGCCGGGAGGATCCGGGTGGTGGTCATGTGAAGGATCCGAGCGTGACGTCGGCAGTCTGCAGGGCCTGACGGACCCGGCGCGCGGTGTCCACGGACCCGGGCGAGTCGCCGTGGACGCAGATGCTCTGCACCGCGACCGCCACCTGCGCCCCGTCGAGCGCCTCCACCGTTCCGGTGGACGCCATCCGCACGGCCTGCGCGGCGGCGACGTCGGGATCGTCGATGACGGCGCCGGTCACCGAACGCGGCGTCAGCGTGCCCGCGGCGGTGTAGCGGCGGTCGGCGAACCCTTCGGCGACGAACTCGATGCCGTGGGTCTCCGCGGCACGTTGCAGCTGCGAGCCGGGTTGCCCCATGAGCGCGAGCGGTTCGGTGAACTCGTCGATGGCCGACGCGACCGCGTCGGCCCGGTCGTAATCGAGCGCCGCGGAATTGTAGAGCGCGCCATGCGGTTTGACGTACGTCACCGACGATCCGGCGGCGCGGGCGAATCCGGCGAGCGCGCCGATCTGGTAGAGCGTCTCGTCGCGCAGATCCGCGGCCGACACGGCGAGTTCGCGTCGTCCGAACCCGGCCAGGTCCCGGAACCCCACGTGCGCACCGATCGCGACCCCGCGTGCGGCGGCGTTCTCACAGGCCCGGCGGATGTTCATCGGATCTCCCGCGTGAAACCCGCACGCGATGTTGGCGCTGGTGACGATGTCGAGGAGTGCCTCGTCGTCGGCGAGCCGCCACTGCCCGAAGCCCTCGCCGAGGTCACAGTTCAGGTCAATGCGCATCGGGGACCTCCAGGACGTACTCGCTGTCCGGGGTGTCGGTGATCAGCATGTAACCGGGCGCGTGGGTGATCGCGAACGGCAATCGCGACGCCATCACCGCCGCCTGCGGGGTGACCCCGCACGCCCAGAACATCGGCACGTCGCCGGGCTCGAATGTCACCGGATCGCCGAAGTCGGGGGCCGTGACGTCGGCGATGCCGAGTTCCGCGGGATCACCGATGTGCACGGGTCCACCGTGGACGGCGGGCATCCGTGCCGAGATCGACGCCGCGAGCGACACCTGATGTTCGGGGACGGGACGCATCGACACGACCATCGGTCCGCTCATCCGTCCGGCGGTCCGGCATTCGCGGTTGGTCACGAACATCGGGACGTTGCTGCCCTGCTCGACGTGCCGGAGCGGCACACCGGCAGCGGCCACCGGGTGCTCGAACGTGAAACTGCACCCGATGTGGAAGGCGACCAGGTCGTCGCGCCACAGCGCCGACACGTCCGCGGTCTCCTCGGCCAGTTCGCCGTCCTTCCACACCCGGTACAACGGCAGGTCGGTGGTGATGTCGGCGCCGGGGGCGAGCATCGTCTCCCGGGAACCGACGTCGCCGACGTCGAGGACGGGGCACGGCTTGGGGTTCCGTTGCGTGAACAGCAGGACGTCGTAGGCCCAGTCCTCCGGGACGGCGATGAGATTCGTCTGCGCGAATCCGGGTGCCAGACCGGCGGTCGGGGTGATGCGTCCCGAGCGGAACGCGGATCGGAGGTCGGTCGGCGAGTCAGGCAAGTTCGCTCCCGCGGGTCTCGGGGAGGAAGAACAGGGCGATGACGGCGATGGCGTAGCCGAGCGCACCGAAGATCATCGCGCCGCCGATCCCCAGCTGGGTGGCTGCCAGGAACCCGACGACCGCGGGGAACACGGCACCGACCGCACGGCCGAAGTTGTACGTGAAGCCCTGGCCGGTGCCGCGGGCGTGCGTCGGGTACAGCTCGGACAGGAACGATCCGAATCCGCTGAAGATCGCCGACGTGCAGAAGCCGAGCGGGAAGCCCAGGATGAGGATCAGCGTGTTCGCGCCCTCCGGCACCTGGGTGTAGCCGACCATGAAGATCGCCGACAGGAACGCGAACAGCTGCATGGTCCGTTTGCGGCCCAGCTTGTCGGTGAGGATGCCGCCGCTGATGTAGCCGAGGAACGCGCCGGAGATGAGGATCGCCAGGTATCCGCCGGTGCCGACGACGTCGAGTCCGCGCGAGTTCTTGAGGAACGTCGGCAGCCAGGACGCCAGCGTGTAGTAGCCGCCCTGCACGCCGGTGGCCAGCAGCGACGCGAATACGGTGGTGCGGATCAGCCGGCCGCGGAAGATGGCGGCGAACGAGCCGGTCTCCTTGCCCGCGGACTCGCGACGTTCCGTGACGACCTCGGGGTCCTTCAGATTCCGGCGCACCCAGATGATGAGGAAGGCGGGCAGGACACCGGTGAAGAACAGCACGCGCCATGCGACGTCGGGGTCGAACAGCTGGAAGACGATGGTGTAGACGATCACGGCCAGTGCCCAGCCGACGGCCCACGCACTCTGCACGAAGGCGACGGCCCGGCCGCGGTACTCGGCGCGGGCGTATTCGGCCACGAGGATCGCGCCCGCCGCCCACTCACCGCCGAAGCCGAGGCCCTGGAAGGCGCGGAAGACGAGCAGAGTCTCGAAGTTCTGCGCGAAACCGCACAGCACCGTGAAGACCGTGTACGTCGCGACGGTGACCTGCAGCGTCCGGACCCGGCCGATCTTGTCGACGAGGACTCCGGCGAGGGCGCCACCGAGTGCCGACACCACCAGCGTCACCGTCGTCAGCAGGCCCGCCTGGCCGGTGGTGAGGCCGAAGTAGGCGGCGATCGCCGCGAGGCCCAGCGGGAGAACCTGGAAGTCGTAGGAGTCGAGCCCGTATCCGCCGAACGCGCCGACGAAGGCTCTTTTTCCCTTCGGCCCGAGGGTGCGGAACCAGTCGAAGGGGCGCGCCTGCGCGACCTCGGTCTGTGTATCTGTGGTCATGGCACCTCGCCTGAAGAAGGGATGTAACCGCCCTCACGTTACAAATCGTTCAACGATCCTGCAATACCCTGAGAGGATCGTTTAACATGGAGAGCATCGCGGAGCCGAGCTCACAACTATGATTGCGGTCGAGATCGAACCTGAGGAGTGGACTTGACCAGCTCGAATGCCCTTCGCGGCGATGCGCATTCCCGCCTGGCCGCTCACCGCGGCCTGCTCGAACGCACCAGCAGGACCACCCGGGTCGCGGGAATTCTGCGTGACGAGATCATCGACGGAACGTTCCGGCCTGGGGTGAGACTCTCCGAGCCCGACATCTGCGCCGCCCTCGACGTCTCCCGCAACACCGTCCGCGAGGCCTTCCAGATCCTGATCGAAGACCGCCTGGTGGCGCACGAACTCAACCGCGGCGTCTTCGTCCGCGTCCCCACGGCCGAGGACATCACCGAGCTCTACATCTGCCGCCGCGTCGTCGAGTGCGCCGGCGTCAACGGATTCGACCCCGAGACCGGCGACCTGTCCGGCGTCGCCGAGGCCCTGAACCTTGCCGACGAGCGCCACGCCGTCGAGGACTGGACCGGCGTCGGCACCGCCGACATCTACTTCCACACCGCCCTCGCCAGCCTCAACAACAGCAGCCGCATCGACGAACTGATGCGCAGCGTGTGGAACGAGGCGCGGCTCGTCTTCCACGTCATGGACGACGCCCACCGATTCCACGGGCCCTACCTCACCCGTAACCACGAAATCTACGACGCCCTGGCGGCCGGCAACACCGAAGCCGCAGGTCAGCTACTCAAGACCTACCTCGAAGACGCCGAGGCGCAGATCCTGGAGGCGTACTGAGGCGCTTCGCGCTCGTGCGCCTTTCTGGTAGCTGGAGCAACCACAAAGGCGCACAGGCGCGGAGCGCCTACCGGATCAGCCCGTAGAAGCCCTCGATGTGCTCCCGCACGAGGCGGGCGGCGTCGGCGCCGTGCCCGGAACGCAGAGCGGCGACGATGCCGCGATGCTCGCAGCGCAGGCCCGTCGCGACCGCGGGCCAGTCGTCGAGGAGCGGAACGGCGTCCATGACGTAACCGTGGATGGAGTCGCGGAGCGAGGCCATCATCGCCTCGACGAGGACGTTGCCCGCGAGACCGGCCATCGCGACGTGCAGGTCCGCGTCGAGCCGGTGGAACGCCTCCGGGGAGAGACCCTCGTCGTCCATCGCGTCGAGCAGCGAGTCGATGGCGGAGAAGTCGAGGTCGCGGGACCGTTCGGCGGCCTCCTGCACCGCCCACGACTCGAGCAGTGTGCGAGTCTGGACGACGTCGCGGATCGGCAGCGTGCGCGTCGCCATGTGCAGCCTGAGGGCGGCGCCGATGGACGCGGCTGGGTCGGCGGCCACGATCGCGCCTGCGTCCGGACCCGATCCGACCGCCGTCCGCACGATGCCCATCGCCTCGAGCACGCGCATGGCCTCGCGGACGGACGAGCGTCCGACGCCGAGTTCCTCCGCGAGCGCCCGTTCGGCGGGCAACCGGCCGCCGACCGTGAGTTTGCCGGCCGCCAGATCCTGCTCGATGCGGTGCAGGACGACCTCGTGTGTGCGCACGATCGAAGTTTACCTGGTGTGGTCTGACCACAGTGCGCTACTGTGGTCAGACCACAGCCCAGCCCGGTTGGAGTACCCGATGAGAATCGCCCTGTTCGCCACGTGCCTGGCGGATGCCCTGTTCCCCGAATCCGCCGCCTCCACGGTTCGCCTCCTCGAGCGGCTCGGCCACGAGATCGTGTGCCCGCCCAAGCAGACGTGTTGCGGGCAGATGCACGTCAACACCGGCTACCAGGCCGAGGCGTTGCCGCTCGTGCGTCACCACGTGGCGGCGTTCGAAAGCGGACCGTCCTGGGACGTCGCCGTGGCCCCGTCCGGGTCGTGCGTCGGATCCGTCCGGCACCAGCACGCGATGGTCGCCCGCCGGTACGGGGACGAAACCCTCGCCACGCGCGCCGAGGAGATCGCGTCCCGGACATACGAGCTGTCCGAACTGCTCGTCGACGTCCTCGGCGTCACCGACGTCGGCGCCTACTACCCGCACCGGGTCACGTACCACCCGACGTGCCACTCGCTGCGAATGCTGCGCGTCGCCGACAAGCCGCTGCAACTGCTGCGCGCGGTGCGCGGGATGACGCTGATCGAACTCCCCGCAGCCGAATCGTGTTGCGGTTTCGGCGGAACGTTCGCGCTGAAGAACTCCGAGACGTCGACCGCGATGCTCGCCGACAAGATGGGCAACGTCCTGAGCACCGGCGCCGAGGTGTGCAGCGCCGGCGACTCGTCCTGCCTCATGCACATCGGCGGCGGACTGTCCCGGCTGCGCAGCGGCGTCCGCACCGTCCATCTCGCCGAGATCCTGGCGAGCACCGAGAAGATCGGGAGCCCAGCATGACCACGTTCCTCGGCTCACCCACCTTTCACGCGGGCACCGGAAACATTCGGGGCACAGAGTCTTTCCCCGACGCCGCGCGGAAATCCCTCGCCGACACCCAGCTGCGGGCCAACCTCGGCGCGGCCACCACCACCATCCGCAACAAGCGGATCGCGGCGATCGCCGAGGTCGACGACTGGGAGGAACTGCGGCGGGCGGGCAGTGCCCTGAAGGCGGACGTGATGGCGCGGCTCCCCGAACTGCTCGTGCAGTTCGAGGAGAACGTCACCGCCCGCGGCGGCACCGTCCACTGGGCGCGCGACGCGGAGGAGGCGAACCGGATCGTCACCGACCTCGTCCGGGCCACCGGTTCCGACGAGGTCGTGAAGGTCAAGTCCATGGCCACCCAGGAGACGGGCCTCAACGAGCACCTCGAGGAGAACGGGATCGCGGCGATCGAGACCGACCTCGCCGAACTCATCGTCCAACTCGGCGAGGACAAGCCGAGCCACATCCTCGTCCCCGCCATCCACCGCAACCGCGCCGAGATCCGGGAGATCTTCCTGAAATCCATGCCCGGCATCGACCCGGACATCACCGACGACCCCCGGGCGCTGGCGATGGCCGCGCGGGCGCACCTTCGGCGAAAATTTCTGTCCGCCAAGGTCGCCGTCAGCGGCGCGAACTTCGGTGTCGCCGAGACCGGGACCCTGGCGGTGGTGGAGTCGGAGGGCAACGGACGGATGTGCCTGACCCTGCCCGACACCCTCATCACGCTGATGGGCATCGAGAAACTGGTGCCGTCGTTCACCGACCTGGAGGTGTTCATGCAACTGCTCCCCCGGTCGTCCACCGCCGAGCGGATGAACCCGTATACGTCCATGTGGACGGGGGTGCATCCCGGCGACGGGCCGCAGAACTTCCACGTCGTCCTCCTCGACAACGGACGCACCAACGTCCTCGCGGACGAGGTGGGGCGGTCCGCGCTGCACTGCATCCGCTGCAGCGCGTGCCTGAACGTGTGCCCCGTGTACGAGCGGGCGGGCGGTCACGCCTACGGGTCGGTGTATCCGGGCCCGATCGGCGCGATCCTCAGCCCGCAACTCACCGGGACCACCGGTCACGACGACCCGAACGCCTCCCTACCGTTCGCGTCGACGCTGTGCGGCGCCTGCTTCGACGCCTGCCCGGTGCGCATCGACATCCCCGGCATCCTCGTGCACCTGCGCGCGGAACAGGTCGACTCCGAGCGGCACGGGCTGCCGGGCGGCCAGGACCTCGCGATGAAGGCGGCGGGTTTCGTGATGGGGTCGGAGAAACGGTTCGCCGCCGCGGAGACCGTGTCCAAGGTCGGCCGGGTGCTGGGCGGAAAGAAGGGGCGCATCACGTCGTTGCCGTACCCGGGTTCGAAATGGACCGGCAGCCGCGACCTGCCCGCCCCGCCGAAGGAAACGTTCCGGCAATGGTGGGCCCGCACCCACGAGGACGGTGAGAAGTGAACGCCCGCGCAGAGATCCTGAGCCGCATTCGCCACGCGATCGGCGACACCCCGGCGAGCCCACCGGTTCCCCGCGACTACCACCGTGACGCGGTGACCGGCCCCGGGGACGTCGAGTTGTTCGCCCACACCGTCGACGACTACCGCGCGCAGGTCCACCGCGCCGACGAGAGCACCGTCGCCGAGATCGTCACCGGGCTGATCGCCGAGGGGGCGCGCGCCGTGGTCCCACCGGACCTGCCGCAGTCGTGGCGGCCCCGGGGGGACGTCGTCGTCGACGGGGCGCCCACCGCACTGACGACGCTCGAACTCGACGCACTCGACGTCGTGGTCACCGGGTGCACCCTCGGGATCGCCGCCACCGGGACGATCGTCCTTGACGGCGGGCCGGGCCAGGGGCGGCGAGCGCTGACCCTGGTCCCGGACCACCACATCTGCATAGTGCGCACCGATCAGATCGTCGACACCGTGCCGCAGGCCTTTCAGACCCTCGATCCGGCGAAACCCCTGACGTTCATCAGCGGCCCCAGTGCCACCAGCGACATCGAACTCAACCGCGTCGAGGGCGTCCACGGTCCCCGGGTGCTGGACGTCGTGATAGTGCGCTGACGCGCCTGTGCGCCCTTTTGGTAGTTCCAGCTACCAAAAAGGCTCACGGGGCGCGGAGCGCCCTCGCGGCGAGATCGACGACGGCGCGGACGATCTCCCGGCCGCCGAACATGACGTCGTCGTTGTGCCCCGCACCTACCAGCACGACGGTGTCGACGTCGCCGAGCGCCGCTTCGGCGACGCGGGCGCTCTGCTCCGGTGGCACGACGGTGTCCGCCGTCCCGTAGACCACGGTGGTGGGCACGTCGATGCGTGCGACGTACTCGGCGACGGG
The DNA here is from genome assembly GCF_042674125.1 of Rhodococcus sp. NPDC056960. Classification (NCBI taxonomy): domain Bacteria; kingdom Bacillati; phylum Actinomycetota; class Actinomycetes; order Mycobacteriales; family Nocardiaceae; genus Rhodococcus; species Rhodococcus sp. NPDC056960. Next base: position 376,598 of record NZ_JBHURF010000002.1, on the reverse strand, counting down.
AAAACGGTCGCGCAGCAGCAACCCGACCGGCAGAAACGGGTAGTGGTGACCGCCGACGGCGGCGAGGTCGACGAACGGGGAACGGAGCAACAGCCCCGCGGGCGGCTGCTCGGTGGCGAGTTCGGTGACGACGCCGGTGCCGAGGCTTTCCCCGAGGTAGAGCAGCCGGTCCGGCGGAACGCGACGTTCGTCGACGAGGTGCCGGCGAGCGGCCCGGACGTCGAGGGCCAGCCCCTCCTCGCTGGGGTGACCGGGGTTGCCGCCGTACCCGCGGTAGTCGAAGAGCAGCGTGGCGAATCCCGCGGCGGCGAGATCGGAGGCCAGCAGCGCCCGGTCGGCCCGGTTGCCGGCGTTCCCGGCGGCCACGAGGACGGTCATGCGCGGCTCGCCGACCGCGGCCGGGACGTACCAGGCCCCGAGTTCGAGGCCATCCGAAGTGGTCAGCGTGACCTCCTCCGCCCCGGCGACCATCCGGCCGGCGGGCGGAACCGGGGTGTCATCGGGGTAGTAGATCAGTTTTCGCTGCAGCACCCACGCGGCGGTACTCAGTAGTGCGACCACCGCGACCGCGATCATCACGACGCGAATCATTGCCGAATCGGCGCGCCCTGCCGGGTCCAGTCGAGCAACTCCTCCACGGGCAGCGTGTTGACCACGTCCGACGGTTCGACTCCGCGTTCGGCGGCCCGCTCGCAGGCGTAACCCTGCCACGCGAGCTGACCGGTGGTGTGCGCGTCGGTGTCGATGGAGAACAGGCAGCCGCTGTTCAGGGCCAGATCGATCAGCCGTCCCGGCGGGTCGCGCCGCTCGGGGCGGGAGTTGATCTCGACCGCGGTGCCGTACTCGCGGCACGCGTCGAAGACCCGTTCCGCGTCGAACTTCGATTCGGGCCGTGGTCCCCGGGTGCCCTCGACGAGCCGGCCGGTGCAATGCCCCAGGACGTCGACGTGCGGCGACTTGACGGCCTGCAGCATCCTCTTGGTCGTCGTCGCGCGGTCGGTGTCCAGATGCGAGTGCACGCTGGCCACCACGATGTCGAGGTCGGCGAGCAGGTCGTCGTCCTGATCGAGGGACCCGTCGACGAGGATGTCGACCTCGATGCCGGTGAGCACCCGGAACGGCGCGAGCTCGACGTTCAGTTCCGCGACCACGTTCAGCTGGGTGAGCAGTTGCTCCGACGACAGCCCGTTCGCGACGGTCAGCCGCGGCGAGTGGTCGGTGATCGCGCAGTACTCGTGACCCAGCGCGGCGGCCCGGCGCATCATCTCCCGGATCGGGCACCGGCCGTCGGACCAGTCCGAATGGGTGTGCAGATCACCGCGGAGGGCCTCGAGCAGCTCCGTTCCGCCGAGCCCGATCGGCTCCGCGGACCCGCGGAGGTACAGCAGATACAGCGGCACCGCAGTGGCGCACTCACGGATGATGGCGGCGGGCTCGGACTCGATGTCGGGCGGTGCCGTCCAGCCGACCTCCTCGAGGTCGGCGAGCTGCTCGGGGGTCGAGTAGGCGACCGCGTCGGCGGCCCGCCGGAAGGCGGCAATCCTTTGGGCCTCGTCACGCGAGCGCTCCAGCCAGAACGCAATTTCCCGCAGCGCTTCGACGGGGTCCATCTATCCATGGTGCACGGCTACCGGGCTGCTGGCTAGACGCAATTTCCTCACGACTTAGGGTCGCCTCGTTGTCCGCACGTTCATACAAACGTTCCCTTTCCCTCGCTTGCAACTTCTACGGTGCCGGAGTTGTCCAATTCGAATCGGGAGCCACGGTGAGTTTGAAACCCCTCGCTTTGTTCGTCAACCACGACGGCGTGTCTTCGCGCGCAACCGTCACTTGCCAGTACAAGTGCGGAAACGCCTGCTCCCACGACGTCCCCAACACGTCGCAGGGCGAGTACTTCCGTGACATCGCCCGCACCGCCCTGTCGCGGCGCGGGATGCTCCGTGGAACGGGAATGGCCGTCCTCGCCGTCGGCGCCGGCTCCGCCCTGGTGGCCTGCTCGGACGATTCCGGAAACGGAAGCTCTTCCGCCGCAGACGGTTCGAACGGTAGCGCGCCCGCGGGTACGAACTTCGGCGCCGTCGCCCCCAACACCGAAGACGCCCTCGTCGTCCCCGAGGGGTACGAGCAGGCCGTCGTGATCCGCTGGGGCGACCCGGTGCTGCCCGGGGCTCCCGCCTTCGACTTCGACAACCAGACCGCCCAGGCACAGGCACAGCAGTTCGGGTTCAACAACGACTTCGCCGGACTGCTGCCGGTCGACGGCCAGCCCAGCACCTTCCTGCTGGTGGTCAACCACGAGTACACCACCGAACCGTTCATGTTCAAGGGCTACGACGCCGAGAACCCGTCGCCGGAGCAGTTCCAGACCGCGCTCGCCGCGCACGGACTGTCCGTGGTGCAGGTGAAGGGCGAATCCGCCTCGGGTGCACTCACTCCCGACTTCGGACCGTACAACCGGCGGATCACGGCGACGACGGAATTCGTCGTCACCGGCCCCGCCGCGGGCAGCGACTTCCTGAAGACGTCCGCGGATCCGACCGGCACGAAGGTGCTGGGCACGCTCAACAACTGCTCGGGTGGCGTGACCCCGTGGGGCACGGTGCTGTCCGGGGAGGAGAACTTCAACCAGTACTTCGCGAACGCCGAACTGGTCACCGACCCCGCCGTCGCCGCCCGGCTGAAGCGGTACGGGGTGGAAGGCGCTGCCTCCGAACGCAAGTGGGAGCGCTTCGACAAGCGGTTCGACCTCGCCCAGGAGCCGAACGAGGTCAACCGCTTCGGCTACGTCGTCGAGGTCAACCCGTGGGACGCGACGTCCGCACCCGTCAAGCACACCGCGCTGGGCCGGTTCAAGCACGAGGCCGCGACCATCCACGTCACCGACGACGGCACCGTCGTGGCGTACAGCGGCGACGACGAGCGCTTCGACTACATGTACAAGTTCGTGTCCAGCCGCAAGGCGATGGACGGCAACAGCCAGGCCGCGGTGCGCCACAACATGACGCTGCTCGACGCGGGCACGCTGTACGTCGCGAAGTTCAGCGGCAACTCGGCGGACGAGATCGACGGGTCGGGGACGTTGCCGGCCGGCGGCGCGTTCGACGGCACCGGTGAGTGGATCCCGCTGCTGCGCACCGGTGAGGACGGCAAGGGGGAGTCGCTCGTCGACGGCATGAGCGCCGAAGAGGTGGCGGTGTTCACCCGGCAGGCGGGCGACAAGGTGGGCGCCACCAAGATGGACCGCCCCGAGGACTTCGAGCCGAGCCCGACCACCGGCAAGGTGTACGTGGCACTGACCAACAACACCAAGCGCGGCGTCGACGGCGCGGCGGCCGCCGACGAGGCCAACCCGCGGAACAACAACAAGAACGGGCAGGTCCTCGAACTCACCGACGACCACGCCGGCACCGCGTTCACGTGGAACCTGCTGCTCGTGTGCGGCGACCCGACGGCCGCCGACACCTACTTCGGCGGCTTCGACAAGGAGAGCGTCAGCCCGATCTCCTGCCCCGACAACCTGGCGTTCGACCCGCACGGCAACCTGTGGATCTCCACCGACGGCAACGCACTGAAGTCGAACGACGGCCTGTTCAGCGTGGTCCTCGACGGCCCGAACCGCGGCGAGACCAAGCAGTTCCTCACCGTCCCGAAGGGCGCCGAGACGTGCGGGCCGATCGTCGGCGAGAACCGGGTCACGGTGTGCGTACAGCACCCGGGCGAACTGGACGACGCGAGCGCCGACAGCCCGGCGTCACACTGGCCCGACGGCGGCGACGCGCAGCCCCGTCCCGCGGTCGTGGCGGTGTGGAAGTCGGGCGGCCTGATCGGCGTCTGACCCACAGGTGAGTGGCAAAGTGTGCCCCGGCACGCTTTGCCGCTCACATGGGGGGACGGCCGAGGAGCGACTCGAACACGGCGTTGCCCGCGAGGAAGCCGTGCCGGTCGTAGAACTCGAACATCGCGGACAGCCGGACACGACCATCCTCGGACAGCGACTGCCCGTGCCGCGACATCCACTCGTCGACGGACACCTGCTTCACCGAGACCGGCTCATCCGCCCGCTCACACAGGTCCCGAACGCTGAGGGCCTCGGGGCCGCCGAGTTCGTAGGTGGCGCCGTGGTGGATGTCGGGGCCCTCCACCAGCACTCGCGCGGCCACCTCCGCGACATCGGCGAGCCGGACGAACGAGAACCGGGCGTCGGGACTGTAGGGCAGTTCGACGGTGCTCGCCGAACCGTCCAGGATCGCCGCGAAGTTCTCCGCGTAGGCGCACGGTTGCAGGACGGTCCATCGCAGTCCGGACGTCCGCACCAGGTCCTCGCACCGCGCCTTGTCGACGTGGTGGGGCATCGCCGGGGTGTACGGCCACGCAACCGAGTGGTAGACGACATGCTCGACTCCTGCATCGGCGGCGGCCGCGAGAACACGCCGCACGAGGGCCGGTTCGTCGGGATGCACGTTGGGCGCGATGACGTACACGCCCCGGCAGCCCGACAGCGCCTCGTCCAGACCCGCGCCGGTGTCGAGGTCGACGGCGTGATCGCCGGGACGCCGGGCGGTGTGCACCACCCGGCGTACGCCGGCGAGCCCCCCGAGCGCCGCGACGACGGCGGCTCCGGTCTTCCCCGCGGCGCCGACGACGGCGATGTCGGCGCCGCGGGAGAGGGACTCGGTCATCGGATCACCGGTCGATGAAGTCGAATTCGGCGAACTTCGCACCGCCGGAAAGGCGTTCGTACCCGGGACCGCGGTCGAAGAACGGCTCGTCCAGGCCGCGGTCGGTGCGCATCTGCTCACGCAGCGCCTCGGTGGCGTCCACGTCCGCGACCGGCTCCTCGGTCGACGACGCCAGCACCACACCGTAGTCGAGCCGGGCGCCCTCCGCGGACACCTTGCCCCACAGCACGTCGCGGACGACTTCCTCCGCCGGACGGTCGAGCGGGTCGCCCCAGCCGCCGCCACCGGTCGTGCGGATGCGCACCACCTCGCCGGCCTTGATCGGTTCGGCGTCGGTCAGCGCGTCGAACTCGCGCTCGTTCGGGCCGCCCGGGTCGAGAACCACCGAGAAGGGGCGTCCGGCCTTGCCGCCCTTCACTCCCCAGCAGGAGAGGATGGAGCGGTCGGCGATGGACATGAAGTTCGCATCCTTGAGCATCCGGATGTGCTTCTCGTAGCCGAGCCCGCCGCGGTAGCGTCCGGCGCCGCCGGAATCCTTCGCCAGGCCCAGCTTCTCGACGATGAACGGGAACCGGCTCTCGGTGAACTCGGTCGGCAGGTTCCGGGAATCGGGAACGACGTGGATGGTGTCCTCCCCGTCCGCGTAGTGCCTGCCGCCGGAGCCGCCGCCGAGCACCTCGCGCATCAGGTACGAGTGCCCGTCGAAGTCCTCGCCGTACACACCCGTGTAGCGGATGGTCTCCTGGTCGGCGGGCATGTTCCCGTCGACGGCCTTCGCGACCACACCGGCGAGCACCCCGAGCAGACGCAGGATCACGAACGTCCGGGCGTTGGTGGGCGCCGGGAAGATCGGGGTGATCAGCGTGCCCTTCTCCGGGAACTTCATCTCGATCAACGGCACGACGCCCTCGTTCACGTCGAGTTCCGCCATCCGCTCGGGACTGTCGGCGAGGTTGCGCAGGATCGGCGCCAGCCACTTGATGAGGAAATTGCCGTCGGCGTAGTCACCGCAGTGGTTGATGGGACCCTTCGCCTGCGGTCCGGTGCCGTTGAAGTCGAGGATGAGACGCTCGCCGCCCTCGTCCTCCGGTCCGGTCTTGGTGAGCGTGATCCGCTGACGGTGCAGCATGGGCTCGTCGACGCCGTCGTGCTCGGCGTAGTCCTCCCACGTGTATTCGCCCTTCGGGATCTTGCTGAGGATCTCCCGCCGGTATGTCTCGGTGGTGGCGTCCATCATCGCGTCGAAGCACGCCTCGACGGTGTCGCAGCCGTACCGCTCGAACAGTTCGGTGAGGCGGCGGGCACCCATGAGGCAGGCCGAGCACTCGGCGTCGAGGTCGGCGGCCAGCGCGTCGGGCATCCGCGAGTTGCGGGTCATGATGCGCAGCGCGGCCTCGTTGGGCACACCCTGATCCCACAGCTTGATCGGCGGGACCATCAGGCCTTCCTCGTACACCGTCGTCGCACCCGACGGCATCGATCCGGGGCAGCAGCCGCCGATGTCGTCGTGATGGCCGAACGCCTGCACGAACGCGACGACGGACGGTTCCGCGTCGCCCGGCCGGGTCGCGAACACCGGAACGGTGACGCAGAGGTCGGGGAGGTGGCCGATGCCGCCCTCGGACAGGTACACGTCGTTGTGGAAGTAGACGTCGCCGGGCTTCATGGTGTCGAGCGGGAAGTCCCGCGCCACCGGATGCACCAGCGCCGAATACGAACGCCCCGTGAGCTTCCGGAGGTTGCGGTCGTGGATGCCGGCGCGGAAGTCGTGCGCGTCGCGGATCATCGGGGAGCGGGAGGTCCGCGAGATCGACGTCTCGACCTCCATCTCGACGCTGGCGAGGTAGCCGGCGACGATCTCGACCAGCACCGGGTCGGGCGTCGTTCCGTCGACCGGTGTCAGCCGGTAGGGCTTGGCCGCCTGCACTGCAACGGGTTCGGTGGTGACGGTCATCGGTTCGCTCCGTTCGAGTCGGCGATCTTGGTGATGCGGATGTTTCCGAAGGTGTCGATCCGCGCGCGGAAGCCGGGGTGCACGGGGATGGTGGAGCTGAATTCCTCGATCACAGCGGGCCCGTCGAGCACGTCGCCCGCGCCGAGCCGAGCCCGGTCGTAGACCTGGGTGGTGACCCATTCGTCGAAGTACGCCGGACGGGTGCCGGTCACCGCGGACTCGGCACCAGTGCCGGCCGCGATCTCGTTGAGCGTCGGGCGCTTGATCGGGCCGATGCCGCTGACGCGCAGGTTCACCCACTCCACGTGCTGATGCGGGTCGCCGCGGAAGTCGTACCCGTACAGCTCCTTGTGCGCCTGGTGGAACCGTTCCGCGGCCTCCTCCATCAGCTCCGGGGTGACGGGACCGTCGCCGATCGCCACCCGGACCTCGAACGCCTGCCCGAGGTAGCGCAGGTCGGCCGAACGCGCATATTTGCGCTCGGACGGACCGAAGCCCTCGTCGGCGAGTGCGACTTCCGCCTCGGCGGCGAGCGCGTCCAGCCCCGACTGCAGTTCGGCGATCTCCAGCCGGTCGTGCCGGCAGACGTGGGTCTGCACGTAGTCGTTGCGGACGTCGACGGTGAGCAGTCCGAACGCGGACACGTTGCCCGGGTTCAGCGGGACGAGAACGTCCTTGAGCCCGAGGATGTCGACGAGCCGGCAGGCGAGCAGCGAACCGGATCCGCCGAACGTGACCAGGGTGAAGTCGCGGACGTCGAGGCCGCGCTTGACCGTGATCTGCCGCAGCGCGTTGGCCTGGTTCCACGCCGACACCTCGAGGATGCCGGTGGCGCAGGCCTCGAAGTCGAGCTTCAGCTGGTGCGCGAGTTGCTCGACGCCCTTTCGGGCCAGTTCGGTGTCGAGGGGAATCTCGCCGCCGAGCAGGTGGGGTGGGATGCGGCCGAGCAGCACGTGGGCGTCGGTGATGGTCGGCTCGCTGCCGCCCTTGCCGTAGCAGAGGGGACCGGGGTCGGCGCCCGCCGACTGCGGTCCGACGCGCAGCGTGCCCTCGGGGGTCTGCCAGGCGATGGAGCCGCCGCCGGCGCCGACGGTGACGACGTCGATCATCGGGATCTTCGACGGGTATGCCCCCACCCTGCCCTCGGTGGTGAGCGCGGGCTCCCCCTTCACCACGACGGTCACGTCGGTGGACGTTCCGCCGCCGTCGCACGTGAGGACCTGCTCGACGCCGGCGACACTCGCGATGAGCGCGGCACCGAGCGCGCCGGCCGCCGGGCCGGACAGCACCGTCGTGATGGGCTGGTGCACGACCTCCTTCGCGGAGAGCACGCCGCCGTTCGACTTCATCACGTAGAACGGGATGTCGCGGGCCTCGCCCTCGTCGGAGGAGAATTCGCGCAGCCGGTTCGCGATGTTGTTCACGTAGTTGCGGATGTTCGGCTTCACCGCGGCGTCGACGAGCGTGGTGATGGACCGCTCGTATTCGCGGTACTCGCGCAGCACCTGGCTGGAGATGCTCACCGTCGCCTCGGGGTATTCCTCGAGCAGGATGTCGCGGACGCGGCGCTCGTGGCTCGGGTTGGCGTAGGAATGCATGAGGCACACGCCGATGGTGCGGATGCCGCGGTCGGCGAAGAAGCGGGCGGCCGTGCGGACGTCGTCCTCGACGAGGGGGCGGATCTCGCTGCCGTCGAACGCGAGCCGGCCGCCGATGGTGCGGACGCGGTCGGCGGGGACGATGCGGTCGGGCTTGACCCAGAAGTAGGAGTTGCCGTAGCCGTCGGGGACGGACTGGCGGGCGATCTCGAGGACGTGCTCGTAGCCCTCGGTGGTGATGAACCCGAGGTTCTCGACCTTGCCTTCGAGGAGCTTGTTGGTGGCGACGGTGGTGCCGTGGCTGACGGCGCCGATCGCGTCACCGGTCTCGCCGAGCTTGGCGAGCACCTTCTCGATTCCGGTGAGGAATCCCTGCGCCGGGTCGGCGGGCGTCGAGGGTGTCTTGGTGGTGACGACGGCTCCGGACTCCTCGTCCACAGCCACGACGTCGGTGAATGTTCCGCCGGTGTCGATACCGACCCGAATCTTTCTGGATTCCACGATTCCTCCTGGGCTCGTCTCTGTAAGGCAATTGCACCGCTTCCGCCGCCCGGTTTCTTTGTCACATATCGCCGAACTCACCGGTCCTCGTTCGGCGCGGCCCGCGATCCGGTGGCCCCGGACAGACGACAGCACCCCGAACCGCAGGGTTCGGGGTGCCGTGGGACGGGTATGCGCGGGGGTTACTTCGAGCAGGTCCCCCGCACGAGAATGCCGCCGACGAGCACACCGGCGAGCGCGATGCCGGCACCCAGGGCTGCCGACGCGAGAACGGTTGCCGTGGACGCCCCCTCGGGTGTCTGCATCCGGGCGGCAACCGGAACCGGGGCTGCCGCGGAAGTGCCGGCAATCGCCGGGACCTCACCGGCCGCCGCGACGACCTCCGCCGCCGGGATGCCGTTGGCGATCACGCCGTCGATGCCCTTGAAGAACACCCCGGCCATCTTCTTCGCCACACCGGTGATCATCCGCTGCCCGACACCGCCGACCATGCCGCCGACGACGGCGTCGGCGTCGTAGCTGAGCAGGGTGCCGCCGTCGCGTTCCTCGAGCCGCACCGTCACGTCCGCCTTGACGGTGCCGGGAGCACCGGCCCCGGACGCCGTCATCACGAACGACTGGGGCCGATTCTGCTGCGACAGAATCACTTCGCCGTCATAGGTGCCCTTGATGGATGCGACGCCCGCGGTGATGGACAACTTGTAGTGGTTGTCGCTGAGCTGCTCGAGGGACTGCACCCCGGGGATGGTGGCCGCAAGGACCTTTCCGTCCTGCAGGTTGTCGTACACGGCCTCCGGCGGGGCGGTCAGTAGGGCGGTGCCTGCGATTCTCATTCGTTCTCCTTGCTCTGTGACGACGCGTGCGCGAGGCGAAGCTCGAACAACTCGGAAGGGGATATCGGCATGGATGTGATCGGGAAGCCTTCCGCGTCCTCGATCGCCGCCGCGATGACGGCGGACGTCGGGATCACGCCGGCCTCACCTGCACCCTTCATGCCGAGGGGATTGAGACCGGACGGGGTGACGGTGTGGTCCATCTCGAGGGAGTCGGGCATCTCGGTGACGAACGGCATCAGGAAATCCATGTACGACGCGTTCAGCATCTGCCCGTGCTCGTCGTAGACGATCTTCTCGTACAGCGCGCCGCCGACCCCCTGCGCGACGGCGCCCATGACCTGGCCCTCGACGATCCGCGGGTTGATGACGTTGCCGCAGTCGTGGATCACCGCGTACCGCCGCACGTGGATTTCCGCCGTCACCGGATCGGTTTCGACGATCGCCGCGTGCACGCCGGACGCGAACGTCGACGTCGGCGGCGAGTAGTAGCCGGTGGCCTCGAGTCCGGGCTGTTCACCCTCGCGGACCGGCGGAATCGTCATGTCCGTGTCCGCTTTCGCGAATCCGGTGGCCTGCCGCGACGCGTCGTCGAACGCGTACCGCAGCGGGTTCGACAGCACGGCGACCACACCCAGCGAGATGGACGTGCCCTCGGCGCCGGGCAGTGTGCCGATCTTGCACACGTGCCCACCACGCAGTTCCAGTTCGGCGGGATCGAGGTTCAGTGCCTCCCCGGCGATCGTGCGGGCCTTCTCCGCCACCATCTGCGCGGCCACGTGAAACGCCGAACCGGACATGACGGCGCCGCGGGACGCGAACGTGCCGACGGCATAACCGAATCGGCGGGTGTCACCGGTGACGATCTCGACGTCGGCGACGGGCACGCCGAGGTCGTCCGCGACGATCTGCGCGAACGCCGTCTGATGGCCCTGCCCCTGCGTGGTCAGACCCGTTGCGGCCTTGACCTTCCCGGACGTCTCGACGAGGACGTGGGCGCCCTCGTACGGGCCCGGCCCGGTGCCCTCCACGTAGGCGCCGATCCCGATGCCCACGGCCCGGCCCTCGGCCTTCGCCTGCTTCTTGTACTCGGCGAACCCGTCCCAGTCGATGAGCTTCTTCAGCTTGTCGATACCCGCCTGGTAGTCGCCGGTGTCGTAGATCAGCGGGCGGCCGTCCTGGAACGTGAGGTGGAAGTCGTACGGCATCTCCTCGGGACGGATGAAGTTGTGCTCGCGGACCTCGATGACGTCCTTGCCGAGATACTTCGCGATGGCGTCCATCGCCCGTTCCATCGCGAACACGGCCTGCGGGCGGCCTGCGCCGCGGTACGGCGTGACGATGACGGTGTTCGTGTACAGCGAGTACGCGTCCACCCGGAACGATTTCGGCTTGTACGGCCCGAGCACCTGCGTCGACGTGTTCAGCATGACGATGATGCCGTACGGCAGGTAGGCGCCGTTGTCGTGCCAGAACGAGAAATCGAACGCGAGCAGTGTGCCGTCGTCGTCGAAACCGACCGTCACCTCCTGGATCTGGCCGCGCTCGTGCGCGCTCGACACGAAGTGCTCGCGCCGGTCCTCGACCCATTTGACCTCGCTGGAGATGCCCGCCGTCCCGAGTCGCCGCGCGGCCCAGGTCACCATGACCTCCTCCGGCCACGGGTGGACGATCTTGACGCCGAAGCCGCCGCCGACGTCGGGCGCGATGCAGTGGACCTTGTTGTGCGCCATCTTCAGTCGGGCCGCGATCGCGGCACGCGCCGACGTCGACGTCTGCGTGGACGTCCAGAACGTGAGCGCCTGCTCGTCGGTGTCCCAGCGGGCGTAGACGCCCTTGCCTTCCATCGGCATCGACGCCGACCGCTCGATCTCGAGGTTCAGGGTGAGCCGATGCGGTGCCTTCGCCAGTTCGGCATCCACGTCGCCGAAACCGTGCTGCAGGTGTGCCGCCACGTTGTCCTGGACGTCCGGATGCACGGCGTTCTCCGCCTGCCGCGCCACCTCTATGCCCACGACCGGTGCGAGCATCTCGTACGTGACGTCGATCTTGGCGCACGCGTCCTCGGCGATGTACCGGTTGTCGGCGACCACCATCGCGATCGCCTCGCCGACGTGATTCACCTCGTCCTTGGCGAGCGGATACCCGTTGCGCGGGGCGGTGATCGCCGGGTGCGGAATGAGGAGCGGCAGATTCTCGGCCATCTCCGGGGAGTCGTCCACCAGGTCGTCGTACGTGTAGATCGCGTGCACGCCGGGCAGATCCAGGGCGGCATCGATATCGATCGCCGTGATGCGGGCGTGCGCGTGCGGTGATCGGACGAACGCCGCGATGAGCGCGTTGTGGCCCAGGTCGTCGAGGTAACGGCCCTGACCGCTGAGCAGTCGGGCGTCCTCGGTGCGGGGAATCGGTTTGCCGAACAGCTTCTCGGATTCGACCGCCCCCGAGCCGCTTTCCTTCGTACGTGCCGGTTCGGTGCGGGGTTTCGTGACGCTCATGCTCGCCCTGTCCTTCCCCCGACGGGATTGGTGGTGCCCCGGACCTTCGGGTCGAGTGAGGCGCGTGCCGACTCGTCGTCCTTGCCGAGCGGGAACTCGCCCGAACGCTCGCGCTTGATCTCCGCGGCGCGCAGAACGGCCGCGCGGATGTTCTGGTATCCGGTGCACCGGCAGAGATTGCCCGCGATCGCGTCGGTGGCCTCCTCGCGGGTGGGCGAATCGTTCTCCTCGAGGAACGCGGCGATGGTGGTGACGAAACCCGGAGTGCAGAAACCGCACTGCAGGCCGTGACAGTCGATGAACGCCTGCTGCACCGGGTGCAGCGTGCCGTCGGGTTCGACGAGACCCTCGACGGTGGTGACCTCCCGGCCCTCCAGGCTCGCCGCGAGCACCAGGCACGACCGCACCGGCTTGCCGTCGAGCAGGACGGTGCAGGCGCCGCAGACTCCGTGCTCGCAGCCGACGTGTGTTCCGGTCTGGCGCAGATGGTGCCGGATCGCGTCGGACGCGAGCGTGCGCGACGGCAGCAGCACCGTCTGCGTCACCGCGTTGAGCGTGAACGTCACCGCGACGTGCTGTTCGCCGGTCTCCTCGTGCAGCTCGGCGAGTTGCTCGTCGATGCTCTGCTTTGCCCTTGCCATGGTCACCTTCCTCCCGCCGACACGTGCACGGCGGCACCGTCGAGTACTGCATCCTGTGCGGCCGCGAACCCGACCCGGGCGGTCAGCGCCGCCACCAACTGCGACCGGTACCGCGCCGTGGCGTGGATGTCCGGTTCGGTGTCGATCCGCTCCCGCGCGAACTCGGACAGGTTCCGCCACAACGGGTCCCGGTCGTCCGTGGCGGACGCGCCCCGGAGGATGTCCGTGTAGTCGACGACCTCACCGAGTTCGCCGGCCGAGACATACGTCATCCGGGCCTGCGCCACGGCACCGCCCTCGACCCGCACCTGCGCCACGACTCCGACGAGCGCGTAGTCGCCGTGCCGACGGGCGATCTCGTCGATCGCGGTCCCGACCCCGGGCTCGGCGGCCGGGACCGTGACACTGGTCGCGATCTCGTCCGGTTCCAGGGTGCTTTCGAGCGGCCCGGCGAACAGGTCGCTCGCCCGGATCTCCCGAACCCCGCGCACCGAACGGACGGTGATCGAACCGCCGAGCAACGCGAGCACCGCCGGCATCTCCGCGGACGGGTCGGCGTGCACGATCGAGCCGACCGTCGTGCCGCGATTACGGATGGTGGGGTGCGCGACCAGACGCAGCCCGCGGCCGATCAGCGGCTGCACCTGCGCGGCGCCACGGTCGGCTTCGAGCACCGAATGCGTGGTCAGGGCGTCGAACGTGACACCGAGGTCACGCGAGGACGACACCGCGTCCAGCCGGGGGATAGATCCGATGTCGACGAGGTGCGCAGGCGCGGCCAGCCGCATCGACAGCAACGGGATCAGCGACTGCCCGCCCGCGAGCACCTTGCCCTCATGAGCCACGTCCGCGAGGATCTGACAGGCCTCGTCGATCGACCGAGGTCGGTGATAAGTCAGTGGCGACGGTTTCATTCCTCAGATCCTGCCCGTATCGTACGCTCGACGTTTCGTGAACTAGTGACAAAACTCACGTGCTGACGCTGGCAGATCACGTGAGCTGACCGACCCGATCCGGGGCCGATCCGTCGTCCGCGGTCGGCTTCGGGTGGTGACGGCCGGTGCCGGGGTCGTCGGCGTCGTCGATGTCCTTCGGGGCGATGACGCGGCACAAGTGGTACATCCCGATCACCACGATCGTGCCGAGTGCGATGCCGCTGAGGGAGAACGTGTCGGTGAACTTCAGCTCCGTGTCACCGATCGCGATGATCAGGCCCGCCGCGATGGGCATCAGGTTGAGCGGGTTGCCGAAGTCGACGCCGTTCTCCTTCCAGATCTTCGCGCCGAGCAGGCCGATGATCCCGTAGAGCACCACGGTGATTCCGCCGAGCACACCGCCGGGGGTCGCGGAGATGACGGCACCGAACTTGGGGGAGAAGCCCAGCAGCATCGCGATCACCCCGGCCGCGGCGTACGCGGCGGTCGAGTACACCTTGGTCGCGGCCATGACGCCGATGTTCTCCGCGTACGTCGTCGTGGGGGATCCGCCGACGCTGGTCGCGATGGTGGTGGCCAGGCCGTCGCCGATCAGGGCGCGTCCCATCATCGGGTCGAGGTCGGTCTTGGTGATCTCGGCGACGGCCTTGACGTGTCCGGCGTTCTCCGCGATCAGGGCGATCACACCGGGCAGCACGAGGACGATGAACGTGAGACTGAACGACGGCGCGTGAATGCCGACGATGCCGTTCGCCTCGTCGGAGAACGGCGGAAGCCCGATCCACGACGCGGAGGAGACGCCGTCCCAGTTGACGCGGAAGTGCTCGGTGACGCCGCCGGCGACCGGGTCGTACGACGTGATCATCCCCGTCGTCAGGTCGAGCACCCACGACAGCACGTACCCGAAGAGCAGCGTGAGGAAGATCGCGACCCGCCCGAGGAATCCACGCAGCGCGACGCTGGCGACCACCAGCACGATCATCACCGTCAACGCGACCCACTGGTCCTGCGGCCAGTACGTTCCCGCGACGACCGGGGCCAGGTTGAATCCGATCAGCATGACCACTGCGCCGGTGACCACGGGCGGCAGGATCTTGAACACCACCCCACCGCCGAGGAAGTGGATCAGCACGCCGATCCCGGCGAGCACGAGACCGGACACCAGGATCGCGCCCGTCACCTGCGCCGACGTGCCGCCCTGCGCTCGGATGGCGGCGATACCGCCGACGAATGCGGCCGACGTTCCCAGGTAGCTGGGGATCCGGCCCTTGACGACCAGCAGGAAGAAGAGGGTGCAGAAACCCGACATCATCACGGCCAGTTGAGGATTGAGACCCATGATGATCGGGAAGACGAACGTGGCTCCGAACATCGAGACCACGTGCTGCCCGCCGAGCCCGATCGTGCGGCCCCAACTGAGCCGTTCGCCGGGCGTGACGACCTCCCCGGGTGCGATGGTCTTGCCATCTCCGTGCAGTGTCCAGATAGGCATAGGGGGACCTTTCAGACAGTGGCGGTGCAGGGGTGCCGGCGGCCGGCTTCTTGCAGTGTGCCGCACGTCACAGTTACACCTCGATAGGAGGGAAACGTTATTACAGCGTCAGCCCACCGGCGTGAGAAGAATCTGCCAGGGCGTGCCCGGCGAAATTGGCAACTTTAGGAATTGATGCCGCGCATCGCCATGATCTTGAGGGCGAGCGACAGGTCGAGGCGCAATTCGGGGTGATCGGTGAACGACCCGAGCATCTTCTCGAGCTTCACCACCCGGTACCGCAGGGTGTTGTAGTGAAAATGGAGCTGACGTGCGGTTTCGGCGATGTTGATGTTGGTGGCGAGGAGCACCTCCAGGGTGCGCCGCATGTCCTGCGCCTCGGGTGTGTCGGCGGTCAGTTCGCGCAGCGTCTCGCTCGCGAACGATTCGAGTTCGCTGTCGTCCTCGACGAGGCTCAGCAACCGGTAGACGCCGAGGTCGTCGAAATGCGTCACCGCCCAGGCGCCGGTGATCTGCCGCCCCACCTTCAGCGCGGTCCGCGCCTGGCCGTAGAGGGCGGGGATGCCGTCCACCGAGTCCGTCGGCCGGGAGACACCCACCCCGAACGCCCGGCGTCCGCCGCCGCCGTCGCCGCGCACGTAGGCGACGAGTTCGTGGACGAGGTTCATCGTGTCGGTGCCGACCCCCATGAGGATCACCGTCTCCGTCGGCAGCGCGGTGACGGCGGCGCCGGGGTCACGGCCCGCGACGGCGCTGGTGAATGCCCGCGCCTGCCGCTCGACGAGGGGCATCCGGGGCATCGACGGTTCGTCCTCACCGACCGGATCGGGTTCGATCACCACGACCACCACGGGACGGTCGAGGTCCCAGCCGAACGTCTTGGCGTGCGCGACGACGTGCTCGTGTTCGCCGCCGCGGCCCAGCAGCAGGTCGCGGACGAAGTTGGCGCGGTGCTTCTCCTCCACCGAGGACACGACGAGTTCGCGGGCGACCACGAGCGCGCACACCGCCGCGGCCTGCTCGACGAGGTACAGGTCTTCGCTGCTCAGTTGCCGCCCGGTGCTGGACTGCACCAGCCGCCCGTGATCGATGCCGTTGGCCGAGATGGCGGAGACCGCGATGAACTCGTCGCCCAACCGGTGCAGGCCGAGACCGCCCTCGGTGGAATCGGTGCGGACCCGCCCGGTGGAGTCCAGTGCCGCACTCGACGCCAGCCGGCGCAATTCGGACTCGTCGCCGGCGCGGCACAGCTGACGGCCGTCGGGGGTGGTGATCAGCACGGCGCCGCCCAGTTCCCGGGCGACGGCATCGGCGAGTTCGGCGAAGCCTCCGCCGGCCATCACGACGTCGACGAGCACCCTGCGCAACCGGTCCGCCTCGAACACGGCGTCGACCTGCCGGGCCGACAACTCCGCGAGGTCACCGGCGAGGGGATGCGCCTGCGGATACAGGTCCGCGACCACCACGACGGGAAACCCGAGTTCGTCGGCGGCATCGCACATCTCGGCCGGAAGCGCCGCGGTGCCGTCGTCGAGTCGCACCGCGAGCCCGGCGACGCCGCGCCGGTCGAGTCGGGTGAGAAACACGTCGACCGGCTCGACCAGCCGGCCGAGCACCGAGGTGGTCGTGATCAGCAACTGCCCGGTCCGGAGCCACGGTCCGATGTCCGGCACCGCCATCACCGCGACGTTCGACACCTCACGGTTGGTGCCCTCGCTGCCGGCGAGCAGCGTCGGGGAGACGAGCAGGTCGGACGTCAGCACCTCGGCGAACGACTGCGGGGGAAGGTCCAGAACCGGCCCGGTGTCGGCGGCCGCGCGGAACCCGGCAGCGGAACCGCCGACATCCCTCGTCGTCACTGCAACACCCTGCTCACCTGATCCGACACACGCCCCTAATGGCGCGAAAGTGTGACCATAAGTCGCGACCCGAATACCCGTCAAACGTCGGTCATGCGGTGCACTCGAGCGGTCGGCCGGTGCCGCCGGGCGCGTCACGGTGAATCGGGCCGCTGAGCAGCTGGAGCTCGAGTCCCGTGGTGCCGCGGGTCGTCTTCATCATCTCGGCGAGGATCGACACCGCCGTCTCCTCGGGGGTGCGGGCGCCGAGGTCGAGGCCGATCGGCGAATGCAGTCGCGCCAGTTCCCGGGCGGTCGTGCCCTGTTCCCGCAGCAGAGCGACCCGGCGTTCGTGCGTGGCCCGGCTGCCCATCGCGCCGATGTACGCCGCGTCCGACCGCAGGGCGAGCCGCAGCAGCGGGATGTCGAATTTCTCGTCGTGGGTCAGTACGGCGAGGACGGTCCGGCGGTCCACCGGGGCCGTTTCGAGGAACCGGTGCGGCCACATCACCACGACGTCGTCGGCGTCCGGGAACCGGGCACGGGTCGCGAAGACGGCGCGGGCGTCGATCACCGTGACGTGGTAGCCGGCGAACGCGCCCAGGGTGCACATGGCCGCCGCGAAGTCGATGGCCCCGAAGACGTACATCCGCGGTGGCGGCGCGAAGATCTCGACCATGCACACCGCATCCGACTGCAGCTGATACACGACCGACTCGCCGGCGCCGAGGCCACGACGGACGCTCTCGACGTCGGACTCGGACAGCTCGAGGTCGCCCACCGGCCCGTCCGAGGCGATCACGCAGCGCCGGGTCCGGGCATCGTCGCCGGTCTCCGTCACGACGGCGATCGACTCGCCGCCGCGGATCCGGCGCGACACGGACGCGAAATCGGGAAAGTCCGCGGGCCCGATCCGCTGCACGAACACCTCGATGGTGCCGCCGCACGTCAGGCCGACACCGATGGCGTCGTCGTCCGCCACGCAGAAGACCTCGGTGCGGCTCCGCCCGTCGGCGAGCACGTCCCGCGCCGTCTCGTACAGCGCACTCTCGACGCAGCCACCGGACACGCTGCCGAGCACCTCGCCGGACTCCGACACGGCCATCGCCGCACCCGGCGCCCGCGGCGACGACTTCCAGGTGCGCACCACCGTGGCGAGGGCGAAGTTCTCGCCGCGGTCGAACCACGATTCCAGGCCCGTCAGGATGTCGCGCATCGTCTCGTCCTCCTCGGGGATGTTCGGTAGCTCACGCTAACCGGCGACGACCCGCCGTCGTGGCACACAAAGCGCCGAAATCCCCGGCGGCCGCTTGTGCATTCTCGCCATCGCTATCGGTCGGCGGGTCCGTAATTCTCGGACGGTCCCCCCTTCCTTTCCAGAGAACCGAGGATCCACCATGAACCAGTTGCTCAGCGGGATCCGGGTCCTCGACCTCACGCGCGCGCTCGCCGGCCCGCTGTGCACGGCGCTGCTGTCCGATTTCGGCGCCGACATCATCAAGGTCGAGACCCGTTCCGGTGGTGACAGTTCCCGGCAGTGGCCGCCGTTCGATGGCAGCGACAGCCTCTACTTCACGTCCGTCAATCGCGGGAAACGCTCGGTCGCGCTCGACATGCGCACCGACCAGGGCCGGACCTTGTTGCGCCGCATGGCCGTCGGAGTGGACGTCATCGTGGAGAACTTCCGCCCCGGCGTCCTCGCCGAGATGGGACTGGATCAGGAATCGCTCGCCGCGGACAATCCCGGGGTGATCGTCATGAGCGTCAGCGGTTTCGGACCGACCGGCCCCGAGCAGTTCTCACCCGGCCTGGACCAGGTGGCGCAGGGCATGTCGGGACTGATGTCGGTGACCGGCGCCGGCGACCACACCCCGATGCGCGTCGGCATCCCGATCATCGACACGGTGTCCGGTATCTATGCGGCGCTGGGCATCACGGCGGCACTCGTGGCCCGCGGACGCGACGGCGCCGGTCATCACGTGCAGACGTCGCTGCTCGAATCGGCGCTGTCGATCATGTCGTTCCAGGCGCAGGACTACCTGAGCACCGGACGCGTCGCGGAGCCGAACGGAAACACGCACCCCACCATCACGCCGTACGGCACGTTCGACACCGCCGATTTCCCCATCATCATCGCCACCGGCTCGGACCGGCACTGGGAGGCACTGTGCGGCATTCTCGGGGACCCGGATCTCGCCGACCGGCCCGAATACCGCACCGGCCAGTCACGACTCGCGCACCGCGATCGGCTCACGAAGGAACTGCTCGAGCTGCTGTCCGTGCGACCCGCCGCCGACTGGGTGACGCTCATTCGCGCCGCGGGCATCCCGTGCGGCCCCGTCCACACCATCGATCAGGCGTTCGCCGACCCGCAGGTACAGGCCCTGAAAATGGTGCAGCCCGTGGCCACCCCGGACGGCGGTGAGGTGCCGCTGGTCCGCGGGCCGTTCTGGGTGAACGACGAGACGCTGCCGATCCGGAACGCTCCGCCGATGGTGCTGGGGCAGGACACGGCCGAGGTGCTCGCCGAATTCGGGCTGAGCGACGAGGACATCGACAGTCTGCGGCGCGACCGGGTGATCTGACCTGGGTCGGCCGTGGCCGCCTCACAACCGGGCGGCCACGGCCAACGCCACGTGTTCGCACCACGGGCGCGCGACGATCTGCACGCCGATCGGCAACCCCGACTTCGTGTTTCCCACCGGAACCACGACGGACGGCAGGCCGGTGACACTGATCGCGCGGCAGCTCGCCAGGGCCTGCGCCCAGGTGAGCGTCTGCCCACCGACGGCGAACTGTTCGTCCCCGAGCGGCGGCGCCGGGATCGAGGCGACGGGCAGGACGAGGATGTCGCCCATCTCGCCGAGCAGGCGATGCACGAGTTCGGACCGCTGCGCCCAGAGCCGTTCCACCAGACGGCGGTCCACGTCCTGCACGTCGGCGAGCATCGCGGCGATGTTCGTCCCGAAACCGGTGCCAAGTTCTGTTATGTCGGTGTGGGTTTCGACCGACCGCAGCCGCCCGAACAACGCGTTACCCTCCGCGAGCGCCGCACCCCGGTACGCGCGGGCACCGAGCCCGCCGGCGGCACCGGCGACGGCGGAGACGATCTCGTCGTCGACGGGGACGGTTCCCTCGCCGGGCGCCCACGTGATGTCGAGGCGCGAAGGGTCCACCGAGCGCGGGTCGGTCCAGGAGTACTGCCGGGACGAGAGCACCCGCAGCATGAGGGCCGCGTCCTCCAGGGTCCGGGCCATCGGGCCGATCGTCTGCAGCGTGCCGTGCATCGTCGCCGGATTGGTCAGCAGATGCTCGCCCGACGGGACCCCGGGATACTGGCCGTCCGGGTCCACCCGGCCGATGGTCGGGCGGACGGAGCGCAGTCCGGTGCAGTGGGCGGGCCAGCGCACCGAGCCCCCGAAGTCGGTGCCGAGCCCGACGACGCTCATCCCGGACGCGATGGCAGCCGCCTCACCGCCGCTCGACCCGCCGGGGGAACGGGGAACACCGTCGGGCCGGAGCGGGTTCACGGTGTACCCGAAGAGGTCGTTGTGGGTGAGGCCGCTCGCCCCGAACTCGGGGGTGTTCGTCTTGCCGACGAGAATCGCGCCGGCCGCCCTCATCGCGGCCACCGCGGGGGCGTCGACGCGCGGCACGTTGTGTTCGAGCGCGCGCGATCCCGCCGTCGTCCGAACACCCGCGGTCGCGATCAGGTCCTTCACCGTGAACGGGACCCCCGCCAGCGGGCCGACGTCCTCACCTCGGCCGATCCGGACGTCGAGGTCGTCGGCGGCCCGGATCGCCTGATCCTCGGCGACCGTGACCAGCGCATTCAGCTCCGGGTTCCGGGCCTTGATGTGCGCCAGGTGGTCGGCCAGCACCTCGCTCGCGGACACCTCGCGGTTCGTCACGGCGCGGGCGATCGCGTGCGCGTCCGAGCCGACCCAGCTGCCGTCGTTACCCCACACATGTCCTCCTCGGCTCGTGCTCAGGGGTCGACGCTAGAGGTCCCCGAACCCGTCGCACACGGCCAGTCTGCACAGGAATAGGGGTCCCGGGCTGTGAAGAGTTGATACTTCCCCGCGCTACGGGCTCTGGGAGGATCGGGTGATGCTCTCGCCGTGGGTCCGCCTCGCCGTCGCGATGTTCGCGGTCAGCTGGGGTGCCAACCAGTTCGCACCGATGCAACTCGTCTACCGCGAGCATCTCGGCCTCGGCAACGGCTCGTTCACCGCGATGCTCGCCTCGTACGTGGTCGGGTTGATCCCGGCCCTGCTGTACTTCGGGCGCGTGTCCGACCGGTTCGGCCGGCGGGCGGTGATCCGCCCCATGATCCCCGTCGCCATCGTCTCGTCGCTCGTCCTGATCGCGGGGGCCGCCGTCCCCGACCTGCTGTATCTGGGACGGGTGCTGGCCGGCCTCGCGTCCGGCATGGCGTTCGGCGCAGGTACCGCCTGGATGAAGGAACTCAGCACCGACGCGCCGGCCGGGGCGGGGGCCCGCCGCGCCGCCGTGTCGTTGTCCGCGGGGTTCGGCTGCGGAGCCCTGTTCGCCGGTGTGATCGCACAGTGGCTGCCCGCGCCCGAACTGCTCCCGTACCTGGTGCACATCGCGTTGATGATCGGCGCGCTGGCGCTGGTGTGGTCGGTGCCCGATGCGCGGGGCCGCGCCACGAGCAGCACCCCGAAATCCCTGTCCGCGCTGTCGACCCGGCAATTCCGCTGGGGCATCGCCCCCTGGGCGCCGTGGGTGTTCGGTGTCGCGACGGTATCGTTCGCGACCCTTCCGCCCTTGGTGTCCGAGTCGCTGCGCTCCACCTCGGTGGCGTTCACCGGTCTCGTCGCCGCGCTGACACTGCTCACCGGCGCGGTGATCCAGCCGTGGGCCAAACGGTGGTCGCAGCAGGACGACGCGGCCGGCGTCCGCGTCGGCATCACCCTCGGCGTGCTCGGATTCGGCGCCGCGACCGTCGTCGCATACACACACGGCACACTGTCAGTCGCCGCGATCGTCGTGGCGGCACTCCTCCTCGGCTCCTGCTACGGCATCCTGCTCGGCTCCGGTCTCGCGTCCGTCGAACAACTGGCGCCGGAAGACGAACTCGCACAGACCGTGGCCGTCTTCTACTGCCTCATCTACATCGGCTTCGCGGTCCCCTTCCTCATCTCGGTGCTCGCACCACACCTCGGCTACGCCACCTGCTTCCTCGGGGCCGCACTGCTCATGCTGGCATCCGTCGCAGTCGGGCGGAAGGCGAAGGAAAGGCACCTCACCCCCAGGTGAGTGGCAAAGTGTGCCCGGGCACGCTTTCCCACTCACGTGGGGGTGGCGCGACCACACAGCACGACACCCCGCGAGTCGGAATTCGCGGGGTGTCGTGGGTGGAGATGATCAGGCGATGTCGAACCGGTCGAGGTTCATGACCTTGACCCACGCGGACGCGAAGTCCTGCACGAACTTCCCCTTCGCGTCGTCGGTGGCGTAAACCTCGGCGAGACTGCGCAGTTGCGAGTTCGACCCGAAGACCAGGTCGACGGCGGTGGCGGTCCACTTGGCCTTGCCGGTGGCCCGGTCGCTGCCTTCGTAGACGTTCTCGGCCGAGGCCGATCCCTTCCACTCCGTGCCCATGTCGAGGAGGTTGACGAAGAAGTCGTTCGTCAGCGCCTCGGACTTGTCGGAGAAGACGCCGTGCTTGGTCTGCCCGTAGTTGGCGCCCAGGGCCCGCAGGCCGCCGACGAGGACCGTCATCTCCGGGGCGGTCAGCGTCAGCAGGTAGGCGCGATCGACGAGGAGAGCCTCGGCGGGCAACTTCTCTCCGGCGCGGAGGTAGTTGCGGAAGCCGTCGGCGCGCGGTTCGAGCACCGCGAACGACTCCACGTCGGTCTGCTCCTGGGTGGCATCCGTGCGCCCGGGTGTGAACGGGACCGTGACGTCCTGTCCGGCATTCTTCGCCGCCTTCTCGACCGCCGCGGTTCCGGCGAGAACGATCAGGTCGGCGAGGGAGACCGACACACCCGACTGCGAGGAGTTGAAGTCCTGCTGGATCTGCTCCAGGGTCTGCAGCACCGTGGACAGCTCGGCCGGGTTGTTCACCTCCCAATCCTTCTGCGGCGCAAGACGGATACGCGCACCGTTGGCGCCACCACGCATGTCGGTGCCGCGGAAGCTGGCCGCCGACGCCCAGGCGGTGGACACCAGCTGGGAGATGGACAGACCGGAGTCGAGGATCTTGCTCTTGAGAGCGGCGATCTCCGTGTCACCGATCAGCTTCTGCTCGGCGGCGGGAACGGGGTCCTGCCACAACTGCGCCTCCGGCACCCACGGGCCGAGGTAGCGCGTGACGGGTCCCATGTCGCGGTGCAGCAGCTTGTACCACGCCTTGGCGAACTCCTCGGCGAACTCCTCCGGATGGTCCAGCCACCGCCGGGTGATCTTCTCGTAGGCCGGGTCGATGCGCAGCGACAGGTCCGTGGTCAGCATCGTCGGGGCGCGTCCCGCCGACGAGTCGAACGGGTCGGGAATGGTGCCCGCGCCCGCGCCGTCCTTCGCGGTCCACTGCCAGGCACCGGCGGGGCTCTTGGTCAGCTCCCACTCGTAGCCGTACAGCACCTCGAGGAAGCTGTTGTCCCACTTGGTCGGAGTGGGCGTCCACACGACCTCGAGACCACTGGTGATCGCGTCCTTGCCGACGCCGGTGCCGAAGGCGCTCTTCCAGCCCAGGCCCTGCTGCTCGATCGGGGCCGCTTCCGGCTCGGGACCGACCAGGTCGGCGTCGCCTGCGCCGTGCGTCTTGCCGAACGTGTGGCCACCGGCGATCAACGCCGCGGTCTCCACGTCGTTCATCGCCATGCGGGCGAACGTCTCCCGGATGTCGCGGGCGGCTGCCAGCGGATCCGGCTGGCCGTTCGGTCCCTCCGGGTTCACGTAGATGAGGCCCATCTGCACGGCGCCGAGCGGACCCGAGAGTTCGCGGTCGCCGCTGTAGCGCTCGTCGCCGAGCCAGGTGTCCTCGGGACCCCAGTAGATCTCCTCGGGCTCCCAGATGTCCTCACGACCGAAGCCGAAGCCGAACGTCTTGAACCCCATCGACTCGAGGGCGCAGTTGCCGGCGAAGACGAGGAGGTCTGCCCAGGAGACCTGCTTGCCGTACTTCTGCTTCACGGGCCACAGCAAGCGGCGGGCCTTGTCGAGACTCGCGTTGTCGGGCCAGCTGTTGAGCGGGGCGAAGCGCTGGGCGCCCTGACCACCGCCGCCGCGACCGTCGGCGATGCGGTACGTACCCGCGGCGTGCCAGCTCATCCGGATGAACAGACCGCCGTAGTGGCCGTAGTCGGCCGGCCACCAGTCCTGGGAGGCCGTCATCAACGCGATGACGTCACGCTTGAGCGCCTCGACGTCGAGCTTCGCGAACTCTTCGGCGTAGTCGAAGTTTTCGCCCATCGGGTTCGCCTTGGACGAATGGGCGTGCAGCACCGACAGCTCCGGCTGGTTCGGCCACCAGTCGCGGTTGGTACTCGGCCGATGCTCCTTGGCAGTGGGCGACGGGATTGCGGGGTTTTCACTTTCACTGGTGCTCTGAGACTTTCCCTCATGAGCGACCGGGCAGCTATCGGACACAGCATTCCTTCCAAGAGTGAGCGAATCGGGCTGTGGTCATTGGGATAATCGGGACGTATGTGACGTGGAGCAGTCGGGACAACGGCCCCAGTACACGACCTCCGCCTCGTCGACGACGAAACCGCTGTCGTCGGACGGTGTCAGGCAGGGCGCCTCGCCGACGGCGCAGTCGACGTCGGCGATGGCCCCGCAGGACCGGCAGATGACGTGGTGGTGGTTGTCGCCGACCCGCGACTCGTAGCGGGCAACGGAACCGGGTGGCTGAATCCGGCGCACGAGCCCCGCGGCGGTCACGGCGTGCAGCACGTCGTACACGGCCTGTCGGGAGACCCCCTCCAGGACCGTGCGTACAGCCCCGAAGATCGTCTCCGTATCGGCGTGCGGACGTGCATGCACCGCCTCCAGCACCGCGACCCGGGGGCGGGTCACGCGAAGTTCAGCACCACGCAGCAGCTCTGCGTAATCCGGCATCGACGGCACTCACACACTATGACTTACTTTTCTGGACTGAACCCAGACTTTGCGAAAATTAATCTCGCAGCCCCAGCTTATTCGCCCGAAGTGGACGCCGGGAGGCCCGACTTTCGGCGCCGCGGGCAGGGGTCAGCTGCCGAACGGGGACGCGCTGTTGGAGTACCGCGCGAAGTCGCCCTGCGCCCCGCTGTAGACGTTGAGGTCGACGTCGCCGTTGACTCCGGGGATGCGCCCGGTGCTGGTGTACTGCCAGAACGTCCAGTTGCCCCAGCCACCGGGAAGCGGACCGGGGACGTTCTGACCGTTGTAGTCGGCGATCCACAGCGGGTATCCCGCGAACTCGGTGGTGTTCGCCATCGCCGTCCGCCAGAAGGTCGGGTACGTGTAGATGATCGGCTGACGTCCCGTGAGCGACTGGACCGTGTTCAGGTAGCGGTGCGTCCAGTCGATCAGGGCCGCGGGCGGCAATCCGTTGGACACTT
Organism: Rhodococcus sp. NPDC056960; assembly: GCF_042674125.1. Taxonomy (NCBI): domain Bacteria; kingdom Bacillati; phylum Actinomycetota; class Actinomycetes; order Mycobacteriales; family Nocardiaceae; genus Rhodococcus; species Rhodococcus sp. NPDC056960. Next base: position 351,056 of record NZ_JBHURF010000002.1, on the reverse strand, counting down.
CCAGGTCGAGAACGGGCGGCAGGTCGCCGGGACCGTTGATGCCCAGCACCACCGTCGAGTAGAACGTGGCCTGCGCCTCGGGCGACTGCGCGGGGTCGGCGTAGTGGTACGCGCCCCGCGCGACCCCGGCCACCCGCATGGCGAGGCAGTCCTGCACGAAGTACGGATTGACGTAGTTCAGGCTCTCGGTCGCCTTGACCATCGAGAAGTCGTGGCCGGCGTTGCGGACGGCGAACCAGTCGATCGGCGACCCTCCTGGGTGCTGCCACGACGCGACGTCCGGACCTCGGACGGGTTCGGCTGCGGCATTCCCCGGCAACGCGGCCGCGAGCGCCCCGGCGAGCAGTAGTGGTGCGATCTTGGAGAACCTTCGGACCTTCACCCCGATAGCCATGCGCCCGAGGGTAGTGCCTTCCCCCCGCCCGCACGCGCCAACGGGAATCACTTCGTCACATACGCCGCCTGCCGGAGTGCCTCGCCGCGGGCGGCCCGTCCCGGCGCCGTCGATGCGTTGATCGCGAGCACCGACAGCAACTCGTACGCGACGTGCGCCGCCGCGATGCCGGTGATCTCGGCGTGGTCGTACGCGGGCGCAACCTCCACGATGTCGGCGCCGACCACGTTCAGGCCGACGAGTCCGCGCAGCGTGTTCAGCAACTCGCGGGACGTCATGCCGCCGGCCTCGGGTGTTCCGGTGCCCGGCGCGTGCGCGGGATCGAGGACGTCGATGTCCACCGACACGTAGACCGGACCGCCGTCGAGCCGTCGACGCATCCGTTCGACGATGCTGGCGACGCCGTCCACCTCGTAGTCGTCGGAGCGGATCACCTGGAAACCGAGAACGGCGTCATCCTCGAGGTCCTTCTTGCTGTACAGCGGACCGCGGATGCCGATGTGCTGCGACCGCTCGAGGTCGATCAGCCCCTCCTCGCCGGCCCGCCGGAACGGGGTGCCGTGCGTGAACGGGGCGCCGAAGTAGGTGTCCCACGTGTCCAGGTGCGCGTCGAAGTGCAAGACGGCGATCGGACCGTGGTCGCGGGCGAGGGACCGCAGGATCGGCAGGGCGATGGTGTGGTCGCCGCCGAGCGTCAGCACGGTCGAGCCGTCCTTGCGCAGGTCGGTGACGGCGCCGTCGACGGTGGCCAGCGCCTCCTGGATGTCGAACGGGTTGACGCCGATGTCGCCGAAGTCGGCGACCTGCTGCGCCGCGAAGGGGTGCACGTCCAGGGCCGGGTTGTACGGACGCAGGAGCTTCGACGACGCGCGGATGTGGCCCGGACCGAAGCGCGCGCCGGGGCGGTAGCTCACGCCGGAGTCGAACGGGACGCCCATCACCGTGACGTCGGCGCGGGACACCTCGTCGAGCCGGGGAAGGCGGGCGAACGTGCTGGGCTCGGCGTAGCGCGGGGTGCGGGTCGCGTCGACGGAGCCCTGGATGCGGGACGCGTCGATTGGGCCCTGGATGCGGGACGCGTCGATTGGGCCTTGGATGCGGGACGCGTCGATTGGGCCCTGGATGCGGGACGCGTCGATTGGGCCCTGCATTTCGTCATTGGTCATCGGAAATCCTTCGGTGTGTGCCGGGGACGTGGCTTCGTCGTATCGTTTCCTTGGAACACATTCTTGTCAACACCTGTTTCCTATACGAGACACAAAGAAGGATCGATGCATGGCGAACGAGCTCGCAACCGAAGGTGCGTCGAGCGTCGACGCACCCAGGATCGGCCCCCGGCTCAAGGCGGCCCGGCAGGCTCAGCGCCTCACCCTCGACGAACTGGCCGCCGGCTGCGGCATCACCAAGGGGTACCTGTCGAAGATCGAACGGGATCATGCGAGCGCGTCGGTGGCCACGCTGGTGCGGATCTGCGCCGCACTGAACATCCCCGTCGGATCGTTGTTCGAGAACTCCGCCGCAGGCGAGGTGGTCCGTGCCGACGCGTATCCGCCGATCAGCTTCGGCGGCGAGCGCATGGCCGAGTTCCTGCTCACCCCGTTCGGCGAGCGCCGCATCCAGTCGCTTCTGAGCCGGATCGAACCCGGCGGCGGCAGCGGCTCCGAGACGTACGAACTGCCCGTCGACGTCGCATTCGTCTACGTCGTCTCGGGCCGGATCGGCATTTCCTTCAACGGAGCGGAGACCGGGGAGGACGTGTCGCTCGCGACCGGGGACGCCTTCACCTTCTCACCGCAGTTGCCGCACAGCTTCCGCGCGCTCGGCGACGAGACCGCGACCGTGCTGTGGATTCTCGCCCCCGCACTCCCGGACGACGTCCGGCCCACGTCCCGATAGGAAACAACCCAGCGGTTTAGGAAACATGTGTTGACAGTCACGGCTCCCGCGGTCATTGTTGTCTGCGTCACTCCACCGCTCAGGAGATAAAAGTTGGACATCACCAGGATTTCTCCGCGCCCGCCGGGGCTGGCCGGCGCGCTGCGTGCCCGCAAATCGGTCGAGGCGATCGTGGCGCGCAACGACCAGGAACCCGGCCACGGACTCAAACGATCCATGGGCCTGGTGCACCTCACCGCGCTGAGCATCGGCGCGTCGCTGGGGACGGGCATCTTCGTCATCCTCGGCGAGGCCACACCCAAGGCCGGCCCCGCCGTGGTCCTGGCGTTCGTGCTCGCCGCGTTCACCGCACTCTTCTCCGCCCTCTCCTACGCGGAACTCGCCGGCAGCATCCCCGTGTCGGGCAGTTCCTACTCGTACACCTACGCGACGATGGGCGAACTGTTCGCCTGGATCTGCGGCTGGTGCCTGATGCTCGAGTACGGCGTCTCGGTCGCGGCCGTCGCCGTCGGCTGGGGTGAATACATCAACGAACTGCTGCAGGGCATGTTCGGCATCGCGCTCCCCACCGCGATCAGCGAATCACCGGGAGCGGGCGGCGTCGTCAACGTGCCCGCCATCGTCATCGTGCTCGTCGCGGTGGCCCTGCTGACCCGCGGCGCGTCCGAGAGCGCCCTGGTGAACACGATCATGGTCGCGCTGAAGATCCTCGTGCTCGTCTTCTTCTGCGCGGTCGCGTTCACCGCGTTCCGGGCCGGAAACTTCGCGCCGTTCATGCCCCTCGGCGCGGCGGGGGTGACGGCCGCGGCGTCCCAGGTGTTCTTCGCCTACATCGGCTTCGACGCCGCCTCGACCGCGGGCGACGAGGCGAAGAACGCCAAGCGCGACCTTCCCCGGGCCATCATCCTCTCGCTGCTGATCGTCACGATCCTCTACTGCCTGGTCGCGATCGCGGCCGTCGGCGCGATGCCCTGGCAGGACATCGCGGGCGAGGGCGCCGCACTCGCGACCATCCTCGACGCCGCCACCACCAGCACATGGCCCGCCGTCCTCCTGTCCGCGGGCGCCGTGATCGCCATCGCGAGCGTCGTCCTCGCCGTGATGTACGGGCAGACCCGGATCCTCTACGCGATGTCGCTCGACGGCCTCGTGCCGCGGGTCTTCTCCCGCGTGAACCCGCGCACCCGGGTGCCCGTCGTGAACATCGTGGTCGTCGGCGGTCTCGTGTCCGCGCTCGCGGGATTCGTTCCGCTGGGCGAACTGGCCGACGCGACGAGCATCGGCTCACTGTTCGCGTTCATGCTCGTCAACGTCGCGGTCATCATCCTGCGCCGCCGGCACCCCGACCTGCACCGCAGCTTCCGGACCCCGCTGTTCCCGCTGATGCCCGTCCTCGGCGTCGTGTTCTGCGCGCTGCTGCTGTTCGGCCTCGGTGTCTCGACGTGGGTGGCGTTCGCCCTGTGGATGGTGGTGGGGCTCGCCATCTACTTCGCGTACGGCGTCCGCAAGTCCGAACTCCGCAACAGTCCGGAAGCAGTGGAGGCACGATGAGGGCGGCACTGTTCCAAGGTCCCGAACTGTCCTCCGACGTCGCGGCGAACCTCGCCGCCCTCGCCGCCGCCGCCCGGACGGCGGCAGCTTCCGGGGCGTCCATCCTCGTCTGCCCGGAAATGGCGGCCACCGGCTACAACATCGGACCCCTCATCGCGGAGCGCGCCGAACCCGCCGACGGACCGATCGCCGCACGGGTGACGGAGATCGCCCGCGAGTCCGGCATCACCGTCGTCTACGGCTACCCCGAGTCGGACGGGGGCGTCGTCTACAACAGTGTGCAGGTGGTGGATTCGTCCGGAACGTCGGTGGCGAACTACCGCAAGACCCACCTGTTCGGCGAACTCGACCGCACCCACTTCACCGCCGGTGACGAACTGGTGGTCCAGTTCGACCACGACGGAATCCGGTGCGGAATCCTGATCTGCTACGACGTCGAGTTCCCGGAAGCCGTTCGCGCACATGCCGACCGCGGCACCCAATGGCTCATCGTCCCCACCGGGCTGATGAGCCCGTACGAATTCATCGCCGAGACCGTCGTCCCCACGCGGGCGTACGAGAGCCAGCTGTTCGTGACGTACGTCAACCGGTGCGGCACCGAAGCCGTCCTCGACTACTGCGGGTCCAGTTGCGCAATCGCACCCGACGGCACCGAACTCGCCCGGTCCGGCCGCCACGAGGAACTGGCGATCGTCGATCTCGACGTCGCCGACCTCCACCGATCCCGCCGCGAGAACACCCATCTCGACGACCGACGCCTCGACCTCTACCCCTTCCTGCAGGAGAAGACTTCATGACGATCCCCGTCACCCCGGACAGCACCGCCGCGGACACGGACGTCCCGCCGCTGACGATGTTCGGGCCCGATTTCCCGTTCGCCTACGACGACTACGTCACTCACCCGTCGGGCCTCGGTTCGGTGCCCGCCGACCGGCACGGCACCGAGGTGGCCGTGATCGGCGGCGGACTGTCCGGGATGGTCACCGCGTACGAGCTGATGAAGCTCGGCCTCAAACCGGTTGTCTACGAGGCGGATCAGATCGGTGGCCGGATGCGGTCGCAGCCGTTCGAGGGACACCCCGAGGTGGTGGCGGAGATGGGCGCGATGCGGTTCCCACCGTCGTCGACGACGCTGTTCCACTACCTCGACGCCACCGGGCTGCGGACGGAGGCGTTCCCCAACCCGCTCGCCGACGCCACCCCCAGCACGGTCATCGACCTCAAGGGCGAAAGCTACTACGCGCAGCACCTCGACGACCTGCCGCCCGTGTTCCGGGAGGTCTCCGACGCCTGGCAGCGCACGCTCGAGGACCACGCCGAACTGATCCCGCTGCAGCAGGCGATCCGCGACCGCGACACCGCCGAACTCAAACGGATCTGGAACGACCTCGTGGTCCGGCTGGACGATCAGACGTTCTACGGTTTCCTCGCCTCGTCCAAGCATTTCGCGTCGTTCCGGCACCGGGAAGTGTTCGGGCAGGTCGGTTTCGGAACGGGCGGCTGGGACACCGACTTCCCCAACTCGATCCTCGAGATCCTGCGCGTGGTGATCACCGCCGCCGACGACCACCACCGCGGCATCGTCGGAGGGTCACAGCAACTGCCGCTGCGCCTGTGGACGGACACCCCCTCGGGGATCGCGCACTGGCCGGGCGGCACGTCGGTGCGCTCGCTGAACGGCGGGAGCACCCGGCCGCGGGTCACCGAGGTCCGCAGGACGGCGCCGCACCGGTTCACGGTCACCGACTCGTCCGGCGAGATCCGCACCTACCCGGCCGCCGTCTTCACGGCGCAGAGTTGGATGCTGCTCAACAACATTCACTGCGACGACGACCTGTTCCCGATCGACCATTGGACCGCCATCGAACGCACCCACTACATGGGGTCGACGAAGGTGTTCGCCCTCGTCGACCGCCCGTTCTGGAAGGACAAGGACCCGGCGACCGGCCGCGACCTCGTCAGCATGACCCTGACCGACCGGATGAGCCGCGGCACCTACCTCCTCGACCACGGCGACGACAAGCCCGGCCTGATCTGCCTGTCCTACACGTGGTCCGACGATTCGCTCAAACTCCTGCCGCTCGACGCGACGGAGCGGATGAACCTGATGATCAAGTCGCTGGAGGAGATCTACCCGGGTGTGGACTTCCGCAGCCACGTCATCGCCACCCCGGTGACGCTGTCGTGGGAGACCGAACGCGACTTCATGGGTGCGTTCAAGGCGAACCTCCCCGGCCACTACCGGTACCAGGAACGGTTGTTCAGCCATTTCGTGCAGGACGAACTCGACCCGCGGCACCGCGGAATCTTCCTCGCCGGCGACGACATCTCCTGGACCGCGGGCTGGGCGGAGGGCGCCGTGCAGACCGCCCTCAACGCCGTGTGGGGCGTGATGCACCACCTCGGCGGTGCCGCCCCGGCCGACAACCCCGGCCCGGGCGACCGGTACGCCGACCTCGGCCCCATCCGCCTCTGCGACTAGCGCCCGTGAGTACTTATTAACGTCCGGCGGTTAATAAGTACTCACGGGGCGCTAGCCAAGCCAGTCCAAAACCGCAGCGGCCGTCCACGACTGCTGCATGCTGCCGAGGGGCTGACCGGTGAACGGCTCGTAGTATTCGGCGAAGCTGCCGTCGCTGGCTTGCCGCAGCCCCTCGGACCGCAGCAGGTGCGCGCGCTCGGCCCATCCGCGGCGGGCGAAGGCCCAGGAGAACAGCCACGTCATCACCGGCCACACCGGACCGCGCCAGTACTCGCGGGGGCGGAAGTCGCCCGACACCGGCGACGTCGACGGCGGCACGGCGTACCGGAGGTCGGGGTGGCCGCAGAACTTCGGGCCCTCGAATGTGCGGAGCAGGGCGCGTTCGGCGTCGCGGCTCAGGCCGCCGCACAGCAGGGGCGAGAACATCGCGAGGGTGTCGGTGGAAATCCACCGGCCGCTGCGCAGATCGAAATCGCGTGCTACCCCGGATCGTTCGTCGGTGGTCGTGAGAACACCCTGCCGGAACCGGGCCGCCCACCCGTGCAGATCCCGGACGTCCGCGTTCGGCATCGAGTGTTCCTCCCCGATGGTCGCGAGCACCTCGCATGCCATCGAGAACACGGCGCTGACGAACACGTCCTCGACGGCGAAGCTCATGGCGGTGGCCAGTTCCGCGTCGTCGTAGCGGACGGTCTTCATCTCCTCGAGCAGCCACAGGTAGCGGTCGTATTCGCCGTTCGACGGCCGCTGTCCCGTGTCGGTGACGTGGGACAGGTCCTCGCGCAGATACGCGGGCATCGCCCCGGCCACGACGTTGGCGTACGAGTGGTCCCAGCGCGGCGAGTTGTCCATGCCGGACTCCCAGCCGTGGTACAGCGCGATCCGGCCGTTGCCGTCGAGGTCGCGGGCGTTGGCCAGCCAGCGGTGCCAGCGCACGAGGTCGGGCCAGCGGCGGTCGAGGAACTCCTCGGCGACGGCGCGGGTGCTGCGACCGTGCCTGCGCGAATGGTCGAGGATGCGCTGCACGGCGATGGCGTGCACCGGGGGCTGCGTGATGCCCGACGTCTGCGTTCCGCTGGGCGCATGCGCGGCGAGTGTCCCGCACTCCCACCGGGCGGGTCCGGGGAAGTATCCGTCGACGCCGTTGGCGAACACGATGTGCGGGATCATGCCGTTCTTCCACTGCGCCGACAGCAGGGTGTCGAGTTCGACGACGGCCCGCTCCACACTCAGCGGTGCCAGTCCGACCGCGACGAACGCGGCGTCCCAGCTCCACATGTGCGGGTAGAGGCGCGGCGCGGCGCTCGTCATGGTGCCGAGGTCGTTGCCGCGAAGCAGGTACGCGGCACGTGCCGCGAGCTGTGTCGGGGTGAATCCGCGGTCCGCCATTGCACCATTCTGCTGCGGGTCGGCTCACATCGCTCGTCGGATGGGGGTCAGCCCGCGAATCCGCACAACGTCAGCGTCGGCCGCGAGTTGCGCAGCGGCGGCAGATCCGACAGTCGGCGGAGCGCGGCCGAACCCCACAGGCCACGGCCGAGGGGCAACGGGACCTCCCGGGCGAACGCAATGCCCGGCACCCGGGCGGGCAGTTCCGCCGCCTCGCCGGCGGACAGGTGGAACGGCATCGGCGGGACGGTGTATCCGCCGCGAATCTTCAATTCCTTCTGCGTCTTCCGGCTGAACCATTTCGGCACGGAGTCGAACAGCATCCGGCCGCCGGGGAAGCGCCGGGCGCAGTCACCGATCAGGGACAGCGACGCCTCGGCGGGGAGGTACATCAGCAGTCCCTCCGCCGACACGAACACGCCCCGGTCGGGGTCGACGTGGTCCATCCAGGACCGGTCGAGTGCCGACTGCGCGAGCGTGGTGACGTTCGGCTCGTCCGGCAACAGTCGCCGACGCAGCGCGATCACCTCGGGCAGGTCGATCGACACCCACCGGACGCCGGGGTCGGCGATCCGCCAGTAGCTGGTCTGCAGTCCCTCCCCGAGGGCGACGACGGTGCCGCCGGGGTGGTCGGCGAGGAAGGCCCGGATCTGTTCGTCGAAGGCCCGCGCGCGGAGAGCGTGGGATTGGCTCGGCTTGCCGAACTGCTCGTACGGATAGTCGAGGGTCTCGTAGAGCGTCACGGCGCGGGGGTCCGCGAACTCGGTGTCGGGGCGCGCTGCATCCACGGCGCGGTTGCGGAGCGTCCACATCATCGTCGCGGACACCCCGGTCAGGGTGGTCGCGTCCACCCGTGGCCGACCTCCGTCCGTCATGTCGCCTCCGTTTCCCCGTGCCGTGCGATGCGGTTTTCACTCAATCACTTTTCGGGACGTATGTGGGGCTCACCTACATGCGCGGGAATACGGTAGGGGGGTATGGTAGTTATACAGATGGACTCGTTACCCCGAAGAGAGGCAGAACTGTGAGCACCTCGAGCGTCACCGTGACCGGCATGACCTGCGACCACTGCGTGTCCTCCGTCACCGAGGAGATCAGTGCCCTCCCCGGCGTCACCTCCGTGGATGTCGACCTGGCCACCGGCACGGTCGTCATCGACAGCACCACAGACCTCGATCCGAGCGCCGTCGAGGGTGCCGTCGAAGAAGCCGGGTATTCACTCGCCGGCTGAGCCGGCACTCCAGCACCGCCGGCTGAGCCGGCACTCCACTACAGGAGCCCACCATGAACGCAACCGGCAAGTTCGCCGGATTCACCGTCGGTCTGGTCGTGATCTTCGGCGCCGCGCTCGCGCTCGGGTCGGTCGCCGGCCCGGATGTCGCCGAGCCCGCCGCGCACTCGACCGGAGACGCCGCGCACTCGACCGGAGACGACGGGCACGGAGCGGCCGGTCACGACGTCGCAGGGCATGACGCCGTAGCCGACCCCACCCCGGGCGGACTGACGCCCACCGCGGACGGCTACACCCTCGAACTCGCCGCCGACCAGATCACCGCCGGCCCGGCGGTCCCGGTGCAGTTCCGGATCACGGACCCGTCGGGGGTACCCGTGACGGACTACACCGAGGAGCACGAGAAGCCGCTGCACCTGATCGTCGTGCGCCGGGACCTCGCCGGCTTCCAGCACGTGCACCCCACGCTCGACGCGTCCGGCACCTGGACCGTCCCCCTCGACGTCGCCCGCGGCGGCGACTACCGCGTGTTCGCGGACTTCACCCCGGCCGGCGGAGACGGGCTCACCCTGGGCACCGACCTGCGGGTCGCGGGCACGTACGACCCGCAGCCACTGCCCGCGCCTACACCGACCGCCACCGTGGACGGCTACACCGTGACCCTCGACGGCGCAATCCGGCCAGGAGAGACGTCGAACGTGACCCTCTCGGTGAGCCGCGACGGACAGCCCGTCACCGATCTGCAGCCGTACCTCGGCGCCTACGGTCACCTGGTGGCGCTGCGCACCACCGACCTCGGCTACCTGCACGTTCACCCCGACGGGCATCCCGGCGACGGCGGTGCGGGCCCGGGGATCGACTTCGCGGTCACCGCACCCAGCGCGGGCGACTACCGGCTGTTCCTGGACTTCCAGCACGCCGGCGTCGTCCACACCGCCGAGTTCACCGTGACCGCCGGACCGGAGGAGGAGTGATGACCCGCCCGACCGACATCGCCGCACCGCCCGATTCCCAGATCGAACTGGCCATCGGTGGCATGACCTGCGCATCGTGCGCCAACCGCATCGAACGGAAGCTGAACAAACTCGACGGCGTCACCGCGACCGTCAACTACGCGACGGAGAAGGCCCGCGTCCACTACGACGCCGCCGACGTTTCTCCGGAGGACCTCGTCGCGACGGTGGAGCAGGCCGGATACACGGCCCGGCTGCCCGAGGTGAAGCCCCCGGCCCCGGAGGACGAAGACCCGGCGGCGGAGCTGCGGCAGCGGCTGCTCGTGTCGGCGGTGCTGACGGTGCCGGTCATCGCGATGGCGATGATCCCGGCGCTGCAGTTCACCAACTGGCAATGGCTGTCGCTCACCCTCGCGGCCCCGGTGGTGGTGTGGGGTGCGTGGCCGTTCCACAAGGCCGCCTGGACGAATCTGCGGCACGGCACCGCGACCATGGACACGCTGGTGTCGATGGGCACGCTGGCCGCGTTCGGCTGGTCGCTGTACGCATTGTTCTGGGGTACCGCCGGCATGCCGGGCATGACGCACCCCTTCGAGCTGACGATCGCGCGGGTCGACGGGACCGGCAACATCTACCTGGAGGCCGCGGCAGGCGTCACCACGTTCATCCTCGCCGGCCGCTACTTCGAGGCCCGCGCCAAACGCCGGGCCGGAGCGGCGCTGCGGGCGCTGCTCGAACTGGGCGCCAAGGAGGTGTCGGTGCTGCGTGACGGCACCGAACAGCTGATCCCCATCGACCGCCTCGAGGTCGGCGACCTCTTCGTGGTCCGTCCCGGCGAGAAGATCGCGACCGACGGCGTCGTCGTCGAAGGCTCGTCGGCGGTGGACGCGTCGATGCTGACCGGTGAATCCGTGCCCGTCGAGGTGTCGCCCGACTCCGAGGTCGCGGGTGCCACGGTCAACGTCGGCGGCCGAATCGTGGTTCGCGCGAGTCGTATCGGAGCCGACACCCAGCTCGCGCAGATGGCGTGGATGGTCGAGGACGCGCAGACCGGCAAGGCCGAGGTGCAACGCCTCGCCGACCGGATCTCCGGCATCTTCGTGCCGATCGTGATCGCACTGTCGGTCGCGACCCTCGGATTCTGGATCGGCACCGGCGGTTCCGTCGCGGCCGCGTTCACCGCCGCCGTCGCCGTCCTCATCATCGCGTGCCCGTGTGCGCTCGGGCTCGCCACCCCGACCGCCCTGATGGTGGGCACCGGACGCGGCGCGCAGTTGGGCATCCTGATCAAGGGACCGGAGGTGCTGGAATCGACCCGGCGCGTCGACACCGTGGTGGTCGACAAGACCGGGACCGTCACCACCGGCACGATGTCGCTGCACGACGTGGTCGCCGCCGACGGTCAGGACGAGGAGCAGGTTCTCCGGTTCGCCGGCGCACTCGAGCACGCGTCGGAACACCCCATCGCACGGGCGATCACGCGCGCCGCGACGGAACGGCTGTCGACGCTCCCGGACGTCGACCAGTTCACCAACGTCGCCGGACTCGGCGTCCAGGGAATGATCGACGGGCACGCTGTGGTCATCGGCCGCGCGAAGCTGCTCCGCGACTGGTCGCTGCATCTCACCCCCGAACTGCAGCGCGCCGTCGACGCGGCCGAGGCGGACGGCAAGACCGCCGTCGGGATCGGCTGGGACGGCACGGCGCGCGGCGTCCTGGTGGTCGCCGACACCGTCAAACCGACGTCCCGCGAGGCGGTGTCGCAGTTCCGCGAACTCGGACTCGCCCCGATCATGCTCACCGGCGACAACAAGTCCGCGGCCCGGACCATCGCCGACCAGGTGGGCATCGACGAGGTGATCGCCGAGGTGCTGCCCCAGGACAAGGTCGACGTGATCAAGCGCTTGCAGGCCGAGGGCAAGGTGGTCGCGATGGTCGGCGACGGGGTCAACGACGCCGCCGCGCTCGCGCAGGCCGATCTCGGTCTTGCCATGGGCACCGGCACGGACGTGGCCATCGAGGCCAGCGACCTCACGCTGGTGCGCGGCGACCTCCGGGCCGCGGCCGACGCGATCCGGTTGTCGCGCAAGACGTTGAGCACGATCAAGGGCAATCTGTTCTGGGCCTTCGCCTACAACGTCGCGGCGTTGCCGCTGGCCGCGGCGGGTCTGCTCAATCCCATGCTGGCCGGCGCCGCCATGGCATTCTCGTCGGTGTTCGTCGTGAGCAACAGCCTGCGACTGCGCCGCTTCCAGCCCCTGACCACTCCCACCCGAGGGGAACACTCATGACCGAGCAACCGCACAGCGACCAGGACCACACCGACCAGAACCACACCGACCACGACCACACCGCCGGCCACGGGTACATCAGCGCCAAGGACGACTACCTCAAGCGATTACGCCGCATCGAGGGTCAGGCGCGGGGCCTCCAGCGGATGGTCGAGGACGAGAAGTACTGCATCGACATCCTCACCCAGGTGTCCGCGATGACGAAGGCGCTGCAGGCCGTCGCGCTCGGACTGCTCGAAGATCACATCAGCCACTGCGTCGTCGACGCCGCCGTCGCGGGCGGCTCCGAGGCCGACGCCAAGATCAAGGAAGCCACCGACGCCATCGCGCGTCTCGTCCGTTCCTAGGGGTGGAGCATGTCGCACGCGCACGGCCCGGAGACACGAGAGGTATCTGCCACACCGACGACCTCCGACAAGCACGCCGGTCACGGCGCGCACGGCGAAGTGTTCCGGCGGAGGTTCTGGATCAGCCTGGCGTTGTCGGTGCCGGTGGTGGTGTTCAGCCCCATGTTCGCCGACCTCCTCGGCTATACGGTCCCCGATTTTCCCGGTGCGTCGGAGATTCCGCCGGTGGTCGGCACCGCGATCTTCTTCTACGGCGGCGCACCGTTCCTCACCGGCGCGTGGCGTGAGCTGAGATCTCGGCGGCCGGGCATGATGCTGTTGATCGGCATGGCGATCACGGTCGCGTTTGTCGCATCGTGGGTCACCACGCTCGAGATCGGCGGGTTCGACCTCGACTTCTGGTGGGAGCTGGCGCTTCTCATCGTCATCATGCTGCTCGGGCATTGGCTGGAGATGCGGGCGCTGGGGTCGGCGTCCGGCGCCCTCGACGCACTCGCCGCACTGCTGCCGGACACCGCCGACCGGGTCACCGACGACGGCGTCACCGAGGTGCCGGTCTCCGAACTCGCCACCGGCGACCTCGTGCTCGTGCGGGCCGGGGGCCGCATCCCCGCCGACGGCACCGTCGCGGACGGCCGCGCGGAGGTCGACGAGTCGATGATCACCGGCGAATCCAACCCCGTCCCAAGGTCGGTCGGTGACACCGTGGTCGCCGGGACCGTCGCCACGGACAGCGCGTTGCGCATCCGGGTGGGCGCCGTCGGCGAGGACACCGCCCTCGCCGGCATCCGACGGTTGGTCGCCGACGCCCAGTCCTCCTCGTCCCGCGCGCAGGCGCTCGCCGACCGCGCCGCGGCGTTCCTGTTCTACTTCGCTTCCATCGCAGGGCTTCTCACGTTCGTCGTGTGGTCGATGCTCGGCAACGTGGACGAGGCCGTGGTCCGGACCGTCACCGTCCTGGTGATCGCCTGCCCGCACGCGCTCGGTCTGGCGATACCCCTCGTGATCGCCATCTCCACCGAGCGCGCCGCGAAGGCCGGTGTGCTGGTGAAGGACCGATTGGCGCTCGAACGAATGCGGAGCGTCGACGTCGTCCTGTTCGACAAGACCGGCACCCTGACCCAGGGCCGGCATGCCGTCACCGGGCTGGCCGCGACCGCCGGTGTCGGCGACACCGAACTGCTCGCCCTCGCCGCGGCGGTGGAGGCGGACAGCGAGCACCCGGTCGCGCGGGCCATCGTCGCCGACGCGGCCGCGAAGGTGCCCGCCGAGTCCCGCCGCACCGCCACCGACTTCCGGTCGCTGCCCGGGCGCGGGGTGCGCGCGAACGTCGACGGAACACAAGTAGCGGTCGGCGGTCCCGCGATGCTCGCGGAGCTCGGAGTGACAGTCCCCGAAGACATCACGTCGATCACTCGATCCTGGGTCGCCCGCGGCGCCGCCGTCCTCCACGTGGTCCGCGGCGGCCGGGTGCTCGGTGCGGTGGCGCTCGAGGACGCCGTCCGCGAGGAGTCCCGGCAGGCGATCGACGCCCTGCACACGCGGGGCGTGACGGTCGCGATGATCACCGGCGACGCCCGCCAGGTCGCCGACGCCGTGGCCGCCGACCTCGGGATCGACGAGGCGTTCGCCGACGTGCTGCCGGAGAACAAGGACGCCGAGGTGGCTGCGCTGCAGCAGCGCGGTCACCGGGTCGCGATGGTCGGCGACGGGGTCAACGACGCACCCGCACTCGCCCGCGCCGACGTGGGCGTCGCGATCGGGGCCGGCACGGACGTCGCCATCGAATCAGCCGGCGTCGTGCTCGCCTCCGACGACCCCCGCGCGGTGCTGTCGATCATCGACCTGTCGCTGGCCAGTTACCGCAAGATGTGGCAGAACCTGTTGTGGGCCACCGGGTACAACATCATCGCCGTCCCCCTGGCCGCCGGCGCGCTCGCGTTCGCCGGGGTCGCGATCTCCCCCGCGGTCGCGGCGATCCTGATGTCGGTCTCCACCATCGTGGTCGCGCTCAACGCCCAGCTGTTGCGAAGACTCGATCTGAATCCCGAACGGCTGCGCGGGAACCGGCCGTGACGGCCGCAGGCTCGGATCCGTGGAGTCGTCGCAGGGCCGCGACGAGCCCGTCGACCGAGTCGGTGACCGCGGCGACGTAGGCGTCCGGACGGATGACCCACACCTCACCGGGAGCGGCACCCAGTGCGGCGGTGAGGACTCCGGTGGTGTCGATCTCGGACAGCCGGGCGATCCGGATCGGCGTGTGCACCGCGCCCAGGGCCGCGCCGCGGATCTCGTCGACGTCCACACCGTCACCGGCGAGGAGCAGGACGCCGTGCCGGGCGATCTCACGCAGGCGGGTCACGCCGCCACCGCGCAGCGTCACCGGGGTGTCGGGCACGAGGATTCCCGGCGCGGCGGCCGGCGTGCTGCCACGCTCGGGTCGTCCCGCGAACGGACGACCCAGATCGGCTGTGGTCAAAGATGATTCGACGTACCAGAACGGTTCGGCGAGACGACCGCTGTCCACCTGCGCGCGTGCCTGCGGGTCGGTGACCGCCGCGGTGAGCACGTCGCGCCGGTGCCGGTGCTGTTCCTCGGACTGGGGGACGAGGAAGTCCATTGTCGCCGTGGTGACGGCGATGTTCTCGACGGCGGCCGCGTGCCGCTCGGTGTGGTACGTCTCGAGCAGCGATTCGTCCGCCCAGCCGCGCAGGACGAACGCGAGTTTCCACGCGGCGTTCTCGGCGTCGGCGACGCCCGAGTTCAGGCCGCGGGCACCGAACGGTGACACGATGTGGGCGGCGTCGCCGGCGAGCAGCACCCGGTCGACGCGCATCCGGTCGGCGACGCGGGAGTGGAAGCGGTACACCGATTTCCACACGATGCGATAGTCGGTGTCGCCGATGATCTTCCGGATCCGCTCGTCCAGCGCCCCCGACCGTTCCTCGGCCTCTAGGTCGTAGTCGCCGGGCACCTGCCAGTCGATGCGGAACGTCGAGTCGGGGCACGGGTGGATGAGCACCTGGCGGCCCGGGTTCCACTCCGGGTCGAAGTAGAAGCGGCGTTCGTCGGCCCAGCCGGGGATGTCGGCGGCGATGTCGCAGATCAGGAATTTGTCGTCGAACGAGCGGCCGTCGAATGTGACGCCCAGTTGCTGCCGGATCGCGCTGCCCCGCGACCCCACCGCGACCACCGCGTAGTCCGACTCGATCACGCGATCACCGTCGTCGGTGCGACAGGTGATGGCTACACCGGTCTCGTCCTGATCCACCGAGACGGCCTCGTGCCCCCAGCGGACGTCGATCGACGGCGACGCGGCGATCTGCTCGTCGAGCAGTTCCTCCGTGCGGGCCTGCGAGATGTTGACGAACGGCGGGAACGACGAGATGCCGCGGTCGACGAACGTCTGCGCGAACAGCTCGTGGTCGCGGTGGAACGTGCGGGCGCATCCCCACGTCACACCCTCGTCGGCCAGTTTCCGGCCGACGCCGATCGCGTCCCACACCTCGAGGACGTCCCGTTGCTGGCAGATGGCCTTCGATCCGATCGGGTCGCGTTCGGCCCGCGCGTCGAGCAACGTGACCGGTATGCCCCAGCGGGCGAGCAGCAACGCGGTCGTCTGCCCCACCGGGCCGTTGCCCACGACGGTGACGGTGCCGCCGCGGGTGTGTCGTCTTCCCATGATCCTCGCCTTATGAGTGTGAAACGGTGACGGATTTCAGCCCTGCAACTGGTCCCAGACCTCGCGGTCACGCTCGGCGGTCCAGATGACGGGCCGTTCGATGCCCGACAGCTCGTCCCACACGCGGGACACGTCGAACGGGAGGCAGTGTTCGAAGATCGGCCAGTGCCCGTACTGCTCGTTGAGTGCGGCGTGGGTGGCCTCGAATGCTTCCTTCAGGGTGCCACCGCGCTGCTGCACGGCCCCGACCTCGGCCAGCATGACCTCGATGAAGTGACGGGTCTGCTCGATGGCGGCGTCGACGGCCTCCCGGCCGTGGGACACGGCGCCGCGTCCGCCGATGAGGACCTCCGCGCCGAGCGCCTTGATCGCATCGAGGGTGCCGGTGGACCAGTCGCGGTGGAAAGCGTCGCCGGTGTACAGCGCGGCCTGCGCCTCGACGAGGTCGCCGGCGAAGAGGATCTTCTGCTTCGGCAGCCACGCGACGACGTCGCCCTCGGTGTGCCCGCGGCCGAAGTGCTGCAGCACCAGGTCGCCGCGGCCGCCGCCGAGGTCGATGGTGAGCTTGTCGGCGAACGTCAGGGTGGGCCAGGTGAGTCCGGGAACCGAGTCGGCACCCTTCGCGAGACGCGGCATGCGCCCGAATTCGCTGGCCCAGTCTTCCTTGCCGCGCTCCTCGATGAGGGCGCGGGTGGTCTCGTGCGCCACGATCGTCTCGGCGTCGAACGCGGACGCGCCGAGCACGCGGACGGCGTGGTAGTGCGAGAGCACCAGGTAGCGGACCGGCTTGTCGGTGTGCTCGCGCAGCTTGCGGAGCCAGTCCTGGGCGGCGACCGGGGTGGCGAGCGCCTCGAAGCAGACGACGAAGTCCTCACCCTCGATGGCGCCGATGTTCGGATCCCCCTCGGCGGTGAGGGCGTACACGCCGTCGGCGAGGACCTCGAGGGTCTGCTCCTTCTCACCGAGGTCGGCCGACGAAGCGAAGCTCGTGGGGCTCATGCGATCCACCTAACTAATCAAAGGTTTGACTGATGGGTGCCACAGTAACCCGGATCACAGAATAATGAAAGCCTTGATTAAAGTTTCTCGGCGCCGCCCCGGCTCTCCCGGATCCACGCACGACGAACGGGACGCTCGTTGCATCTGACGCAACGAGCGTCCCGTTCGTTCGGGAGGGGCCGGGTGGTCACCCCGCCAACAGGACCCCGACCAGCGCAATCGACGCCACCCAGACGGTGGAGATGGTCGCGAGGACGAAGGGGCGGGCGCCGACCTTCTTGATGGTGGAGACGTGGACGCCGGCGCCGAGGGCGAACATGGCGGCGGTGAGGAGCGCGGTCTGCACGATCTTCGCGTCGGCGAGGAGGCCGGAAGGCAGCATGCCGGTGGACCGCAGACCGACGCAGACGAGGAAGGCGACGACGAACAGCGGGATCAGCGGGGGACGCTTCACGTCGGCGTCGCTGCCGGCGAGGGTGCGCTGCCGCACGCTGAGCACCGCCATGACCGGCGCGAGCACGAGCACGCGGGCGAGTTTCACCACTGCGGCCACACCGAGGGCGGCACCGCCGATCGCGCCACCGGCGGCGACCACCTGCGCGACCTCGTGGATCGAGCCACCCGCCCACAGGCCGGCGTCGGTGTCGGACAGTCCCAGGGCCCGCGCGAGGAGGGGGATCGCGGGAATCATGAGGGTGCCGAAGATGACGACCAGCGCAACCGCGGTGATCACCTCTTCCTCCTCTGCGTCCACCACCCCGTCCACCGCCGCGACCGCGGCCGCACCGCAGATCGAGAACCCGCACGCGATGAGCAGGCGCTGCGTCCAGCTGAGGCCGAGCAGCTTGCCCGCGAACATCGTCCCGACGATCCCGAGACAGACGATCGAGACCACCACGACGATGACACCCCAGCCGAGCCCGAGGATGTCGCTGAGCATCAGCTGCAGCCCGAGGAGGGCGATGCCCACCCGCAGCAGTTTCTTGGCGGAGAACTGCAGTCCGGGCCGGAGCCGTTCGGGTAGGTGCACGATGTTCGACAGGATCGCGCCGAGCACGATGGCGATCAGCAGCGGGCTCACCGTCGGAAGGAACCGTCCGACACCCATGGCGACGGCGGTGGCCACGACGCACAGCGCCAGACCCGGCAGGAGAGTGGCCATGGCGCTCTGCAGTCGCGGCAGCGTTGCCGGGCTCTCGACGCGCTGTTCCTCGGACTTCGATTCGCTCAGTTGACTACTCATGCTTCTACGGTCCGGCACTGCAGCACTTTGCGATAGCCGTCATTTCGGCATGAACACATATCATCCTGATATGTCTTGCGCCAGGGTCATATACTCGATGCATGTCCCGCAAATGGCCGGAGTTTCCCGTGCTCGAGTTACTCGTCGGCGTCGACGACCACGGAAGCCTCAGCGCCGCCGCCAGACTCGCGGGAATGGCGCAGCCGAACGCGAGTCGTGCCATCAAGCAACTCGAGCGCCAGTTCGGCATGACGCTGTTGCAGCGCAGCCCGACGGGCTCGATCCTGACGCCGCAGGGCACCGTGATCGCGCACTGGGCGCGCCGGGTGCTGTCCGATACGCGCCGACTGCTCGACGTGGCCGAGGGGCTGCGTGCGGAACGCACCGCCGAATTGACGGTGGGCGCCAGCATGACGGTGGCGGAACACCTGATGCCGGGCTGGCTGGGACAGTTCCGCCGGTTGCACTCCGACGTGACCATTCACCTGCAGGTGCACAATTCGACTCAGGTGTTCGAACGGATCAACAGCAGGACCTGCGACGTCGGGTTCGTCGAATCGCCGACGGTACCCCGGCCGTTGAAGAGCATCACCGTCGCACGCGACCGGTTGGTCGTCGTCGTTCATCCCACCCATCCGTGGGCGCGGCGGCGGAAGGCCCTGTCGGTCAGCGAGTTGGCTCTGACACCGCTGCTGGTGCGGGAACCGGGATCCGGCACCCGGACCACGCTCGACGTGGCGTTGCAGGAATACGACCGGGCGGCACCACTTCTCGAGCTCGGGAGCGCCGCGGCGATCCGCACCAGCGTGCTGGCCGGGGTCGGCCCCGCCGTGATGAGCACCCTCGCCGTCGCGGAACAGGTTGCCGCCGGCGAGCTGAAGGTGATCGACGTCGACGGCCTCGAGCTCGACCGGGTGCTGCGGGCCGTGTGGCGGGGTGCGCGTCAGCTCGACGGTCCCGCAGGCGAACTGGTGCGACTGGTCCGCCGGGTCGGGGCCGAGCACTGAGCGACGCTCATCCGAGGAGGAACGTCGTCGCACCGGCCGCGATCACGAGCACGATGACCGCGGAACGAAACACCCCCGGCGGGAGGCGGCGGGCGATCGCCAGTCCGGAGAGGTTGCCGATCAGCGCGGCCGCGACGAACACCGGGAGTCGTGGCCAGAACATCGACTCCGTGATCTCGTCGTGGAACCACAGGACGCCGAGGGCCATGATGTTGGCGACAATGAAATAGCCTGCGAGATCGGCGATGAACGCCAGCGGGGGCAGCCGCGCCCGCATCAGCAACAGAACCGGGGGCGGCCCGTTGAGGGAAGTCGTGGTTCCGAGGTAGCCGCCGACCGACCCGGTGAGAACGTGCGCGGCCGTGGACGGCGCCCGGGTGGTCTCGGACCGGTTCGGGAGTGCCATCGCCAGCCCGCACAGCATGACGACGACTCCCGCGGCCGGCTTCAGATACTGCTCCGGCAGCAGTCCGAGGGTGACCGCACCCAGCCAGGCACCGGGCAGACTGCCACCACCGAGCAGGGCCACCCGTCCCCAGCTGATGTGTCCTCGCAGTTGATACGCCGCACCGATCCGCGTGATCAGCCCGGCCGTCAGATTGACGAATACCACTTCGGGAACGGCGAATCCGACCATCAGCATCACCGGCGTCGCGATCAGTGCCGTCCCGAACCCGGTGGCGCCGCCGATGACCGAGGCGATGCCGATGCACAGGGCACCGACGAGGAGCATCGTCAACGCGACTCCCTTCTCGATTCCGGTGGCACGTTCCGTGTCCGACGCGTCAGGTGGCCAGGGACTGGACTGCACTCACGAGCGCCATCAGTTCGATGTCGCCGGCGGTACATCCGCGGGAAAGATCGTTCCACGGTGCGGCCAAGCCTTGCAGGATGGGCCCCAAGGCTATGGCACCTCCCAGCCGCTGGGCAATTTTGTACCCGATGTTGCCGGCGTCGAGATTCGGGAACACCAGGACGTTCGCCCGGCCCGCGACCCGTGAGTCGGGCGCCTTGGACGCGCCGATCTCGGCGACCAGCGCGGCGTCGAACTGCAGATCTCCGTCGACGTGCAGTTGCGGGTCCCGGACGCGGACCAGTTCCGCAGCCTCGCGTACCTTCTCCACCCGCGGATGCCGGGCACTGCCCTGGGTGCTGAACGACAGCATCGCCACGATCGGTGTCTGCTCGGTGAGATGGAAGTGGGTGGCGCCGGCCGCCAGTGCGATGTCGACCAGTTCGCCGACCGTGGGATCGGGCACGACGGCGCAGTCGGAGAACGTCAGCTGCCGTCCGTCCGGCAGCAACATCAGGAAGGAACTCGACAGGATGCTCGACCCGGGGGCGAGACCCACGATCCGCAGTCCGGCCCGCAGCACGTCGGACGTCGGCCTGCCCGCACCGGCCACGCCGGCGTCGACCACTCCGGCGCGCAGCGCCGCCGCGGTGAGGCACACCGGGTCGGACATTGCCGAGTCGATCCGGTCGGGGTACCGGGCGAATCCCTCTTCGACGGCTTCGCGGATCGCGGGGTCCGCGGCCGCGTCGGCGAGGTCGACGACCAACTCCTCGGCCAGCGGGATGCCCGTCGTCTCCGCGACGCGGCGGATGACGTCCCTGCGCCCGAACAGGCGCGGCGAGACGACGCACTTGTGGTGCAGGGTATGCGCGGCACGGATCGCGCGTTCGTCTTCGCCGTCCGCGAGGCCGACGATCCGATTCTGCCCCCGCAGGGCGGCGACCCATCCGTCGATCAGCGACGAATCATCCTGTTGCGCAGAGTAGGTAGGTGCAGCGGTGACTCCCGGGGCCATGGCCTCGCTCTCCCATCAATACGAAAAATGGGGTGGCGGCCGTCGATGGTCGACGACCGCCACCCGCTGGAATGAGGGAACTCGATACCCCTACGGCTGGATTGCCTTCTCGATGTCGGTGAGCATGCTGTCGACGCCGTGGAGCAGTTCCGACAGCACCTCGTCGTCGGCGACGAGGGGCGGCGAGATCATGAGCATCGTGGCGCCGCGGTCGTCGCCGCGGAGGATCACCTTGGTGCGGGCGAACGCCTCGGGCAGCACCTTGCGCAGCACGGTGAGCGATTCCTGCTCGGTGAACTCGCGGCCGCTGTCGCTGTCGGCCATCAACTCGATCGCGTAGAAGTACCCCGTTCCGCGCACGTCCTTGACGCACCGGTGCGCACTCATCAGCGAATCGAGTGCGGTCTTCAGCTTCGGGCCCCGGGCGGCGACGTTGCCAAGCACGTTCTCTTCCCGCATCGCGGTGATGTTCGCGACCGCGACCGCCGTCGACACCGGGTGTCCGCCCCACGTGGCACCGTGGGTGAACACGCCGCCCTTGGGCGAATCGTAGAGCTCGCGTACCAGTTGCTCGCGCACGATCAGTCCGCCGAGCGGGGCGTAGCCGGACGTGGAGCCCTTGGCGAACGTGATCATGTCCGGCACCACACCGGTGAGCCCGTGCCCGAACCAGTGTCCGAGGCGACCGAAGGAGCAGATCACCTCGTCGGAGACCAGGAGAATCCCGTGCTTGTCGCACAGCGCGCGCAGTGCCGGCCAGTATCCGTCCGGCGGGACCAGGGCGCCGCGGCCGTTCTGCACCGGTTCGGCGAAGACGGCGGCGATGGTCTCGGCGCCCTCTTCCTCGATGACGGCCTCGATCGCGGTGATGCAGTCGAGCTGGTCGGCCGGGCCGCAGTCGCCGAGGTAGCCGAGCGTGTTGGGTACCGACCGGACGCCGGGCAGCAGCGGGCCGAAGGGATCCTTGATCTTCGGCAGCTGCGTCACCGACAGGGCACCGAGAGTGGTTCCGTGATAAGCCATCTCGCGGCTGATGATCTTGGTTCGCTGGGGGTTGCCCTGGCTGCGGTGGTACTGCCGGGCGAACTTGACCGCGGTCTCCACGGCCTCGGATCCGGAGTTGACGAAGAAGGTCGTCCCGAGGTCACCGGGCGCCAGGTCGGCGATGAGCGCGGACGCCTCGATCGCGGGAACGTGGGCGCTGCCCCAGTTCGAGGCGTACGCCAGCGTGCCGATCTGCTCGCTCGCCGCTGCGGCGATGTCGTCGCGGCCGTGACCGATGTTCACACAGAACAGACCAGCCAGACCGTCGAGGAAACGGTCCCCCTCGGTGTCGATCAGATAGCTGCCCTCACCGCGAACGAACACCGGGAAGTCGCTCTCCCAGGTGTCCTTGCGGGTGAAATGAGGTCCGAGGTGCCGGCGGGCCCGTGCTCGCAATTCGGTGACGTCCACGACCATCTCCTTCGTTGTCGAATGGCTGTGACCCACAACATACCGACGGCGCAGAGCGCAGGTCAGGGCCAGAAGAGCGGTATTCGATGGGTCCAGACTGGTCCCCGCAG
Source organism: Rhodococcus sp. NPDC056960 (assembly GCF_042674125.1). Lineage (NCBI taxonomy): Bacteria > Bacillati > Actinomycetota > Actinomycetes > Mycobacteriales > Nocardiaceae > Rhodococcus > Rhodococcus sp. NPDC056960. Next base: position 328,215 of record NZ_JBHURF010000002.1, on the reverse strand, counting down.
ACGACGCTCAACTGGCCCTTCTGGTCCCATGCCAGTCTGATCCAGACTTCGGTATCGCCCGGACACTACGACGTGGCCGGAGCGGCGAACAGCCCCAGCTAACGGAGGTCTCAGATGAGGATCGGTATCCCCAAGGAAGTCAAGAACCACGAGTACCGGGTGGCGGCCACTCCCGCCGGCGTACACGAGCTGGTCGCCCACGGGCACGACGTGTTCGTCGAACGCGGTGCGGGGGAGGGCTCCTCGATCGGCGACGACGCGTACGGTGCCGCAGGCGCGAAGATCCTCGACACGGCCGACGCTGTCTGGCAGAGCGCGGAACTGGTCCTCAAGGTCAAGGAGCCCATCGCGGAGGAATACCACCGGATGCGTTCGGACCTCACGCTGTTCACGTACCTGCACCTCGCCGCCGGCGAAGAATGCACCCGGGCACTGCTCGCCGCCGGAACGAATTCCGTTGCGTACGAGACTGTTCAGCTTCCCGACGGGTCGCTGCCCCTGCTGTTCCCGATGAGTGAGGTGGCCGGCCGGCTCGCGCCCCTCGTCGGCGCACAGGCACTCATGCGGCCGGAGGGTGGCCGCGGCGTACTGATCGGCGGCGTATCCGGGGTGTCCCCGGCTCGCGTCGTCGTGATCGGTGCGGGCGTCTCGGGCATGAATGCCGTCGCCGTCGCCGCGGGCACCTGGGCCGACGTCGTCCTGTTCGACAAGAACGTCGACAAGCTGCGCGCTGCCGACCGCATGTACCAGGGCCGGATCCGCACCCTCGCCGCCAACTCCTACTCGATCGAGCAGGAGGTCATGCAGGCCGACCTCGTCATCGGCGCCGTGCTGGTCCCGGGCGCGAAGGCACCGAAGATCATCTCGAACTCGCTCGTCGCACGGATGAAGCCGGGCAGCGTACTCGTCGACATCGCGATCGACCAGGGCGGTTGCTTCGAGGATTCGCGCCCCACCACCCACGCGGAGCCCACGTTCAAGGTCCACGACTCGGTGTTCTACTGCGTGGCGAACATGCCGGGCGCGGTGCCCCACACGTCGACGTATGCGCTCACCAACGTCACGCTGCCGTACACCCTGCAGATCGCCGAGAAGGGGCTCGCCCGGGCGGCGAGGGAGAACGCGGCACTGCGCGCCGGGGTCAGCACGGTCGCGGGCCGCCTGACGAACGACGCCGTCGGCACCGCTCTGGGAATCGAGTCGATCAGCGTCGACGACGCGCTCCACCTGGTTTGATTTCACCGCCGGCCCGGCATACTGAGGAGTGCTCGTGCGAGAACTTCTCGGCGTGCCGGGTCGGCGTCCGTCCGGCCGCTGCGGGATCGACAGGAGGCGATGCGTGCCGAGAACGCTGATCGAGGTCGATCGCAATTCCGCCGAGCCGCTGTACCGCCAGGTGCGGCGGGCGATCGAGCACGGCATCGCCAACGGACTGTTCGATCCGCGCCATCGGCTGCCCAGTTCACGCGAACTCGCGGTCGATCTCGCGATCTCCCGGAACACGATCAACCTGGCCTATCAGGAACTGATCGCCGAGGGTCTGGTGCAGAGCCACCAGCGGTCCGGCATGTTCGTCAATCCCGACATGATCGAGACGCTGGCCTCGGACGCCCGCGCGACCATCCCGCGCATCGACTGGTCGTCCCGCATCCGGCGCTACCCGGATGCCGACGTTCCGCACATCGAGAAGAACCTCGACTGGCACAAGTACCCGTACCCGTTCCTGGCGGGGCAGATCGACATCCGCAGCTTCCCGGCCCGCGCCTGGGTGCGATGCCTGCGCGACGCGCTGTACCAGCCCCACGCGTATGCCAGCCTGCAGGACAGCGTCGGCGCGGACGACCCGATGCTGATCGACATGATCCGCCAGCACCTGCTGCCGTCGCGCGGCATCGAGGCGAGTGCCGACGAAGTGCTCGTCACCGTCGGTTCCCAGCAGGGACTGGACCTCGTCGGCCGGGTGCTGCTCGGGCCCGAACACCGCGTGGCCATCGAGAATCCCGGCTACCTCGACGCACGACACATCTTCCTGCGCACCGGCGCCCAGGTGTACGGCATCGACGTCGACGCACACGGACTGCGGCCGCCGGAGACGCTGCGCGGCACCGACCTGATGTATCTGACACCGAGCCATCACCATCCGACCAACGTGACGCTCGGCATCGACCGCCGGCAGCGCCTGCTGCAGCTCGCCGCGGAGTCCGGCACCGTGATCGTCGAGGACGACTACGACAGCGAGTTCCGCTACCACGGCAGTCCCAGTCCGGCGCTCAAGGCGCTCGACTCCAGCGGCGACGCCGTGTATCTCGGGACGTTCTCGAAATTCCTGGCCCCGGGCCTGCGCCTGGGCTACCTCGTCGGACCCGCGGAACTGGTGCGTGAACTGCGCAAAGCCCGCCGCTACGTGCTGCGGCACCCACCCGGTCATCAGCAGCGGGCCCTGGCGATGCTCATCGACAGCGGCGAATACCACCGGGCGCTGCGCCACCACCGCACCCAGATGAAGCACAAGTGGGAGCGGCTGTGCACCGCCGTCGACAAGTACCTCCCGTGGTCGCAGGAACCGTATCCGCCCGGCGGGGTGAGCCTGTGGATGACCGGGCCGGAAGATCTCGACTGCCGCGCCGTCGTCCGGGAGGCCGAGCAACGCGGCGTCCTCGTCGAGCGCGGCGACATCTTCTACACCCAGCCGGTACCGCCCCGCAACCACTTTCGTATCGGCTACGGGGCGATCCCACTGAAATCGATCGAGGAAGGTACCGCCCTCCTCGGTCAGGCCTGCGCGGCGAGTATGCGGCGCTGAGGGTCCTCCCGCCGGGCTCCGCGCGCGACCGGTTCCCGTTCGGGACCGGGAGCGAGCAGCCGCCACACCAGGACCACGAGGGCATTCACGCCCGTCGAGATCACGCCACTGTTGATGCCGCCGAGCACCGACGGCCCCTGCAGGTACAGCACCACCGACAGCACCACACCGACGATCATTCCGGTGGTGATCGCCGCCGCGGGCACCCGCCGGGCGAACAGCACCACCAGGAATGCCGGGACCACCTGCGCCACGAGGCCGTAGAACAGGTTGAGGACGGTGAGCATGAGTGTCGAGGCGTACAGCGTGAGCAGTGCGCCGAGCACGAGGAAGGCGGCGACGAACACGGTGCTCCACCGTCTCTGCGCGTGCTGCCCCAGCCCGGACAACAGGTTCCGCGACACCAGACCCCCGATGCCGAGTGCCGTCGCGGCGAGCACCAGCAGACCGGACAGCGCCGCGCCCGACGCCACGATTCCGACGAGCCAGTCCGGCAGCAGGCCTCGGGCTGTCACCATGAAGATCGTGTTGGGGTTGGAGACGCCCGGGTACTTCTGCAGGGCGTAGAACGAGGCGAGAACCAGCAGCGGGTAGATGAGCATGTACAGCGGCATCCACACCGTCGAGCCCTTCACCGCACGCTCCGATTTGGCCGGCAGGATGTACGACGCGCCCAGCCCCAGGTAGAACACGAGCGCCTGGAAGACGATGGTGGTCATCGTGAACGTCATCGCCGAACCCGAGATGGTGCTCACGGCGGGAGTGAGGTGGATCGGCGTGGTCGCCGCCCCCGACCCGCGGGTGGCGAACAGCACCGCGATACCGACGGCCGCGACCGTGATGACCATCAGCGTGTCCTTGATGACCGACACGTATGCGGGAGAGCGGATGCCCGACACCGCGACGTACAGGAACGCGAGGACGCCGGCGATCACCACAGCCTGCACCGGGGTGAGGCTGACCCCCAGCGACGACAGCACCACCTGCAGACCGATGAATTGGTACTGACCCCACGGCACGAGCCCCACGAGCAGCGTCAGACACGTCACCAATTCGACTGTGCGGCTGGAGAAATGCCTGCCGAAGATGTCGGGGACGGTCATCGCGTCGTACCGTTTCGCGGCCCGCCACACCAACGGTGCGAGGAAGTAGCCGAACACGTACGCGAGCAGGATGTATCCGATGAACCACACGCCGTAGCTCGCACCGTGGGCGTAGATGCCCGACGGGAATCCGAGCAGCGTGCCGATGCTGTACACCTCACCGACCGCGAGGAAGTACACGAGCCAGGCGGGGAACGACCGCCCGCCGACGAGGAATTCCGAGATGCCTCCGTTGCGGCGGCCGTATCCCGCGTAGACGGCGACTCCCACCGAGATGGCGAGGACGACACAGAGGACTGCGACGATCATGCGGTTTTCTCCTCGTCCGGGTAGTGACTGCGATCGAAGAAGCTCCAACTGACCCACAGGCAGAGCGTGGTGAACGGGAAACAGACGAACGTCCAGAGGAAGACGACGGGAAAGCCGAAGAGCACGGCGTGAATTCGCCCGAACGTGAAGATTCCGCCGAGTATCGCGAAGGCCGGGACGACGAACCCGATGACGACGCTCGGCCAGCTGCGGATCATCGCACCACCGCCGGCGACGTGAATTCGTCGCTCGCGTGCACGACGTCGCCACCGACTACGGTCGCGTCCACGGTGAGGGACCGGATCGTCTCCGGGGCCACCGAGGTGACGTCCGCGGACAGCACCGCGAGGTCGGCGAGCTTGCCCACCTCCAGGCTGCCCCGCGACGCCTCCTCGCCGCCGAGGTACGCGGCGTCGATGGTGTAGGCGCGCAGGGCCGCGTCGACGTCGATGGTCTGTTCCGGGCCGAGTACGTCGCCGTTGCGGGTGATCCGGTTGACGGCACACCAGATTCCCTCGAGCGGGGGCACCGGGGTGACGGGGGTGTCCGAGTGGAGGCCGAACGTCAGCCCCCGCGAGCGCGCCGAGGCCAGCGGGCTGATGCGGCGTGCCCGCTCCGGCCCGAGGAAGCGGTCCCGGTGCCGGTCGCCCCAGTAGTAGACGTGTTTGACGAAGAACGAGGCCAGCACGTCGTTCGCGGCCATGCGGTCGAGCTGGTCCTCCCGCACCGTCTGACAGTGCTCGATCCGGTGCCGTCGACGGCGTCCGGGTTCGACCCCGAGCCGCTCGTACCCGTTGATGATCGCCTCGATGGCGGCGTCCCCGTTACCGTGCACGGCCACCTGCCAGCCCGCGGCGTCCAGCGCGGCGATCCTGCGTCCCAGGTCGTCGGGGTCGAGCAGCATCATGCCGTGGTCGTCCGGCGCGCACGTGTACCCCTCGGCGAGGCAGCCGGTCAGCCCCTGGATGGACCCGTCGGCCACGATCTTCACGCCCGAGAGGGCGAAGCGGTCGTCGTCGGCGGCCGGATCCGGCGCCTCCGGTGTGCCCTCGTCGAGACCCGCCACGAGGTCGTGGAACAGGTAGCCGTGCACGCGGGTCGGGAGCCCGCCGGTCCGCGCGAGGGTGCGGTACGCGTCGAGTCCGGCGCGTCCGCCGATCAGCCCGATACCCGCATCGTGGACCGTCGTGACGCCGTGCCGCGCGTACTCCGCGCCGGCGAGCCGCAGCGCCTCCACCGCTTCGTCGCCGCCCCGGCTCGGCACGAGCGAATTCACCATGAACGCCGCGCCCTCGATCAGCAGCCCGGTCGGCTGCCCCGACGAGTCCCGTGCGATCCGTCCCCCGGGCGGATCGGGTGTCGTGGCATCGATGCCCGCGAACCGCAACGCCGCCGAGTTCGCCACACAGAAATGCCCCGACACGTGCGTCAGCAGAACCGGGTTGTCCGGCGACACCGGGTCGAGGTCGGTGAGGGTCGGATGCCGGTCGTCGGCGAGGAGCGAGTCGTCGTAGCGATAGCCGCGAATCCACGCGCCGGGTTCCTCGTCCGCCACCGCCTGCTCGACCCGGTGCACGATGTCCGCGATGCAGTCGTTCGGCGGCGAACCCGCGTCGACCTGCGCCGCCAGGGTCATCCCGAAGAACTCCGGGTGATTGTGCGACTCGACGAATCCCGGGATGGCGGTGCGCCCGCCGAGGTCGAGCACCCGGGTGTCGGGACCGATCAACTCGGCCACCGCCCGATCGGAATCGACCGCGACGATGCGACCACCGCGCGCCGCGAGTCCGCTCGCCCGCCGGCCCAGCCCGTCCATCGTCAGGACCGTTCCGTTCAGGACGACGAGATCGGCCGATCGCGTGCTGTCCGCGCTTCTGGGAAAGTCCACTACAGTGCCTGCCTTTCGTTACCGCGTCGAAGTAGTTCGAGCACTACCTTGCGCGCAGTGTGACGCGGGCAACAGGGCCAGAAGACGACCGCGGGACGGTACCAGCGCGGCCCGAGAGAGGTTCTACCGCAACGCCACCTGCACGAGGACGGCGGCGCCGAGGAAGCCGAGCAACCACAGCACGCGTTGGCGGACCTGTTCTGCGGTGGTGCGGTCGAACAACCACTTCCCGGCGGCGGCGCCGAGCATGCACAGCGGTGCGAACAGGACGATCTGCGCGAGGACGGGCACGGTGAGGAGACCACCGGCGGCCGAACCGGCCGCGCCGAATGCGTCGATGACGAGGAAGAACACGACGAGCGACGCGCGCCCGGCCGCGACGTGGGAGGACGCGGAGAAGTACATCAGGACGGCGGGCGGTCCACCGAGAGCGAAGCCGCCGTTGAGGAGTCCGGACGCCACTCCGGTTGCGGTGGTCGTCGCGGGGCCGGGCAGCGACTGCCGGTCGGGGACCGCGGCCATGGCGACGGCGGATCCGATGATCGCGACACCGAGCAGCACCCGCACCAGGTCGCCGGACAACTGCGTGAGTGCCCACATCCCCACCGGCATCCCGATCAGAGTGCCGGCGAACAACCAGCGCAACGACTTCCAGTGCACCTGCCGCCACACCTGGGGCAGCATCGCGGCGCTCGCCAGGACCTCGAGGACGAAGACGGTGGGGATCACCGACGTCGGCGGGAGCAGGACGACGAGTCCGGCCACCCACACCATTGCGCCGCCGAAGCCGCCGAAGCCGCGGACGACGCCGCCGGCCACGACGACGCCGAGCGCGAAGAGGAGGGCGGGCAGCGACAGATCCCACACCGTTGCCGCCATACTCTGTCACTCCGTTTCGCCGTCGTCTCCGGAAGAAGTGTGGGGGCCGCGGCGCCGAAGCGACAGGTCCAGTCCGCGACGAATCGTCGGTACCAGGGCACACGAAGATGGCCCCCGGCCGTGTTCGCCGGGGACCACCTGGTGCGATGGTGGGATTACACGTAGTCCTTGTACTTGTCGAGCAGGCGCACCGGCTTCGACAGCGCGTCGCGGCGGAAGGGGTCGCCGAGTTCGCGGGTGCACATGATCTCGATGACCGTCGTCTTGCCCTCGTTCATCTGTGCGGCCACCGCGCGCTGCAACGCCGGGCCCACCTCTTCGAGCTTGTCGACGACGATGCCCTCGGCGCCCATCGCCTGCGCGATCCCGGCGAACGACTCGCTCTCGAGCTCACCGGCGACGAAGCGGCGGTTGTAGAAGTCGACCTGGTTCTTCTTCTCCGCACCCCACTGCCGGTTGTGGAACACGACCGCGGTGACCGGGATGTCGTGGCGGACAGCCGTCATGACCTCACCGAGGCTCATTCCCCAGGCGCCGTCGCCGGCGTACGCGATGGCGGGCCGCTCCGGTGCGGCTGCCTTCGCGCCGATGACGGTCGGCAGTGCGTAACCGCAGTTGCCGAAGCTCATCGGGGCGAGGAAGCTGCGCGGCTTCTCGAACCGCAGGTAGCTGTTGGCGACCGAGTTGATGTTGCCGATGTCGGTGGACACCATCACGTTCTCCGGCATCGCCTTCTCCAGCTCACGCAGCACCTGGCGCGGGTGCAGCCAGTTGCCTTCCTCGCCTTCCTGCTCGGCGATCATGTCGAGGCTGAACGGATCGCGCTCGTGGGTCCACTCGTCGAGTTCCTTCTCCCACGCCGCCTTCTCGGCGTCGATCTTCTTGCTGCGCTCCTCGCGGTTGGCATCGCATGCGAGTGCCTTGCTCTCGAGCCGCTCGGTGAGGGCCACGGCGGCGGCCTTCGCGTCTCCGCAGATCCCGACGGACACCTTCTTGACCAGTCCGAGCATCTTGTGGTCGGCGTCGATCTGGATGATCTTTGCGTTCTTGGGCCAGTAGTCCATGCCGTGCTGGGGCAGCGTGCCGAAGGGGCCGAGGCGGGTACCGAGCGCGAGCACGACGTCGGCCTGGCTGATCAGCTTCATCGCGGCCTTCGACCCCTGGTAGCCGAGCGGTCCGGTCCACAGCGGGTGGCTGGCGGGGAACGAGTCGTTGTGCAGGTAGCTGTTGACGACGGGCGCACCGAGACGCTCGGCAAGTGCCTTGCACTCCTCGACGCCGTCGGCCATGACCACGCCGCCGCCGGACACGATCACCGGGAACTCGGCCTGCGCCAGCAGTTCCGCGGCCTCGTCGAGGCTCTTCTCCCCGCCGGGTCCGCGGTCGAGGCGGGTGGGCTGGGGGATCTCGGTCTCGATCTCGCCGTAGAAGAAGTCGCGGGGGATGTTGAGCTGCGTCGGACCCATCTCGGACATCGCGCGGTCGAAACAGCGGCCGGTGAACTCGGCCATGCGCTTCGGGTTGTTGACGTGGCCCTGGTACTTGGTGAATTCCTGGAACATCGGGAGCTGGTTGGCCTCCTGGAAGCCGCCCAGACCGGTGCCCATGGTGCCGGCTTCGGGGGTGACGATGACGACGGGGCTGTGCGCCCAGAAGGCGGCGGCGATCGCGGTGACGCAGTTGCTGATGCCCGGGCCGTTCTGCCCGATCACCATGCCGTGCCGTCCGCTGACCCGGGCGTATCCGTCGGCCATGTGTCCCGCGCCCTGCTCGTGGACCACCGGGACGAGCCGGATGCCTGCGGGGGCGAAGATGTCCATGGCGTCCATGAAGGCGGACCCCATGATGCCGAACATGTCGGTTACGCCGTTGGCGACCATCGTCTCGACGAACGCCTCCGACGGGGTCATCTTCTGTACACCGGAGACCGCGGTGCGATCGGCACCGTTCTTCTTCTTGCTCATGTGTGATCCTCCTTCAGGGGTGCGCCGGAAACGGCAGAGAATGTCAAAAATCGGAACGTTTCGTTCGTGATTTTGTGATGTGCAGTGACTGTAGGGCACGTCACGCGCTTCGTCAACGAATGTTCCCAAAACTGGAACGGGATGTATGATTTTTCGAAACAGGCACGCAAGCGCCGCCATTCCGGCCGAGGAGGAACCGTGGGTGAGATTCACCGGATCAACGAGTCGAACGGGCACCCGACCACCGAGCTGCCCGGAGACACCCCGACGCTCCGGCTCTTCGCCCTGCTCGAGATGATCGCGTCCAAGGATCAGCTGTTCACCCTGCAGGGCCTCGTCGAGGAGACGGGCATGGCCAAACCGACGCTGCACCGCATGCTGCAGCAACTCGAGGGGGCCGGGCTCCTCACCCGGCAGAACAACGGCCGGCACTACGGCACCGGCGTCCGCCTGCGCCGCTTCGCCGAGAATCTGCTGCTCAACGACACCCATCACGGCGCCCGGCACGCGATCCTCCGGAATCTCGTCGCGGAACTCGGCGAGAGTTGCAACGTGACTACCCTGTCGGGCAGCGAGGTGGTATACCTCGACCGCGTGGAAACGCCGGAACCCCTGCGGTTTACGCTCCATGCCGGATCCCGGGTTCCCGCACACTGCTCGGCGAGCGGCAAGATGATCCTGTCGCAACTCAGCCCGGCGCAGCGCGGACGACTGCTCGGGCGGATGCCGCTCGAGCGATACACCACCAAGACGGTCACCGACGTCGACCTCATCGAGGCCGAACTCAAGCAGGTCCGCCGCGACGGCTACGCCATCGACGACGAAGAGTTCCTGCCCGGTCTCGTGTGCGCCGCGGTGCTCGTCCCGTGCGCCACAGGCAATTCCAACCTCTGCATCGCAGTCCAGGCCCCGGTCATGCGACTCACCCCCGACAAGGCACTCAAACTCCTGCCGGCCCTGCGGCGGGCGGCCGACGCCATCGGTGAGATCGAGAACGAGGTCACGAGCACCGAATCGACCGAATGAACTAAAAGGAGGGCGCATGCCCGACACGACCACCTCGGCCCCCACCCACCCCGTGTCCGCACGCGAACTGTTCGGCCTCGACACTGATCTGACGGTGCGCGCGTACCGCGAACCCGTCGACCACGTCCCCGACATCGATCCCGCGTACCGCTTCGATCACGCGGTGACGACGGCCCTGCTCGCCGGATTCGCCCGCAACCGCCGGGTGATGGTGCAGGGATTGCACGGCACCGGCAAGTCCACCCACATCGAACAGGTTGCGGCGCGGCTCAACTGGCCGTGCATCCGCGTCAACCTGGACGGACATCTCAGCCGTCTCGACCTGATCGGCAAGGACGCCGTCGTCCTCCGGGACGGCAAGCAGGTCACCGAATTCCAGGAGGGCATCCTGCCGTGGGCGCTGCAGCGGCCCGTCGCGCTGATCCTCGACGAGTACGACGCCGGCCGCCCGGACGTCATGTTCGTCCTCCAGCGCATCCTCGAGCGCGACGGAAAGCTGACGCTGCTCGATCAGAACAGGGTGCTCACTCCCCATCCCGCGTTCCGCCTGTTCGCCACCGCCAACACCGTCGGACTGGGCAACCTCAACGGCCTGTATCACGGTGCGCAGCGGCTCAATCACGCGCAGATCGACCGCTGGAACATCGTCGCGACCCTCGATCACCTTCCCGCGGAACAGGAACTCGAGATCGTGTCCGCCCGGGTGCCGTCGCTGAGCCGGGACCTTCTCGCGTCGATGGTCGCGGTGGCGAACCTGACCCGGAACGGTTTCCGGGTCGGCGACCTGTCCACCCTGATGTCGCCGCGCACGGTCATCACCTGGGCCGAGAACATCGAGATCTTCCACGACCCGGCACTGGCGTTCCGGCTGTCGTTCGTCAACAAGTGCGACGAGGCCGAGCGGCCCGTCGTCGCCGAGTACTACCAGCGGTGCTTCGACGCGGAACTGGACCGGTCGGCGATGCTCGCGACGAGCGTGGCCTGAGTCCGCGGCCATGGTCGAATTGTCCACGCGGGCAGACGCCGTCCGCCGCCGGCAGCACAGTGCCGAACTCTGCGCCGCCGCGATCCGCGCCCTCACCGGCCAGGGCGAGTTGCACTTTCGGGGTCCGGTGCTCCATCGCGGACACCGGCGGGTGCCGATGCCCGCCCCGCACCTGCACCCGTCCGCCGCCCACGACGACGTCCCGAACGTGCGCGGCGCGGGCGACGGCATGGCCCTGCGACTGCTCCACACCGATCTCGCCCTGCATCGCAGCCTGTGCCCGGCCGACACGGCAGGCAGGCTGATCTTCGAGACTCTGGAGCAGTTCCGCGTCGAGTCGCTGGCCTCCGACGCGATGGTCGGCGTGCTCGCGAATCTGGCCCACCGCTTCGCGCGGTGGTCGGAGGAGTTCGTGGCGTCCGGGTTGACGGAGACCGTGCACGGCATGCTGCTGTTCACGGTGACGCAGATGTGCCGGGCCCGGATCACCGCCCAGCCGATCCCTGAGACCACCGAGGACCTGATCGAGTCGACCCGGTTCGCGCTGGCCGGCGTCCTCGGCGACCATCTGCCGCTCCTGCGCCGAACCCGCCACTCGCAATACGACTTCGGCACTCACGCGCGCGCCGTCGCCGAGGTGATCGGCCACCGGCTGGAGTCGGCGGCGGATCCGGACGAGCACGACGACACCCGGCGCGCCGAGCGGGCCGCCGCCTTCTCCCTGATCTTCGACGCCGAGCCGGACGAGAACGAAACGTTCGCGACAGCGGTGTCGGGGCACAGCCGCGCACTGGGCGACGGCGGCGACGGATACCGCGTCTTCACCCGCGCCTACGACGAGACACGGGACATCGCGTCGCTCGTCCGGCCCGCACTGCTCCAGGAGTACCGCCGACGGCTCGACCTCATCATCGATCACCGGCACATCAACGTCCGGCGACTCGGACGGCAACTGAAGGCGCTGTTGTCGGAACCCGTCCGCGAAAGCTGGGAGGGCGGCCGGGAAGAGGGGTACATCGACGGTCGCCGACTGGCGCAACTCGTCACCTCACCCACCGAACGCCGACTCTTCAGAGCCGAACGCACCGAACCCTTGACCGACGCGACGGTGACCTTCCTCATCGACTGCTCGGGGTCCATGAAGGAGTTCGGCGAACCGGTTGCGGTGCTGGTCGACGTGTTCGCGCGGGCGCTCGAGCTGGCCGACGCCCGCTGCGAGATCCTGGGTTTCACGACCGCCGCCTGGAACGGGGGCCGGGCCCGCAAGGACTGGCTCCGATCCGGACGCCTCGATAACCCGGGTCGGCTCAACGAAGTGCGGCAGCTGGTGTTCAAGGACGCGGAAACCACCTGGCGCCGAGCACGTCCCGCCATCGCGGGACTGCTGAAGAACGACCTGTTCAAGGAGGGCGTCGACGGTGAGGCCGTCGACTGGGCGTGCACACGGATGCGCGCCCACGGCCCGGGCAGGAGGCTCCTGTTCGTGATCTCGGACGGCAGCCCACTGGACGGCGCCACCGCGCTGGCCAACGACGAGTTCTACCTGGACCACCACCTGCAGGAGGTGGTCGAGCGACACGAAGACGAACGGGACGTCGAGGTGTACGGGCTGGGGGTCGGGCTGGATCTGAGCCCGTACTACGACCGTTGCCGGACGCTCGATCTGTCGCACGGTACCAACAGCGACGTCATCGCCGACGTGCTGTCGATGATCGCCCACTGACACCGGCCACCTGCCGGTGGCACGACACTGAAGGAGTTCCACTCATGACCGAACGCCGGGTTTCGCTGGTCACCTTGGACATTGCCGGTACGAGTGTCGACGAGGGCGGCGCCGTGTACGTGGCGTTGCGCGACACCGTCGAGAACTATCTCGGCGCGCCGATTCCGGACGATCGATTCGACCGCTGGAAGGGCACGGGCAAGCGACAGGCCATCGAGGGACTGCTGCGTGAGAGCGGCGTCCCCGCCGACACGGCCGTTCTCGACTCCGTCGAATCCGAGTTCACCGCCATGCTCCTGGGCGCGTACCGGAAGACACCACCGACCGCACTGCCGGGAGTCGCGGACGCCTTCGCCGCATTGCGGGGCGGCGGCGTCAAAGTGGTTCTGCAGACGGGATACTCACGCGGCATTGCGGGACCGCTGCTGGAGCAGGTCGGCTGGGAGATCGGGCGAGACGTCGACGGCGTGATCACCAGCGATCAGGTGCGAATGAGCCGCCCGTCGCCGTATCTCATCTTCCGCGCGATGGAGCTCGCCGGAGTGCAGAGCGTCGACGAGGTCCTCGTCGGCGGCGACACCCCCAACGATCTGCGGGCAGGCACCAACGCCGGTGCGCGATACGTGGTGGGCGTGCTGACCGGTGCCCACGACGCCGGCACCCTGCGTCCGGAACCGCACACCCACATCCTGGACAGCGCGGCGAACATCCCTCAGCTGCTGAGCTGACCGGCCGGCAATCCAGTTCAGTCGCGGTAGCTCGGGGCGGGCGGACCGGTTGCCGGTCCCAGTAGGCTCAGCCATCTGTCGTACAAGCGGGTCCACGTTCCGTCCGTGCGAAGCCGTTCGAGTGTTCCGTTCACGAAACGCACGAGATCGTCGTTGTTCTTGTTCGCGACGATGCCGTACGGCTCCAGTTCCAGGTTCGGACCGACGATCTCGAGGTTGGGATCCTGCGCCGCGAGGCCGGCGAGGATGGAGTTGTCGGTGCTGGCCGCGTCGGCCTGACCCAGCTGCAACGTGGTCAGGCAGTCGTCCCAGTCGGGAACGCCCACGATCGTCGCGGTGGGTGCCACGCGCTGGATCGTCGCGAGGGAGGTGGTGTCGATGAACGTGCACACCCGTTTGCCGGCCAGGTCCGCGGGCGAGGAGATGCCGGACCCTTCCGGGACCAGCAGTCGCTGATACGCCTCGAAGTACACGGTGGAGAACCCGACCCGGGCAGCGCGTTCGCACGTGATGGAGGTTGCGTGGATCACGAGGTCCACGTCGTTGTTCTCGAGCGCGTCGAAGCGGCCCGCCGACGTGAGCAGCCGGAATTCCACCTTGGACGGGTCGCCGAAGAGGTCGCGGGCGATCTCCCTCGCGAGGTCGATGTCGAACCCCTGCAGCGTGCCGGTCTTCGGATCCCGGAAACTGAACAGGTTCGTGTTCTGATCGGTTCCGACGATCAGGCGCCCGCGCGCGCGGATCGCGGCCAGCGCCGAACCGGGTGGCGCCGTCTCCGGCCGGACGGTGGGATCGGGTCGCAGGCTCGACAGTGCGCCGCAGGAGTTCGGATCCGGCGGGGGCAGCGGAGCGCTGCTCACGGGCGGCAGGATCTGGGCACCGTCCGGTAGTGAGTACCCGGAGTAGTCACCGGCGAGGGGCGGCGGCAGGGCCGCCGGCGCCGCGCACGCCGTAGCCAGCGAGACTGCCGCGACGAGCGCCGCCCAGTACCGTCCACGGGCGCCGCCGCGGGATCGTCTCGCGCCCCGGGTTCGTAGACTGATGCTCGTCATCGGCTGCTGCTCGTTCCGTCAGGTCATGCGGTCAGGTCACGGGATGACCGCAGACCAGATCTCGTCCACGGACTGCGTGGATTCCGTCGTGCGGAGTGCCTGGGTGATGAGAAGTTTCCCGGTGTTCTCCAGATGCGTGCGCATGGCGGCCTCCGCTGCCACGGGATCCCCGGCGATGATCGCGTCGATGATGGGGGCGTGTTCGTTGTCGATGTCGGCGAGGGTCCTCGTCTGTTCGGCGGTGGTGGCGCCGAGGAGCCGGGTGGTCTCGCGGAGGGTCTTGACGATCGCCCGGGCGCGGCCGTTGTCGGCGGCGTCGAGGATGAGGTCGTGCAGTCCGAGATCGTGGTGGGCGAACTCGTTTTCGTCGCCGACGGCGGCGGCATCCTGCATCAGACGCCGTTGCCTGAGCAGGGCATCGGGGAGCGTGGTGCTCGCCGTGGTGGCGGCCTTGCGGACCGCGGGTAGCTCCAACGCCAGCCGGACGGCGAAGATCTCGGCGATCTCCTTGGGCTGGGGCAGCAGGATGCGGAATCCCTGGCGGGCCTCGAACTTGATGAGGCCCACTTCTTCGAGCCGCAGGAGCGCGTCCCGCACGGGGGTGCGGGAGATGCCGAGGCCCTCGGCGAGTTGGTAGACCGAGTACTTCACGCCCGGCTTCATGCGGCCGTCGTCGATGGCGGCCCGGACGGCCGCGATCGCCTGTTCCATCCGTCGTCCCGCGAACGGGGCGAGCGGTTCGAGTTCGAGAACTTCATCTGCCACTCGATCACTGTAACAACCCGAGGCTGGTCGTAGCATGCTAGAAGCTGTAGCATGCTACGAATGATCTCCGCTGAATCACTGGCCGCTGAGCTGCGCAGTTCGGGAGTGAGCGACGTCCGCTCCGACGGCACCACCCGCGCCGCCTATTCGTCCGACGCGTCCCTCTACCGGGTGCGACCGTTGGTCGTGGCACGCCCGCGGCATGCGGACGAGGTCGCGGCGGCGCTCGCGGTGTGCCGCCGGGAGGGCGTACCGCTGACGAGTCGCGGCGGCGGCACGTCCGTCGCGGGCAACGCCGTCGGAACCGGGCTGATCCTCGACTTCAGCCGGCACCTGAACCGGGTGCTCTCGATCGACCCGGACGCGCAGACCGCCACCGTCGAACCGGGCACGATTCAGACGGTGCTGCAGCAGGCCGTGGCCCCGCACGGTCTGAGATTCGGGCCCGATCCGTCGACGTTCACCCGCTGCACCATCGGCGGCATGATCGGCAACAACGCGTGCGGTTCCCGCACTCTCGGCTACGGCCGCACTTCGGACAACGTCACGGGCCTGCACGTGCTGACCGGCACCGGCGAATCGCTGCGACTGGGCGCGGCCGGATCGATGCCCGAGTCGCCGACGCTGTCCCGGCTGGGGGAGGTCACCCGCGCCGGGCTGGCGACCATCCGCACCGAACTCGGGCAGTTCGGCCGTCAGGTGTCCGGGTACGCGCTCGAACACCTCCTGCCGGAGAACAGATTCGACGTCACCCGCATGCTGGTCGGCACCGAGGGCACCCTCGCCGTCGCCACCCAGGCCACCGTGCGGTTGGTGTCCGAACCCGCGCACCGGGTGCTGGTCGTGCTCGGCTACCCGGACATCGCGGCGGCCGGGGACGCGACCCCGCTGGTGCTGAAATTCGACCCGACGGCCTGTGAGGGCATCGATTCCCGGATCGTCGACGTCGTGCGGGAACGCCGGGGGCCCGCCGCCGTGCCGCCGCTGCCCGCGGGCGCGGCCTGGTTGTTCGTCGAGGTGGTCGGCGAGAACCTCGACGACACGATCGCCGCGGCCCGGCAGGTCGGGCGCGACTGCGGCGCCGTCGACAGCCTCGTGGTCACCGACGCGGGCCGCACCGCGCAGTTGTGGCGGATCCGCGCCGACGGCGCCGGCCTCGCCGGGCGCAGCCCCGCCGGACTGCCGGCACACGCCGGCTGGGAGGACGCCGCGGTGCCACCGGCGATGCTGGGCAACTATCTGCGCGACTTCGACGCCCTGATGGACGAGTACGGCGTCACCGGACTGCCGTACGGGCACTTCGGCGACGGATGCCTGCACGTGCGCATCGACTGGCCGCTCGGCGCACCCGGCGGCAGCGGCATCTTTCGCGAATTTCTCGTGGCGGCAAGCACACTCGTCGCCGGATACGGCGGATCGCTGTCGGGAGAGCACGGCGACGGACGCGCCCGCAGCGAACTCCTTCCGCTCATGTACTCGCCCGACGCGATGGCCCTCTTCGCCGCCGTCAAGCACACCTTCGACCCGGACAACATCCTCAACCCCGGTGTCGTCGTCGACCCCCGCCCAGTCGACGCGGATCTGCGGATACCCGCCGCGCCGCTGGTCCGCCGCAACCTGGCCCTGGCCTATCACCACGACGACGGCGACTTCACGCAGGCGGTACACCGCTGCACCGGCGTCGGAAAATGCCGCGCCGACAACACCGCCACCGGGGGCGTGATGTGCCCGTCGTACCAGGCGACCCGGGAGGAGAAGGACTCCACCCGCGGCCGGGCCCGGGTGCTGCAGGAGATGATCAACGGCACCGCCGTCGACGGCGGGTGGCGATCCCCGGAGGTCCACGACGCCCTCGACCTGTGCCTGTCCTGCAAGGGGTGCTCCTCGGACTGCCCGACCGGCGTCGACATGGCCGCGTTCAAGTCCGAGGTGCTGCACCAGAGTTACCGTGGCCGGATCCGTCCGGCCGCGCACTACTCCCTGGGCTGGTTGCCGCGGTGGGCGAAGATCGCCGGCCACGCGCCGGGAGTCGTCAATGCGGCCATGCGGATTCCCGGCATCGGTCCGCTCGCGTTGTCCGCGGCGGGTGTCGACCGACGTCGCGCCATTCCCCCGTTCGCGAAGCAGACGTTCCGGTCCTGGTTCAAGGCCACCGAGCACGACCGCGCCACCACCGGCGACCCGGTGATGCTGTTCGTGGACTCGTTCACCAACTACTTCACCCCCGAGGTCGGGCACGCCACCGTGCGGGTGCTCGAGGCCGCCGGCTACCGGCCGCAACTGACGGACAAGCAGCAGTGCTGTGGGCTCACCTGGATCTCCACCGGGCAGCTCACCGCGGCGAAGAAGATCCTCGGGCGCACCGTCGATGCGCTGTCCGGCAGTGCCGCCGCCGGGATACCGATCGTCGGGATGGAACCGTCCTGCACGGGTGTATTGCGCTCCGACGCGGCGGAACTGCTCGGTCGGACAGCCGCCGAACCCGTTGCCGCCGCCACCCGCACCCTTGCGGAACTGCTGACCGACCGCGGGTGGGAACCGCCGTCCCTCGAGGGCACGTCCGTTGTCGCACAACCCCATTGCCACCACCATTCGGTGATGGGATGGAGCCCCGACGCGCAGCTGCTGGAGAAGGCCGGCGCCCAGGTGCAGCGGTTGGGCGGATGCTGCGGCCTCGCCGGCAACTTCGGTGTCGAAAAGGGGCATTACGAGGTGTCGGTGGCCGTCGCGGAGCAGCAACTGCTGCCCGCGGTGGCGGCGGCGGACGCAGACACCACCATCCTCGCCGACGGATACTCTTGCCGCACACAGCTGTCGGATCTGACCGACCGCCGCGGCGACCACCTGGCGCAGCTCCTCGCGGCACGGCTCGACGCCGACGCCTCGGACCGACGGGACTGACCGTCATCGACCGTTCCGACCGGACACGCGAAACGGGGCGGCGGCGGAGACCGTGGTCGGTCTCACTCGCCACCGCCCCGTACGGGGGTGCGTTACCTCGCGGCAGGAGCGACGATGTCGTGTGCCAGTGGGTTCTTCGGAGTGCTGCGACGCCGGAATCGGTAGGCGATCAGCGTGACGGCGAGCGCGGCGACACTCAAGGTGATTTGCGAGCGGGACGACTCGACGGCGAACATCGACACCAGCACCGCGAAAATTCCGCAGGCGGCGAGGATCGACAGGTAGGGAAACAGCCACATCTTCAGACGCAGCTGCCCGACCTCCTCACGAGTCATCAAGCCGCGCAGTTTGATCTGCGACAGCGCGATCATCAGATACACCATCAGGATGGTGGCGCCGGAGGCGTTGAGCAGGAAGGCGAACACCGTGTCGGGCGAGAGGTAATCCAGTCCGATGCAGGCGAACCCGACGAGCGTCGCGAGCAGCAGCGAGTTGCGGGGAACACCGTGCCGGTCCAGCTTGGCGATGCCCTGCGGCGCATCACCGTGCCGGGCGAGCGTGAACAGCATCCGCGACGACGTGTAGAGACCGGAGTTCAGGCACGACAGCACCGCGACGAGGACGACGGCGTTCATGATGTCGGGACCACCCGGAATTCCCATGTGGGTCAGGGCTTCCACGAACGGCGACTGGCCGACCTTCACGTCCGTCCACGGAACGATGACCGCCAGCAGCAGCACCGACCCGATGTAGAAGAATCCGACCCGCGCGATCACCGAGTTGGTGGCCTTCGCGACGGCCTTCTCCGGTTCCGCGGACTCCGCGGCGGCGATGGTCGCGATCTCGGGGCCGACCATCGAGAAGACGGCGACGACGACACCGGACAGGATCACCGTCCAGCCGTTCGGGGTGAACCCGCCGTGGTCGGTGAGGTTGGTGAAATCGGCGGATCGACTCGGCCACAGGCCGAACGCGTATGCGGCGCCCAGCCCGAGGAACAGCACGATCGCGGCCACTTTGATTCCGGCGAACCAGTATTCGAACTCACCGAAGTTGCGGACCGACCGCAGATTGGTCGCGACCATCGCCAGCAACAACGCCGCCGCCATCACCCAGGAGGGCAGGTCGATCCACCGTTGCAGCAGCTTGCCGCCGATGACCGCCTCGGCCCCCACCGCGACGACCCAGAAGAACCAGTACAGCCACCCGGTGGTGAAACCGGCCCACCCGCCGAACGCCTTCCGGGCGTACCCGGCGAACGACCCGGTCGACGGGTTGGTGGTGGCCATCTCGCCGAGCATCCGCATTACCAGCACGATCACCACGCCGGTGATCGCGTACGACACGAACGCTGCCGGACCGGAACTGTGCAGCAGGGCACTCGAACCCACGAACAGACCGGCACCGACCACACCCCCGATCGCGATCATCGTCAGATGCCGCTGTTTCAAGGACTTCTGCAACGTCTCGGGCGGTTGTTCGAGAGTGGGCATCACACGCTCCAAAGGTCGAGTCGGGCACGAGATCGACACCGCGACCAGTGCCTCGAGATTCGTCGGCGCGGCGTTCGTGTGACCAACGTAACGACGAACCACGTAGCATGCCAGGGACGGATGTCAGAACTTTTCCCACCGCCGGTCAGACAGTTGTATGGCCGACTCCCCTTGATCGCCATACTTATCGCGCACGAAATACGCTGTTCACGGAGATGGTGAAGTGACACTCGATGAAATGGTCACCGAGGTGGCCGAACGGCTCTCGGCATCGGTCGTCCTGGTCGACAGGGCGTTTTCGCTGATCGCTTACAGCACCCAGTCGCCGGGCGTCGACAAGGATCGGGTGCAGTCGATCCTCACTCGCAGCTGCCCGCCGGAGGCCCGCGCGTGGTACGAGAGTTTCGGAATCGCCGATACCACGCGCCCCGTGGTGACGCCGGAGAACCCGGACATCGACGCGTCGGCGCGGATCTGCCTGCCGGCCCGCTACGCGGGTGCGGCGTATGGATACCTCTTCGTTCTGCCGGACGAGAACAGCACCGTCACGGAGAAGGACCTCGCCGCCGTGATGGCGCTGGCCGGGCACGCCGGCGCCCAACTCGCCCACACCTCGCGAGGCCGCGACGACCTGGCGGTCGCGGTCGCCGACCTCCTCGACGGCGACCGAAAGGCCCACGCCCGCGCGCTCACTCGCATCGAGGACTCCAGCCTCTACCCCGACGGCTGCGCACTGACCGTCCTGGCCGTCGACGGCCACCTCCCGGCGCCCGGCACGCGGACCCTGGTGGCGCAGATCGGATCACTGACCGCGGTCGTGGTTCCCGCCACCGAGGGCGCCGTCGACCCCGTGCGGTCCATCGCCGACAGCGGCGCGGCTGCCGGAGCCGTGGTCGGGGTGGGCGGCGCGTGTCACGGGCTGCGTTCCGCCCGGCGGAGCTGGCAGCAAGCCGCACTTTCCGTCCGGGCGGCCCGGCACGACGCGTCGATGGGACCGATAGTCCACTGGGACGAACTCGGCATCTATCGACTGGCGGCGTGCGGACCCTCCGGCGCGCTCGCCGATGCCGTGCTGACACCGGCGGTGCGGGCCCTGCTCGACCACCGCAACCTCGACCTGCTCACCACCGCCCGAACGTATCTCGACCAGGCGGGCGACACCGGCGCGACCGCGGCAGCGCTCGGAATTCACCGTCAGACTCTCTACTACCGACTCGCCAAGATCGAGGAGATCACCGGACTGAGCCTGTCGGTGGGCGCGCAGCGGCTGGAACTGCACCTCGGTCTCACCCTCGAACGCTTCCTCGTCGACGAATACTCCGGCGGCGCAACGGGACATCCAGACTGACGCCCGGCGATCACGCCTGCCGCGCCCCGGTCGCACTCGGGTCGACGACGCCGCGCACGATCTCGGTGACGGCCCGCACGGTCGGTCTGATGTCCGAGCCGGCGAGCCGGATCAGCACGATGCGCCGGCCGATCTCCTGGGTGAGGTCGACCCGGATGATCGGCACCGAGCTGTTGAGCCGGATCATCATGTCCGTGACCGGAGCGGCTCCCAGCCCCTCTCCAGCCAGCGCCAGCGAGACGGCGGTATCGACGATTTCGTGTCGCACGACCGGCTCGAAACCCTCCTGCCGACAGGCCGTGCGCACCGCGCGACCGAACTGCGTTTCCGCCGGGGGCAGGATCCAGTTCCACTCCGCCGCCTCACGCAGATCGATGGTGCCCTCGGTGCGGATGCCGTAGGCGCCGGGGGAGACGGCGAGCCCGAAAAGTTCGCTGCGCAGGGTGATCATCTCGATGTCCGGGGTCCGGGGCATCGGCGAGTGGGGGTAGTCCAGTCCGAAGGCGACGTCGACATGGCCGCGTTGCACCGCGGTGGCGGCCTCGTCGACATCGAGTTCGCGGCTGCTCAGGCCGAGCTGCGGATACTTGCGCTTCGCGGCGGCCACGACCGGCGGCAGCAGCGCCGCAGCGGTACTGCCGAACGTGCCGAGGAGGAGAGGCGCGGCAACGTCGTCGTGCACCGCGCGCAGCGCATCGCGGGCCGCCTGTTCCGCGTTCAGGATCCTCGCGGCGTGTTCGGCCAGGACGGTACCGGAGTCGGTGAGCACGACATTGCGTCCCACCTTGGTGACGAGCTGGGCGCCGACGGTCTTCTCCAGCGCTGCGATCTGCTGCGATACCGCGCCGGCCGTGTATCCGAGCTCCTCGGCGACCGCGATCATCGTTCCCCGCCGAGCCAGCTCCCGGAGTGCGAGGAGGTGCGCCAAGCTCATATTCATATAGAGATCCTAAACGGTGATCGGCAATTTCCTTCGCTGGTGCTATCGATTTCTGCGGTCCACGATGAGCAGGCGGAAACAATCACTCGATCCTCACCCACCCGGGAGTTGCACGCCATGCCGATCACCGAGCAATGGGAACTGCGCGCCGAGTTCGCGCGCCGCCTCTCGCATTTGTACGGGAAGGAAGTTCCGGCCTACACCTCGTTGCTCGCGGTGTCGCAGGCAGTCAACGACACCGTGTTGTCCGCCCTCGGTGCAGACGCCGAACGGCTGGGCTCCACCACAAGGGTCACCGCCGAACGACACGGCGCCATCCGAGTGGGGACCCCACAGGAGATGGCACAGGTCGCCCGGGTGTTCGCGGCGATGGGCATGTACCCGGTCGGGTTCTACGACCTGCGTGAGGCCGCGTCCAGTTCGGTGCCGGTCGTCTCGACCGCCTTCCGGCCGGTCGATCCGGAGGAGTTGGCCCGCAACCCGTTCCGGGTGTTCACCTCGATGCTGGTGCCGTCGGATCGCCGCTTCTTCAGCGCCGATCTGCAGCGCAGGCTGGAGAACTTCCTCGGCCGGCGCCGGCTGTTCACCGCCGAACTGCTGGTCCTGGCGGATCGGGCCGCCGAATACGGGGGCCTGAACTCCGGTGACGCGGAGATGTTCCTGACCCTGGCCACCGCGGCGCTCGAGCTGTCGACGGAGGCGGTCGACCGCGCCTGGTACCGCGAACTCGAGCAGGTCTCGTCGGTGGCCGCGGATATCGGTGGCGTCACCAGCACGCACATCAATCACCTGACCCCGCGCGTGCTCGACATCGACGACCTGTACACCCGCATGCAGGGCCGCGGTATCGAGATGATCGACACGATCCAGGGGCCGCCGCGGTGGGCCGGTCCGGATCTGCTGCTGCGGCAGACCTCGTTCCGGGCGCTGGCCGAACCGCGGGTGTTCCGCGAACCCGACGGCAGCATCGAGAAGGGTTCACTGCGAGTGCGATTCGGGGAGGTGGAGGCCCGCGGCATCGCCGCCACCGTCCGTGGCCGCGAGGTCTACGACCGGTTGACGGTCGAGACCGAGCAGGCGGTCCGGGAGGCGGCCGCCGCCGCGCCGGTGTCGGCCCGCGAGCGCAACACCATCGCCGCCGGGTTGTGGAATCGGCACGTGCCGGCCACCGAGCACGGCCTGGCCCTGCACGACCTGGCGTACTTCACGTACACGGTCGACACCGGCAGGCAACCGAACGGGCACACCCCGCCCCGGTCCCTGCCGGACCTGATCGACCAGGGCTGGGTTCGCCCGGAACCCATTGTCTACGAGGACTTCCTGCCGAAGTCCGCGGCCGGGATCTTCCAGTCCAACCTGACGTCGGACGGTCACAAGGACACCACCCAGTCGACGACCGACATCGACGCCGCCTGGATGGAAGGAGTCCTCGGCCGCCCCCTGCACGACCAGTACGACCTCTACGACGGGATCCGCCGCGAATCCCTGGCCGACGTCGCCGGCCGACTGGGAATCCGCGGACCCGTCGAAGAACCGAAAAACATTGCTACCCAAGGAGTCAAGTAAATGAGCACCGCTGTCACCGACACCGTGACCCTGCCCACCACCGAGGAACTGCGTACCCTCGCCCGCACCAGCCTGCAGCGGTGTGGGGTGGATCTGTCCATCCTGGACACCGACGCGAAGAACACGATCACCGCCCGCACCCCGGTCACCGGCGAGGACCTCTTCGACTACCCCGCCGCCGACGCCGCCGACGTCGAGGCCGCCATCGACGCCGCCCACGAAGCGTTCCTGCAGTGGCGCACCGTGCCCGGCCCGGTCCGCGGATTCCTGATCAAACGCCTCGGTGAGCTGCTCACCGAGCACAAGGAGGACGTCGCCCACCTCATCGGCATCGAGGTCGGCAAGATCCGCTCCGAGGCCCTCGGCGAGGTGCAGGAAATGATCGACATCTGCGATTTCGCGGTCGGGCTGTCCCGCCAGCTGGACGGGCGCACCATGCCGTCGGAGCGCCCCGGGCACCGCCTGATGGAGACCTGGCACCCGCTCGGTGTCGTCGGTGTCGTCTCCGCGTTCAACTTCCCGGCCGCGGTGTGGTCGTGGAACCTGGCGCTGGCGATCGTCTGCGGTGACTCGGTGATCTGGAAGCCGGCGCAGCTGACCACCCTCACCGCCGCCGCCTGCTCGGCACTGTTCGACCGCGCCGCGAAGGAATCCGGTGCCCCGGCCAACCTCAACGTCCTGGTCTCGGCGTCCGCCGCGGACACCCAGGCCCTGATCGACAGCCCGAAGGTGCCGCTGATCTCCGCGACCGGTTCCGAGCGGATGGGTGAGCAGATCGCTCCCCGCGTCGCCGCCCGCTTCGGCCGCGCCATCCTCGAACTCGGCGGCAACAACGCCGCGATCGTCACCCCGTCCGCAGACCTCGACCTCGCCACCCGCGGCATCGTCTTCGCCGCGGCCGGCACCGCCGGGCAGCGCTGCACCTCGATGCGCCGCATCATCGTGCACCGGGACATCGCCGACGAACTCGTCGGCCGCATCTCCGAGGTGTACGGGCGGCTGCCGATCGGCGACCCGTTCGCCGACGGCACCCTCGTCGGCCCGCTGATCGACGGCAAGTCGTACGCCAACATGGCCGACGCCCTCGACAAGGCCGTCGCGCAGGGCGGGCAGATCCTCGCCGGTGGCGCCCGCCGGCCGAGCAGCGACAACTCGTACTACGTCGAACCGGCGATCGTGCGGATGCCCGCACAGTCCGACATCGTCAAGGACGAAACCTTCGCCCCGATCCTCTACGTGCTGACCTACGACACGTTCGAGGAGGCCATCGCCCTGCACAACGACGTCCCGCAGGGATTGTCGTCGGCGATCTTCACCACCGACCAGCGGGAGGCCGAGCGGTTCATCGCCGCCGACGGCTCGGACTGCGGCATCGTCAACGTCAACATCGGCACGTCCGGCGCCGAGATCGGCGGCGCGTTCGGCGGCGAGAAGACCACCGGAGGCGGCCGCGAATCCGGTTCCGACGCGTGGCGCGCCTACATGCGACGCGCCACCAACACCGTCAACTACTCCCGTGAGCTGCCCCTGGCTCAGGGCGTCAACTTCGCCTGAACCGGCCCCTCAGCATTTCGAGAAGGAGCGCAACGATGTTCGAACTGATCGACGAGTGGGGTCCGGAGAAGGTCGTGTGCGTCTCCGACGCCCGCACCGGGATGCGCGGTGTGCTGGTCATCGACAACACCGCCCGCGGCATGGGTAAGGGCGGCACCCGGATGTCGACCACCGTCAGCGTCGGGGAGGTCGCCCGCCTGGCCCGCAACATGACGTGGAAATGGGCGGGGGTCGACCTGTTCTACGGCGGCGCCAAGGCCGGGATCTGGGCCGACCCGACCGCGTCCTCGAAGGAGGCGGTGCTGCGGGCGTTCGTCCGGGCCCTGCGCAACGAGGTCCCCGAGGAATACGTCTTCGGCCTCGACGTCGGCCTCACCGAGAAGGACGCCGCGATCATGCTCGACGAGGTCGGCGGCCGCGGCGGCGCCGTCGGCACCCCGCACGCGCTCGGCGGTCTGCCCTACGACCAGCTCGGGGTCACCGGGCACGGGGTCGCCGAATCCGCGGACGCCGCCGCGCAGGCCGTCGGGCTGGCCACCGGTTCGCTGAGCGTGTCGATTCAGGGCTTCGGGGCGGTCGGGGCCGCGACCGCGAAACGTCTGGCCGAACTCGGCGCCACCGTCGTCGCCGTGTCCACCTCCCGGGGCGGCCTCCACAACCCGGACGGCCTCGACGTCGCGCAGCTGCTGGCGCTGCGGGACGAATTCGGGGACGGACTCGTCGACCAGTACTCCGACGCCAAACCCCTCGCCGCCGGAGAGGAACTCTCGGTGACCGCGGACATCCTGATCCCGGCCGCGCTGCAGGACGTCATCGACACCGATCTCGCCCGCACCCTGCCCGCGAGGATCGTCGTCGAAGGCGCGAACCTGCCGAGCAGCCCCGACGCGCAGGCGGTGCTCTTCGACCGCGGCATCACCGTGGTTCCCGATTTCATCGCCAACGCCGGCGGTGTCGTCGCCGCCGCCGTGGCCATGGACGCCCGCTACTCCGGGATCCGGCCCGAACCCGCCGCGGTGTTCGACAACATCTCCGACAAGCTGCGCGCCTGCACCCTCGACACCCTCGCCGCGTCGAAGGCGCAGGGCCGCACCACCCATCACGTCGCCCGTGCCACCGCCCAGGACCGTGTGCGCGAAGCCATGGAACTGCGCGGGCGAGCACCCCGGACCGCCGCGTTCTGACGTCCGGCCGGTCACAACTTCACTACTCTCGAAGGAAAGAAGAGGGCGACATGAGCAAGGAACTTCCCGAACAGGCGTCCGTCGTCGTGATCGGCGGGGGCGTCATCGGCGCCAGCATCGCGTTCCACCTCGCCCAGTCCGGGGTGTCCGACGTCGTCCTCCTGGAGAAGGACGAACTGGCGTGCGGCTCGACGTGCAAGGCCGCAGGCGGTGTCCGCGCCTCCTTCAGCAACGAGGCCAACATTGCGATCGGTCTGCGCGGCCTCGAGGTGTATTCGCGGTTCGCCCAGGAATACCACCAGGAGATCGACTTCAGCCGCGACGGCTACCTGTACCTCCTGTCGGATCAGGCCAACGTCGACATCTTCACCGAAAGCGTTGCGCTGCAAAACCGTCACGGAGTTCCGAGCCGGATGATCAGCCCCGAGGAAGCCCAGAAGATCTCGCCGCTGATCGGCACCGACGGCCTCCTCGCCGCATCCTGGTCACCGGAGGACGGCAAGGCCACCCCGGAATCGGTCGTGATGGGATACGCCGCGGCCGCTCGCCGACACGGCGCCCGCATCATCCGGCACTGCGCGGTCACCGACATCGAGAGCACCGGCGGCACGATCACCGCCGTCGTCACCGAGCACGGGCGTATCGCGACCGGCACCGTGGTGTGCGCGGCCGGCGCCTGGTCGGCCGGGATCGGCGCGATGCTCGGGGTGAACATCCCCGTCGTCCCCGTCCGCCGGCAGATCGCCTTCACCGAACCGCTGTCCGAACTGCCCGACACGTCGCCGTCGCTGACCATCGACTTCCCGTCGAATTTCTACTTCCACCCCGAAGGCAAGGGCCTGCTGCTCGGCTGGTCGGACCCGGACGAGCCCGTGGGGTTCAACCTGAAATTCGAACTCGAGGACTGGCTGCTGGGCCTCGGCGCCATCGCCGAGGCCCGGGTGCCCGCCGTACTCGACTACGGCATCAGCACCGGCTGGGCCGGGCTCTACGAGGTCACCCCCGACCGCAACCAGATCATCGACCGCTCCACCGAGGTCGACGGCCTGCTCATCGCCACCGGGTATTCGGGCCACGGCTTCCTGATGGGACCGGCGACCGGGGAGATCGTGCGCGACCTCTACCACGGCCGGGAACCCGGATACGACATCAGCGCCTTCACCCTGGACCGCTTCGCCCGGGCCGGTATCGGCGCGGGTGAAACGAACATCGTCTGACCGCGGATCGCGCGACCGCGAGGTAGCCTGTCCGAGCAGGAAATCGACGTCTGGAGTAGTGGTGCCCACCTTCGATCCCGCGCGACCGGCCGAACCGGGACCGCACGTGGGGTTCGGCGGGGTCGAGGTATTCGACGCCAGCGAACACAACCTCGCCCACATCGACGTGTTCATTCCCCGGGACGTGATCGTCGCGTTCACCGGCGTCTCGGGATCGGGCAAGTCGTCGCTGGCGTTCGGCACCATCTACGCCGAGGCGCAGCGGCGTTTCCTCGAGTCCGTCACGCCGTACGCGCGCCGGTTGATGGATCAGATCGGCGCCCCCAAGGTCGGGGACATCACCGGGCTCCCACCGGCGGTCGCGTTGCAGCAGGCCCGCGGTCACACGTCCGTCCGGTCGTCGGTCGGCACCCTCACTCACATCTCGAACGTGCTGCGCATGCTGTTCTCCCGCGCCGGGACGTACCCGCCGGGCGCCGCGATCCTCGACTCGAACGCATTCTCGCCCAACACCCCCGAGGGCGGCTGCCCGGCCTGCCACGGGCTCGGCCGCACCCACGACGTCGACGTCGACGCACTGGTGCCGGACCCGAGCCTGAGCATCCGCGACGGCGCCGTCGCGGCCTGGCCCGGTGCGTGGCTGGGAAAGAACTACCGTGACATCCTCGACACGCTCGGAATCGACGTGGACCGGCCCTGGTCCGAGCTTCCCGCCGATCAGCAGAACTGGATCCTCACCACCGACGAACAACCCACGGTCACCGTGTCGCCGGTGCGCGACCCCGGAAAGATGGTGCGCGACTACCAGGGAACGTTCTCGAGTGCGCGCACCTACGTCCTGCACACGTTCGCGACGACGAAGAGCGCGGCCCAGCGGACGAAGGTCGGCCGCTATCTGGAGTCCCGCCCCTGCAGCGCGTGCGACGGCAAGCGGTTGCGGCCGGAGGCGCTGGCGGTGCGGTTCGCCGGCCTCGATGTGGCCGAGGCCGCCGAACTGTCCCTGGCGGAGCTGGCCGCGATCCTCGAAACCGCCGTCCTTCCTCGCGATTCCGCATCCTCCGATGCGACGGAGCAGGCCGCGGCGGCGTTGGTGGACAACCTCCTCGGACGCCTCGGCGGGCTGTCCGAACTCGGGCTCGGATACCTGAGCCTCGGCCGGTCGACCACGACGCTCTCGCCGGGGGAACTGCAGCGACTCCGGTTGGCCACCCAGCTGCAGTCGGGCCTGTTCGGGGTGCTGTACGTGCTCGACGAACCGTCCGCGGGTCTGCATCCCGCCGACACCGAGGCACTGGTCACCGCCGTGCGGCGACTGCGTGCGTCGGGGAACTCCGTCTTCGTCATCGAACACAACCTCGACGTGGTCCGGGCGGCCGACTGGATCGTCGACGTCGGCCCCGGGCCGGGAGAGCACGGCGGGCGGGTACTGTACAGCGGCGCGGTGGACGGTCTCGCGCAGATACCCGAATCAGTCACTCGCCGATACCTTTTCGACGCCGCCCCGCGCCATCGGCCACCGGACCGGCCGAGCGGGTGGATCGAGCTCGCCGGCATCACCATGCACAACCTGCGGGATCTGACCGTGCAGATCCCGCTCGGGGTGCTCACCGCCGTCACCGGGGTGTCCGGATCGGGAAAGTCCACCCTCGTCAGCCGGGTGCTCACCGACGTCGTCTCCCAGCACCTCGGCATCGACACCGATCCCGGCGCCGACACGTCCGGGGAGGAATCCGAGGACTTCACGACCGCGGTCGCGGACGCCCGCGACGGCAACTCCGAGCCGACGGTCGTGGCCACGCACGGGCTCGGGCACCTCGACCGACTGGTGCGGGTGGACCAGACCCCCATCGGCCGCACGCCACGCTCCAATCTCGCGACCTACACGGGACTGTTCGACGTGATCCGGAAACTGTTCGCCGCCGACCCCACGGCCCGCGCCCGGGGGTACCGGCCCGGCCGATTCTCGTTCAACGTCGCCGGCGGCCGCTGCGAGGAGTGCGAGGGAGCCGGGTCGATCACTGTCGGCATGCTGTTCCTTCCCGAAGCGTCCGCACCCTGCCCGACGTGCGGCGGCGCACGGTACAACGCGGACACCCTCGA
This sequence comes from Rhodococcus sp. NPDC056960, assembly GCF_042674125.1. Classification (NCBI taxonomy): domain Bacteria; kingdom Bacillati; phylum Actinomycetota; class Actinomycetes; order Mycobacteriales; family Nocardiaceae; genus Rhodococcus; species Rhodococcus sp. NPDC056960. Next base: position 298,687 of record NZ_JBHURF010000002.1, on the reverse strand, counting down.
GATCCTCGTCGACGGCCGCACGATCGCCGACGTGCTCGCGATGACGGTCGACGAGGCCCGTGCCTTCCTCGACCACGTTCCCGCGGCGACGAAGAGCCTGAGCATGCTGGTCGAGGTCGGTCTCGGATACCTGAAACTCGGCCAATCGGCCACCACCCTGTCGGGCGGTGAAGCGCAACGCGTCAAGCTGGCCACCGAACTGCAGCGCATCCGATCCGGCCACACCCTCTACGTACTCGACGAACCCACCACCGGGCTCCATCCGGCCGACGTCGACCGCCTCATGGAGGTGCTCCGCCGGCTCGTCGACGCCGGCAACACCGTCGTCCTGGTCGAACACGACATGTCCGTGGTGTCGTCGGCCGACTGGATGATCGACCTCGGGCCCGGTGGCGGAGACGACGGCGGTCGCATCGTCGCCGCGGGGCCCCCGGCGAGCGTCGCCGGGACCGCCGGCTCCGCCACCGCCACCTATCTCGCCCGGCATCTCACCCCTGCATAGGGGTGCCGCGCCTCTCGGTCTCGGTGTTCGCCTCGTCCGACACGTCCGACCCGTCCGACACGTCCGGCCCGTCCGACTCGGCCGACGAGCCGATCGGGGCCGCCGGGGACAGCGATTCTGCGTCGACGCCGGCCGATCCCATCCACCGGCGCACCTCGTATGCGATCAGGATGGCGATCAACGTCAGACCACTCATGAGGAACTGCGAGCGGGTGGTCGGCAGGAAGGCCATCGCGAGGATGACCGTGGCCATCAGCGCGATGGTGGCGTAGCTCAGCCACGGGAACAACCACATCCGGAGTTGCAGCGCCGCAGGATCTTCGCGCTCGAGCCGCCGGCGGAGCACCACCTGGGAGATGGCGATCAGGAGGTACACGAAGAGCGCGACCGCACCGTAGGAGTTGACGAGGAAGTTGAAGACGATGTCGCCCCACACGTATGTACAGGCGACGGAGACGTATCCGATGGTGGTGCCCAGCAGGATCGCGCGACGCGGCACGCCGTTGCGCGACAGCTTCGTGAAGAACGCGGGTGCGTCGCCGTTCCTGGTGAGCGCGAACAACATCCGGGACGTGGTGTACAGCGCGGAGTTCAGGCAGGACAGGACCGCGGTGAGGACGATGAAGTTCATGATCGTGGCCACACCGGGAATTCCGAGCACTTCGAGCACCGACGCGTACGGGCTCACACCGACACTCTCGGTGTCCCACGGCTGGATGGTGACGACGACGAAGATCGAACCGACGTAGAACGTCACGATGCGCGCGACGATCGACCGCATGGCCCGGGCAACAGCGCGTTTCGGCTCCTCCGACTCGGCTGCGGCGATCGTCACGATCTCGGCGCCGGTGTAGAAGGCGACGCAGGGGACGACCGCGGCGAGCACCGCACCCCAGCCCAGCGGGGTGAACCCTCCGTGACTCACGAGGTTGCCCAGTCCCGGTGTGGAATCGGGCCACAGCCCGGTGATCCAGAGGGCGCCCATCCCGAGGAACAGGACGATCGCGACCACCTTGATCGACGAGAACCAGTATTCGAACTCGCCGTAGGAGCGGGCGGAGACCATGTTGGTGGCCGTCAGCAGGAGCATCAGCCCCAGGCTCAGGAGCCACAGCGGCACCATCGGTACCCAGAGTTGCAGGATCCGGCCGCCGGCGATGGCCTCGACCGCGACGACGATCACGAAGAAGTACCAGTACATCCACCCCGTGGCGAAGCCGGCCCGACGTCCGAGCGCCTGACGGGCGTAGACGTAGAACGATCCGACCACCGGCCTGGCCACCGCCATCTCCGCCAGCATCCGCATGATCAGCAACGTGATGATGCCGGCGAGGAGAAACGAGACGATCGCGGCGGGACCCGCGCCACCGATGACGACGCCGCTGCCAACGAACAGTCCGGCACCGATCACGCCCCCGAGGGCGATCAGGTTCATGTGCCGGCGTTTCAGGCCCTTACCGAGACCGGAACTGTCGGTGTCTTCGGGAACGGTACTGTCCACATTTCCTCCAGAGGGCGTTGACCGAATGCGTGTGATCCACGTCACTTGTTTGGTGGATCAACTCACCCTACGACTCGGAAACAGGACCCGCCCAGAGCCAGATCGGAGGGGAGCGGAGGGGCCAGCGGCCGCTGCGCGAATTCGGTTCCGCGGGCTAGATCCGGGTGATCGTCGCCAACCACGCCGGGATGCCGTCCGCGGCGAACGTCGTCTCGATCCGGCTCGGCTCGACGGCCGCGACGGTCCACCCGCTGCTCCGGTCGAACGCGGCATCCAACTCGTCCCGCCCGACGGGATGCGGGCCGCTGTTCTCCGGGTCGATGTCGCTGAAGCACAACACGTACAGGGTCGCGCCGCGGTCGGTCACGGACGCGAGACTCGCCACGTAGTCGCGTCGCTCGTCGCCCTCGAACGTGTGGAACAGACCGCAGTCCAGGACCGTCTCGAACGTGCGACCCAGCCGGCCCAGTGCGAACGCGTCGGCCACCACGAATTCGGCATCGATGCCGCGCGCCCCGGCCTTGTCCCGTGCCATCGCGACCGCCGTCTCGGCGACGTCGACACCGAGAACCCGCAACCCCAGCGACGCCACATGAAGCGCGTTGTCGCCGGTCCCGCAGCCCGCATCGAGAACCGCACCGGTGAACGCGCCGGCCGAGGCCAGTTGCACGATCGCCCGCTGCGGTTGCCCGATGTCCCACGGCGCGGGGCCGTCCTCGTACGACGCGTCCCAGGGCCTGCCGGACTGCCGTTCGTGACTGGTCGGCTGCCGGCCGCGGAACGGATCGTCAGCGGGAGTGCCTGACCGCTCGGTCATCTGCATCCCTTCCCACGGCGACTGCTCTCGGCACCCCATCGTCGCACGCGTCGGCGGCGTGCGGCCCGTCAATCGAGGCAGAATTCGTTGCCCTCGGGGTCGGTCAGCACGATGTGGCCGCCCTGCAGCGGCGGCGCGGGCTCGAACCGTGCCACCCGGGTCGCGCCCAGGGCCACCAGTCGGGTGCACTCCGCTTCCAGCGCCGCCATCCGTTCGTCGCCCACCGATCCGGGAGCCGCGCGTACGTCGAGGTGAACCCGATTCTTCGCGGTCTTGCCCTCCGGCACACGCTGGAAGAAGACCCGCGGTCCGGATCCGTCGGGATCGATCAGCGCCGACGCGTCGTTGCGGCGCTCGGGGGGAATTCCCATCGCCGTGAGCGCAGCGTCCCAGGTGTCGAACCCGGGTGGCGGCGCCTGGATCCGGTAGCCGAGAACCTCGCCCCAGAAGCTCGCCAACGCCGCCGGGTCGCCGCAATCGAAGGTCACCTGGATTTCGCGAGCCATGAGTGCCGTCCTTTCGGGGATGCCGGTACCGCCCCGGGACGATCGCCCGCGGCAGGTCGTGAACCACACCCTGCCACGCTCGTAGGACAGCTACTGTCCTCGATCCACATCCGCCTCGTCCGGGATGCGCATCATGCGGAACGAGTTGAGGAGCCCGAGGAGACCGGCCAGGATCGGAACGAGCAACGCCACCTGCAGGGCGAGGGGTCGCGCGTCGGTGTTGATGCGGATGATCTCGTCCTGAATTGCGGGAGGCTGGTCGGCCAGCAGGCCTTCGAGTTGGGTGTTGCTCATGACTTCCGCGTCGTTCTCGAGCACCTGAGCCACGTGCTGCTGGTCTGCCGGCGGGAGGACGGTGCTCGATTGCGCCATCGCGGTGAACGTGAGGGACAACGTGGCGAGCATGATGGCCCCGGCGAACGCCAGCCCGAACGACAGCCCGAACGAACCCGCCGCCGAATTGGTGCCTGCGGCCTCGCTGACCCGCTCGTCCGAGATCGGGGCGAGCGTGTAGTTGTTGAGTTGCGACACCAGCAATCCCAGCCCCGACCCCGCGACGATCAGCGGGACCACCAGCGCCCAGCCGAACTCCGCACGCGGCACGATCGGGACCAGCGCCAGAACCCCGACCGTGAGCAGGACGAAACCCCACCGGACGATGCTGCTGGGGCGCCGATCGCCCGCCTTCTTCCCCGCGAGCAACGCCACCGCGAACATGCTCAGGGAGAGGGGCGCGAGAGACAGTCCCGCCTGCATCGCGTTGTACTCGAGCACCATCTGCAGGTAGATCGGCAACGCAATCATGGTGCCGCCCAACGCGATCTGCTGGAGCATCTGCTGGGTGATCCCCAACCGGAAGACCTTGGACGTGAACAGATCCGGGTCCAGGAGAGTCGGTTGGCCGCGCCGCTTGCGCCGCACGAGCCAGTACGCCAGCCCGGTCAGTGCGAGCGCGCCGATCACCAGCAGCGCGGCCACGGCCTCGCCACCCTCCTGCCACACCAGGATTCCCAGCACGATGCCGCCCATGCCCAGCACGGAGAGTGACGCACCGACCACGTCGACACCCCGCGGTCCGGTGTACGGCACATCCCGGACGAGTCTGATGCCCGACAACACGACCACAATGATGACGACCTCGAGGACGAACGCGATGCGCCAGGAGAGGTAGGTGGTGATGAACCCTCCGAGCAGCGGTCCGACGGCCGCGGCGATCGCGGCCGCCGCGCCGACGAGGGCGTACACCTTCTTCTGGGCGTCGCCTTCGAAGTTGCCGTGGATGAGCGACTGCATCGCGGGCAGCAGGAGTGATGCGCCGATTCCGCCGAGGACCGCCCAGAACACGATGATCGCCGTCAGGCTCTGCGCGAGCGCCATCGCCGACGCACCCACGGCGTAACCGAGCAGACCCAGCACGTACGCGCGTTTGCGCCCGATGAGGTCGCCGACCTTACTGCCGATCAAGATGAACGCCGCCGACACCAGCGCCTCGAGGGCGATGGCCGCCTGGACGCCGCTGACGGTCGTGTCGAGATCTCGAACCACCGACGAGATCGACACGTTCATCAGGGACGTGTCGACCACCAGGACGAACATGGCCATCGACAGCAGGAGCGCGAGCACACGTTGCCCGCCCGCCGCCCGCTCGGAACCACTCGTAGCCGATTCCGCGCTCATCGGACACCGGCGTGGATGTAAGACGGGTGCCAGGAAATCCGTGACATCACGGCCACCTCCTCGGGCGCACACCCGCCGTTCTCACGGCCGGTTCGACGTGAAGCGTATCGCGCCGTCAGGTGGTCGATGGCCCGTTTGGCCAGCGGCATTCCGCGGAGGTTCACATGGTGAGGACCATGCGATAGCGGGCTTTTCCTTCATCCATCGCCGCGTAGGCCTCCGCGGCCTGGGCCAGGGGCCGCTCCTCGATTCGCGCGCGCACCCCGGACAGGACCGCGAAGTGCATCGTCTCCTCGACGTCGCGTGCGGTGCCGGAGGGGTGGCCCGTCACGCTGAGGCCGGGGGTGATCAGCTGCAGGGGACTGATCGGCAGAGGGTCGGGGGTGACCCCGATGACGGTGAGTTCTCCGTGCGGAAGCAGCCCGCCGACCGTGTCACCCATGGCTTTCGAGTTCGCCGCGGTCGCCAGCACCACCGACACGCCACCGAGAGCCTGCAACGCCTCGCTGACGTCACCGGCGGTGGAGTCGATGTAGTGGTGGGCACCGAGTTCACGGGCGTCGTCACCCTTGTTCGCACCGCGTGCGATGGCGACCGTCTCGAAGCCCATCGCGCGGGCGAACTGCACACCGAGGTGGCCGAGCCCGCCGACACCGAGGATGGCGACGCGGTCGCCCGGCACCGCGTTGGTCTTCCGGAGCGCGTCATACGTGGTGACGCCGGCACAGCTCATGGGGGCGGCTTCCGCGAACGACAGCTCGTCGGGGATGCGGGCGAGCGCATTGGCCGGCGCTGTCACCGACTCCGCGTATCCGCCGGGATACTGCCAACTCGGGACCTGCAACTTTTCGCAATTGATGAAGAAACCCTTCCGGCACGGGATGCACTTGTTGCAGTGCCCACCGAACCAACCCACGGCCACGCGGTCGCCGACGGAGAAGTTGTCGACGCCGTCGCCGACCTCGGCGATGGTTCCGGCAATTTCGTGTCCCGGCGTCAGCGGCCACGACATGTCGGGGAATCCGCCGTTGACGAACCCGTGGTCGGTGCCGCACACCCCGCACGCGGCGACGGCGATGCGCACGTGGTCGCGGGGCGGCGACACGGTTTCGACGTCGACCAGTGTCAGCGGCTCGCCGGGGCCCTGGACGTGAACAGCCTGATGGGTAGGCATCTGCATCCTCACTGTCTCTGTGTTGTCGCGGTCCCGGTCACCCGAGCCGTCGTAGACCAGATTCCAGTCAAGCCCCTCGGCGGAACTCCTGACAAGAGTCGGCAGGTAACCACCGCACCGATGTCAGACGGTCTGCGGTCGGTAGGTGACCGTGGGATAGCCGGTGCCGGGGTCGAGGGTGACCGCGACCCGCACCCGGTACACCCTCTCGACGAGGGTCTCGGTGATCACCTTCGCAGGTCGGCCGGCCGCAACGATGCACCCGCGGTCGAGGACCACCACCCGGTCGCAGAACATCGCGGCCAGGTTCAGGTCGTGCAGGGCGATGTAGCTGGTGAGGGGCAGTTCGGCGACGAGCGACAGGATGTCGAGCTGATGCTGGATGTCGAGGTGGTTGGTCGGTTCGTCGAGGAGCAACTCGTCCGGCTGCTGCGCGAGGGCGCGGGCGATCTGGGCACGCTGGCGTTCGCCTCCGGACAGGGTGTGCCACAAGCGGTGTGCGTGCTCTGTCATGCCGGTGTGCGCGAGCGCGTCCTCGACGGCCCGGGCGTCCGCGGACTCGTCGCCGCCGAACAGCCCGCGGTGCGGGATGCGGCCGAGCCGAACCACGTCGATCACGGTGATGTCGACCTCGGTGTCGGCATGCTGATCGACCATCGCGACCCGACGGGCGATGTGCCGTCGCCGGAGTTGCCGAATGTCATTGTCGTCGAGAAGGACCCGGCCGAGGTCGGGTTCGGCGATCCCGCTGAGCAGTCGCAGTAGTGAGGACTTGCCCGACCCGTTGGGGCCGAGAAGCCCGATGGTCTCGCCCGGTGCCGGGTCGATCGTCACCCCGTCGAGGACGAGGTGTCCGCCGCGGCTCCAGCGGAGGTTTCGCGCGCGCAGCGTCATGGGCTCGTCCTCATGCGGAACAGGATGATCGCGAACGCGGGGACGCCGATCAGCGCGGTGACGACCCCGACCGGGACTTCCTGGGGCGCGAACACGGTGCGGGCGATTGCGTCCACCCACACCAGGAAGATCGCCCCGACCACGGCGGTGGTCGGGAGCAGCCGGCTGTGCCGGGGGCCGACGAGGAACCGTGCGGCGTGCGGGAGCACCAGACCCACGAACCCGATCGCGCCCGCCGCGCTGACGAGCGCCGCGGTGACCAGGGCGGTGATCCCGAGCAGCAGAAGGCGGATCCACCGCACGGACACCCCGAGTGCGGCGGCCGCGGTGTTGCCGAACGTGAACGCGTCGAGCGCCGACGACTGCGTCAGGCACACCACCAGGCCGGCCAGGGTGATCGCGCCGCACACGGCGACGTCGGTCCAGTCGGCGCCCGACAGCGATCCCAGCAGCCAGAACAGCACCCCGCGGGTCTGCTCGGCGTCGGCGGAGGAGATCACGATGAACGACGTGAGCGCGGAGAAGAGCTGTGTACCAGCCACTCCGGCGAGCACCACCCGGGAGGTGCCGCCACCGGCACCGCTCGCCAGCAGCATCACCAGGACGAACGCGATCACCGCACCGGCGAACGCGCCCGCGGACAGCGACACGGCGCCGGCACCGAGCCCGAGGACCACGACGACGACGGCGCCGGTCGAGGCCCCGGAGGAGATGCCGAGCACGAACGGGTCGGCGAGCGGATTACGCAGCAGTGACTGCATGATCGTCCCGCACAGGGCCAGCCCGGCGCCACAGACGGCGGCGAGGAGGGTCCGCGGCAGGCGGAGCTCCCACACGATGCCGTCCTTGATCCGGCTCACCCCGGACGTGCCGACACCCGCGTGCTCGAGCACCACCGCATACACGTCGCCGACCGACAGGCTGGCGGGACCGAAGGTGATGACCACCGCGATGGACCCGGCCAGCACCATCAGGGCGCCGAGCAGGAGCACCCCGAGCGCCGGTCCGGACGCGGCCCGTGCCGTTCGGTTTTCGCGTCGGGTCGCGGTCGTGGTCAGCGCGCCAGTCCCCACTGCTTCAGCGCGGCCGCCGTCTTCTCCACGCCGTCGACGGTGCGAATCGACGGGTTCAGGTCGGCGCCGTTGACCACGATGTACCGCTTGTCGCGGACGGCGGTGAGCCGCTGCGTGACGGGGTTCGACTCGAGGAACGCGATCTTGCTGTCGAGTGCGTCGCCGTCGATGCTGCGCCGGCTGAGGTCGGCGAGCACCAGTGCGGTGGGGTCGCGGTCGAGCACGCTCTCCCAGCTCACCTGGGGCCACTCGTTGGTGGTGTCGGCGAAGATGTTCTGCGCGGCAACCGAGTTGGTGATGATCCCGGACGAGCCGCAGCAGCCCGCCATGTACGGGGTCCTGGTGTCGGCGAACCAGAACGCCAGCGACACCCCGGAGGCCGTGACCTCACGGGATGCGGCGTCGAAGCGCTGCTGCAGTTCCGCGACGAACCGCTCGCCGCGCTCGCGGACGTCGAAGATGGCGGCGAGTTCCCGGATCTCCTTGTAGACGGTGTCGATGCGCAGCGGTTCGGTGCGGGCGCCGTCGGCGTTCACGCTCTCGTCGGTCTTGTCGACGCAGTCGGTCGGGGAGAGGTAGCTGGGCACCCCGAGCTGGTCGAACTGGTCGCGGTCGGCGACACCACCCGGGCCGAGAGTGCCCCCGAACGACGCCGTCACGAAATCGGGTTCGGTGTCGAGGACCACCTCGAAGGACGGTTTGTTGTCGGCCAGCCGCGCAACGCGGGCGTTGTCGCCGGCCAGGTTCTCGCGGACCGGGTCGGTCCAGGTGGCGGTTCCCACCATCCGATCCGCCAGTCCAAGGGAGAGCAGGATCTCGGTCGAGCCCTGGTTCAGCGACACCGCGCGCTGCGGCGGTGCGTCGATCGTGACGGTGTGGCCGCAGTTCTCGACGGTCATCGGAAAGGCGGACGCGCCCGGGGCCGCCTCCGACGCCGGTTCGTCCGGCGTCGACGAGCAGGCGGAGAGCAGCAGGATCGAGGCGGCAGTGAGGGTGACACCGAGACGGTGCCAGGACGTGCGCATAACGAGAAGAACTCCTTCATCAGGGCTCAGTCGCGGAGCCGAGGAACACCGAACTCGATCGGTGAGCAGTCGGACTCCGGCCCTGTTCGGACCGTCACCGTTGCGCGTCAGTCCCGGATTCACACCGGGTTCCCTCGCCGATCGTGGCCGCACGGACGGCCTCGCACACCATAGCCCCTGTGAGTACTTGTTAACCGCGGGCGGTTAACAAGTACTCACGGGTGTATTCGGACAGCGGTCGCCCGTCGACCGCGATGCCGTACGGGGACGTCCGGGACTTCTTCTACGATCGCGCTGACGGCATGCCGAACTGCCACGCACCGCTGCGGCACACCCGGGAATCCACAGCGCGTCTGCGACACTGGCGGCGGAGCGATGGTGCGCCGGGCGCCGCTGTCGTCACGACACGGGACTACGAGGGGGACCGCGAAATATGCCGGGGATGGACAGACACCTGCACGACACGCCGTTCTCACACCGTCACCGATTCGTGGCTCTCGCCGCCGGCATCGCCGCCGCGGTCGCCGTGGGGGCCGCACCGCTCGCCACCGCGCAGCCGGCTCCGGGTGGCGGCCTCGCCTGGGGGTCGTGCCCGGCCGAGTACGAGCGCGATCCGGCGGCCGATCAGTGCGCCTCGGTCACCGTTCCCCGCAATTACGCCGACCCCGCCGGCGGCACGATCGACGTGCTCGTCACCCGCCACCGCGCCGAGGATCCGGGCGCGCGCCGAGGCGTCCTGTTCACCAACCCCGGTGGGCCCGGCGGCGACGCGATCGGCTCGACCAGCATGTTCGCCGACATCCTGCCCGACGCCGTCCGCGCGCAGTGGGACGTGATCGGTGTGCAACCGCGCGGGCTCCCGTACGCCGGCGCCGTCGACTGCACCCTGACCCCCGAGCAGACGACGGCACTGGGTCTCGGCTTCGGCGGGGCCGCCACGCGGGCCGCATGCGAGTCCGCGGCCCCCGGCACCACGGCGCACCTGACGACCGAGAACACCGCGCGGGACTGGGATCAGGTCCGGCTCGCGCTGGGCGAGGACGTGATCGACATCTACGGCCTGTCCTACGGCACGATCCTCGGATCCACCTACGCGACGCTGTTTCCCCAGCACACCGGTCGCATGGTCCTCGATTCCGCCGTCGATCAGCACTGGCTGTGGAACGACGTGCTGTGGCAGCAGAACGACGGCTACAAGAAACGCTTCTACGACCTCATGGACTGGATCGCCGCCCACGACGACACGTACGGGCTCGGTGACACGCCGCTGAAGGTCTATCAGCGGTGGTCCGACCGGGTGGTCGAGGAGGCCGGCGGCAACCCCACCCTCGCGCCTCCGCCCGCCGAGGTCGGTGACGTGCCGCCCGGCCTCGAAGCCCTCGCCGACGCCTACCGCGGCGGGGTCGATCTCACCGGACCGGCCCGCGTCCAGTTCGAGGCGTTCGTGCGCAGCCTCGCCGATCCGTCGCACACCCAGATGTCGTCCAGCATCTACGTGATGACCCGTCAGGTGCTTCCCGCCCGCAACGGCTGGCCGCTCATGGCGCGGGTGATCCGGGACGGCGTCGGCGCGATACCCCAAGGCGTCGGAATGAAGGACCTGTCGGAGCAGGAGTTGGCGCGGATCGAGCAGTCTCAGATGATGCAGTCGCTCGTCCTGTGCAACGAGAACGGCGTCCCCGACCGCCCGGACCGCATCCCGGGCTGGCTCTTCTCCACCTTCGTCACCGGCGACCTCTTCGACCTCATCGGCTACGGCTACAGCGCCGGGCCCTTCTGCGCCGGTGCGCCGCCCGTCACCGCACTGCCCACGCTGAGCAACAGGGGGCTGGCGACGGCGCCGCTCGTCCTGCAGGGTCTGCGCGACCCGCAGACTCCCTATCTGGGCGGCGTGCAACTCGCCCACGACATGGGCGCGAACCTGGTCACCGTCGAGGGCGGAGATCACGGCGCCGGAATCCAGGGCGGAAACACCGTCGTCGACCAGGCCGTCACCGAGTACCTCGAGACCGGGCACACCACGGTCACCCACGCCCCCGAGGCGCCGATCACCGCACCACTCCTCGAATGAGGGATCGCTGCGTTTCACCCGGCACGGGCGAGGCGTGCAGCGCCTGACCGGGCCTACCGTCGAGAGTCGGACGGTCGTGCACCACCCGAGCCCACTCTCACGAAGGAATTGGCCATGATCGCAATCGGCGTGGTTCTCATCGTCATCGGCTTGATCGTCAAGATCTCGTCACTGTGGATCGCAGGCCTCATCGTCGGCGTCGTCGGTCTCGTCCTCCTGCTCCTCGGACTGCGCGGACGCAAGGTCGGCGGACGGCAGTACTGGTACTGATCGGGTCGACGGCTCAGCGGACGTAGTCCGCCCCCGTGATGTCGATCGTGGTTCCGGTTGCGTGCCGGGCGCGACCGGAGGCGAGGAAGGCGATCGTCTCGGCGACGTCCTCGGGTGGGGTGACCTCGCCGAGCGGTAGGGCGGCGGCCGCGTCGCCGGACACCGCGTCGCCGGCGAGGTCGGTGGCCACCCATCCCGGCGCGACGGCGTACGCGAGGATGTTCTCGCCTGCGAAGCCCCGGGCGACCCCCCGCGTGAACGCCAGGACCGCACCCTTGGCGGCGCCGTACGCCAGGTGGTCGGCGTCGTCACCGCGATGGGACGAGCGGCTGGCGACGGTCACCACGGCACCTCCGCCGTGTTCGCGGAAATGGGTGATCGCGTATCGGGTCAGATCGGCGGGCGCGGTGAGGTTGAGAGCCAAATTGCGGCTCCATCCCTCGCTCCACGCGGACTGGTCGTCGATCGGGGACGCGATCCAGGCGCCCGCGTTGTTGACCAGCACATCGATCCGCCCGCACATTCGCACCGCCTCGTCCCACACCGCGCGGGTGTCGGCGGGGTCGGTGAGGTCGCCCTGGACGAGGTGAACCCGCGTGCCACCGAGTTCCTCGGCGAGGGTTTTCGCCGCGCGCCTGTTCGACCCGTAGTGCACGACGACGACGCCTCCGTCCCGGTGGACCGCGCGGGCGGTGGCCGCGCCGATTCCCCGGGAGGCCCCGGTCACCAGTACCGCCTTTCCGGCGAGCGGGGCGGTCACGCGACTGCCTGTGCGCCAGTGATTTCCACGGCGGCGCCGCAGATGAAGGGGGCCTCGTCGGAGGCGAGGAAGGCCACGAGCGCGGCGACCTCCTCGGGGCGGCCGATCCGCCCGAACGGGACCTTCTCGTCGAGGTCGGCGACGGTCAGGCCCTTGCGGGCCAGGCCGGCTTCGAGCATCGGGGTGTGGATTTCGCCGGGGCAGACGGCGTTGACCCGGACACCCCGCGGGGCGTAGTCGCGGGCGAGGTTCTGGGTGAAGGAGACCACCGCGGCCTTCGAGACGTTGTAGGCGATGTGCCCCGGGGCGGGGTAAAGGCCCCACTGGGACGCGGTGTTGACGATCGCGCCGGTGCCCGCCTCGATCATCGCCGGCAGCACCGCGCGGCACAGGTGGAACATGGCGTCGACGTTCACCGCGAACGAGGCGGACCAGTCGTTCTCGCTCAGCGACAGCAGGTCACCGCGCCGGTTGATGCCGGCGTTGTTGGCCAGGACGTCGATGCGGCCGTGACTGTCCAGGACGTCCGCGGCGAGCGCCGTGCACGCCTCGGGGTCGGTGACATCGAAGACCCGGGCCTCGGCGCGCAGACCCCGCCCGGTGAGTCGATCGGCGACCGTCTTGGCGGCTGCGTCGTCGGCGTCGCACACGAGCACGCGGGCGCCCTCGTCGGCGAATCGGGTGCTGATCGCCGCACCGATGCCGCCGCCGGCGCCGGTGACGATCACGATCCGCTCGTCGAATCTACGGGTGGGCTGGGTTGGGCACATGGTCTGGCTGCTCCCCTTCGGTCGGAATGTGTCGGTGGTGGAGTGGTCAGAACCGGACTGCGTCGATGAACTTGTTGAGCTCGACGTTGTCGGACTTGGTGAAGGCGAGTTCGGGTGTGGTGTTCACCGCGATCTCGCCGTCCTGGAAGAACACCAGGCGGTCCGCGGCCTTCGACGCGAAGGCCATGTCGTGGGTGACCAGCGCGACGGCGATTCCCTCTTCGGCCTTCAGGCGCCGCAGCACCTCGAGGACCTCGGCGGCCACCGGCGGGTCGAGCGCGGACGTGATCTCGTCGCACAGCAGCAGTCGCGGCTTCATCATCAACGCGCGGGCGATGGCGACGCGCTGGCGTTCGCCGCCGGACAGCTGGGGGCACCGGCTGAGGATGTGCTGCTTCATCCCGACTTCCGCGAGCGCGGACTCGGCGCGGTCACGTGCTTCGGAGGCAGACATCCCGAGCCGCTTGCGGGGGGCGAGGGTGAGGTTGTCGAGGACGTTCATGTGCGGCCACAGGGTGTACGTCTGGAAGACCATGCCGACGTGAAAGCTCTTGTCGGACCACGCTTCGGTGCGCTGCCGGTCTTCGAAGACCCGGATTCCGTCGAAGTCGATGGTTCCCTCGTCGGGGTCGGTGAGACCGGCGAGGGCGCGCAACATGGTGCTCTTGCCGGATCCGCTCTTGCCGATGATGACGGTGATGTCGCCGGCATGCATGTCGAAGTCGACGTTGCGCATGATGGTGCGGCCGTGGAAGCTCTTCTGCAGGCCGCGGGCGGAGACGAGGACTTCGCCGATTTCGGTCTGGAACGGTGCGGTGGATTCGAGGGTTTTCATCGCTGGCCTCTGGTGTGGTTCGTGCGATCGATGGGGGCGGGGTGCGTGATCGTCATGCGGTCGCCACCCGCCGCCCGGGAATCATGCGGCTGAGGAAGTTCTGGCCGCCGGTCGCCCCGCGGGCGGAGTTCTGTTGCATGCGTCGTTCGAGGTTGCTCGTGGCCAGGGAGACCGGGAAGGCGACCGCGAAGTAGATCACCGCGGCGAGTGTGAAGACCTCCAGCGAACGGTAGGTCTCCGAGGAAATGGTGTTGGCGACGAACATCAGGTCGGCGACGGCGATCGTCGACACCAGCGCGGAATCCTTGAAGATCGAGATGTTCAGCGAGAGGATCACCGGCGTCTGCTGCCGAATAGCCTGGGGCACAATGATGTAACGCAGCTGCTGTAGCCGCGTCAGGCGCAACATCTGCCCGGCCTCGACCTGCTCGACGGGCACCGCCTGGAATCCGCTCCGATACGCCTCGGCCATGAAGGCGGTCAGATTCGCCGACAGGGCGATGATCGCCGAGGTGAAACCGGAGATCGTCAGGCCGGTGAGCGCGGGGAGGGCGTAGAAGATCCAGAAGAGCTGGACGAGCATCGGGGTGCACCGGAACACCTCGATGTAGGCCTGCGCGCCCCAGCGGACCAGTTCGATCTCCGACATGCGCGCGACCGCCACGGGGACGGCGAGGACCATGCTGATCGCGATGGTGATCACCGTGAGTTCCAGGGTGACGACGAGGCCGTGGAGCATCAGGGGGAACGCGTCGGCGACGACGGCCCAGTCGAATTCGTATCCGTTCATGACAGCCGTCCCTACTTCTTGACCAGATCGCCGAGATTGTCGATCTCGCGGTAGTTGACGTCCGAGTAGGCGCGGGTGAGTTGTCCACTCTCCCGGGCGCGTTCGATGGCGATGTTCACGATCTGCAGAGAGCGCGCGTCGGTGTCGGCGGGGATCCCGTATGCGGCCGACGCGGAGTAGATCGCCGGGTCGGGTACGACGATCTTCAGGCCGGGGTCGGCGAGTGTCTGCGCTTCGGCGGTCGGCAGATCGGTGAACTCGGCGATCACCCGGCCGGCCTGGACGGCGGAGATGGCGTTGGAGTAGTTGTCGACCGGCATGACGGTCAAGCCTGTTGCCTGAACGGCCTTTTCGGGTGCCGATCCCTGTGCGGTGACGACGGAACCGCCGTCGGACCTGATCTGCTCGGCGGTGGTGTGCGGCGAGTCCGCCTTCACCACGTACACGCCCTGATACTCGTAGACGGGGTCGGTGAACTGGATGGCCAGCGACCGCTCGACGGTGTAGTCGAGGTTGGCGGCGAAGTCGTAGCGATCGGCCTGGAGTCCGGCGACGATGTTCTTCCATTCGGCCGCCACCGGCTTCAACTCCACCCCGAGTTGATCGGCCAGATCCTGCAGCGGAATGAGGTTCGGGCCCCCGAGCGATCCGTCGGATCCCTGCACGGTCATCGGCGGGGCAACCGCCACGCCGACCCGCAACTCCCCGCGCTGCTTGATGTCGTCGAGGAACGAACCCTGTGGACCTCCGGCGCCGCCGGACGCCGATCCGCTGCTCAGGCCGGCCCCGAAGTAGCCGGCGGCCGCGGCGACGACGCAGATGCCGGCGACGGCGAGAACTCTGTTGGTGCTTTTTTGCATGAGGTGCCCTCTTCGTGTGCAGGGTGCAGGCGCCGTGTGAGTGCGGCGGCACTGTGTCCGAAATCCGAGGTCGGTGCGGCTTTCGCGCCCGAAGCGGGATGCTTTCCCGTCGCTCGGCTGGCCCGGAAGGCGGCCCGAGGTGTGATCTACGCCGCATTTCCGTCTACGTAAGATTGTCAGACGATCAAACGAAGCGCAAGGGGTCTGCGAAGGTTTTCGAGGACGGAGTCATTCCGCGGCCACAGCCGTCGGAGGTGTCCCGAGAGTCAGTCCGAGGACTCGGCAGCCGCCATCAGGGCGACCAATTCCTCGGCACTGTCGATGGTGTGCGCGACGAACGCTGCCCGGATCTTGTCGAGGTTGCGAGTCTGGATGGCGTCGACCAGCCGCTGGTGGACCTCGAAGGCGCGCTGCGGGTCCGACCGGGTGAACTGGTCCTGCGCGAGCGCGATCGTGATGTGGGCCTCGGTGACCGGCCACAGCTTCAGCAGGAGGTAATTCTCCGACGCCGCCCAGATGCTGCGGTGAAATCGCAGGTGAGCGTCGTGCTGGACGAGAGGGTCCGGATCGAAGGCGAGCCGCGCGTACTCGCGCCAGCTGTCCATCACCACCTCGAGGCGGCGTCCGGACGCGTCGGCGAGGACCGCGGTCATCGCCTGCATGTCGATCGCGACGCGCGCCTCGGCGATGTCGAGGAGTGCCTTCGCGTCGAGCGACGCCACCCGCAGGCCGCGGTACGGCTCCTGCACGAGCAGCCCTTCCTGGGCCAACTGGTTGAGGGCCTCGCGGACGGTCGGCCTGCTGACACTCAGGGACGACGAGAGCTGAGCCTCGGTGAGCTTCTCGCCCGGCTGCAGCGTGCCGAGCACGATCGCGCGCTTGATTTCGGCGATGACGCCGTCGCGACGGGTGGTCGAGGCAACCGGCAACAGCGCGGCGCCACCGCTCGGTGCCGCCGTCACGCCGCCGGTCGTGACCTGTGACTTCGCCATGATCCGCCTCGATCCAGTGGGAACTTTCCAGGACCCATTATGCATATTGCCTGACAATCGCGGAGCTCCGCCGGCCGTGAGTGCGGAGCGAGTCCAGAGACTCCCAGGTCACGCACGGGCGAAGCCCACCCGTTGACACCGGGCCCGGCAGTGCTTAGTGTTGCCCATCACAAGCGCAGATTGTCTGACAAACTGCAATTTCCACATCGTCGCGACCCGTTGGTTGCATCCGAGCGCCGATCGGCGCCGTCAGGAGGTTCGAGACATCATGCGAATCGTTGTTGTCGGAGGTGGTGTCGTCGCGTTGGCGAGTGCGTACCGTCTCGCCAAGGCCGGCTGCGAGGTCGTCGTGCTGGAGGCCAGGACCGCGGGGTCGGCCGCCACGCACGGCAACGCCGCGAAGATCGCGCTGGCCGAGAGCGGGCCGGTCCCGGCACCCGGCGTGATCCTGCAGGGGCTCCGGTGGATGCTCAAGCCCGACAGCCCGCTATACGTGAAGCCTTCCGTGGCACCGGATTTCCTCAAATTCATGCTCACCATGGCGCGGCACTGCACCGCCCGGGACTTCCGCTTCGGGCTGGAGACGCACCTGCGCCTGGCGTCGGACGCGAACGACCTGCTCGACGAATACACCCGGGACGGCATCGACTTCGAGATGCACAAGGCCGGTGTGCTGCTGGCCTTCGAGACCCGGGAGCGCTACGAGGAGCACTGCGGCTCCCTGAAGATCTTCGAGGGCTTCGGCATGCACCCGACCCACCTCGACCGTGACGGCGTGCGGGAGACCGAACCGGCGCTGAACGATCGGATCAAGCACGGCCTGTTCTTCGCCGACGACCGCCAGCTCGAGCCGGATTCGCTCACGCGCGCCCTGGTCAAGCGCTGCGAGGAACTGGGTGTCGAGATCCGGGAGAACACCCGGGTCCGCGAGTTCCAGCGCCGCGGCACCACCGTGACCGGGGTACTCACCGACGCCGGGGAACAGATCGCGGGCGACGCGTTGCTGCTGGCCGCCGGCGTGTGGAGTGGTCCGCTGTCGAAGGAACTCGGCGCTCCGATGCCGATCCGCCCCGGCAAGGGGTACAGCGTCGACTACAGCCCCGCGCCGATCCAGCTGAAGACGTCACTGACGCTCGAGGACGCCCGGGTCGCGGTCACCCCACTGAACGGCATGATCCGGCTGGCCGGGACCATGGAATTCGGCGGCTTCGAGGAGAGCGTGAACCAGACCCGGGTCGCCGCCATCCAGCGGGCGGCAGCCGAGAACTTCGTCGGCTGGGACAATCCACCCGGAGCCGCGGCACCGTGGGCCGGGTTGCGGCCGATGACGCCGGACGGCCTGCCGATCGTGGGCAAGTTCGGCAACCTCGACAACGCCTACATCGCCTCCGGACACGGCATGCTCGGGTTGACGCTGGCACCCGGGACCGCCGAGATCGTCGCAGACTCCATTCTGCACCAACGAGTTCCGGAAATCGCCGCGTCGATCTCGCCCAATCGATTCCTCACTCGTCGCGCCCTGCGCCGCGCCTGATCGACCTACCGCCGCAGACTCTCGGAGAAGGGGAACCGTTGCCATGACGATCACACAACCGGCCGCCGACACGAGCATTGTCCGGGGCCTGCAACCGGTCAGCAGCGGCACGCGCCGGGAGGAAGTGGCCGACTCGATCCGCCGGGCCCTGTTGACGGGCGAACTGCAACCGGGCCAGCGGATCAAGGAGGTCGAACTCGCCGCGGCACTCGGCGTCAGCCGGCCCACCCTCCGTGAGGCGGTACACGTGCTGATCCACGAGGGCACCCTGATTCAGGAGCCGTACAAGGGCATTCGGGTGGCGCAGACCAGTCCGCACGCGTTGCTCGATCTCGCCGAGGTCCGGGTCTCGCTCGAAACCACGGCGGCGCTCCGGCTGGCCGCCGACCCCACCCGCGGCGGACTCGACACCCTGCGGCACGCACTCCACGACCACAGAACCGCGATCGCCACCGGCGACGTGGTGGCGTCCGACCTGACGCACCTCGACTTCCACCGCACCCTGTGGGTCGCCTCGGGCAACGAGATGCTGATCAAGATCTGGCCCCTCGTCGCGGCACAGATCCGCATGGCCATGACGGTCGACCACGCCGCCCGCTACGACCCCGACCGCGACCTCGCCATGCACGCACGGCTGGTCGAGGTCATCGAGCTGGGGAACACCGACACCATCCGGGCCGAAGTGGCCCGCCACATCCGAAGCAGCGCAGAAGAAGTCGTCTCGATCATCGGCGACTCCGACCACCCCGACCCACAAGGAGACAATTCATGAGCACGCAGTTCAGCGGAATCCTCGCCGCGGTAGTCACCCCGTTGACCGCCGACGGATCGGCCGTCGACCCGGACGGCATCAAGCGTCAGGCCGAGCACATCATCGGCGCCGGCATCAACGGCCTCGTCCCCGGCGGGAGCACGGGCGAATTCACGACGCTGACCACCGACGAACGCAAGCGGGCAACGGAGCTGTACATCGAGGCCGCCGCCGGACGGGTTCCCGTCGTCGCCGGCACCGGCGCGCTGAGCACCGCCGAAACCGTCGAACTGAGCAAGCACGCCGCCGACGCCGGCGCGGCCGCGGTGATGATCGTGCCGCCGTTCTACGACACCCCGTCCTGGGACGAGCTGCTCACGCACTACTCCGCGGTGTCCGACGCGGTCGACATCGACATCATGTACTACAACCTCCCCTCCGCCACCGGCGTGGACCTGGCCCCCGCGCAGTTCGCGGAACTGGCGCGCAAGACCCGGGTCAACTCGTACAAGGACACGGGCGGTGACGCGGCGAAGTTCGCGTCCGTGCTGCACAACCACGCCGCGGACATCACCGCCCTCAACGGCTGGGACACCCTCTCGTTCGCCGGGCTCGCCGCCGGCGCGAAGGCATCGGTGTGGGGGACCGCGAGCGTCATCCCGCAACTGTGCGCGGACTTCTACGACGCGCTCGCCGTGCGCGGCGACCTGGCCGTCGCCCGGGAGCTGTGGTCGAAGATCTTCCCGATCTGCGAATTCCTCGAATCGCACAACTACGCTTGCGCTATCAAGACCGGCCTCGAGCTCGTCGGCCAGGACGCGGGCCCGACCCGCCGCCCGGTGCTGCCCCTGGCGCCGGAGTACCGGGACGAGTTCCGCCGCCTCCTCGTCGCGGCCGACGTCACCGTCGTCGAGAACTAGAACCGGTCGCCGAGAACGAGACCCGGAGGACGAGACCGTGATCCCCAGGCAAACCATCAACGCCGTCGACGTCCACGCCGCTGGCGAACCCGGACGGGTGCTGATCGGCAGCCACCTGCACGTCAAAGGCGCCACCATGGCCGACCGGCTGCAGTACTGCCGCGAACACCTCGACGATCTGCGACTGCTGTTGCTGCACGAGCCGCGCGGCTATCCCGGACTGTGCGCCGTCCTCGTGCTGCCCCCGGTCAACCCGGACAGCGACTTCGGCATGGTGGTGCTCGAGCAAGGGGGATTCCGGCCGATGTCCGGAAGCAACCTCATCTGTGCGGTCACCGCGCTCCTGGAAACCGGCACCCTGCCGGTGCAGGAGCCGGTGACGAAGTTGAAGGTCGACACCGCGGTCGGGGTGGTGCACGTGCGCGCCGACATCGCCGGCGGCCGGGTCGTGCGCGTCACCTTCGACAACGTGCCCGCCTTCGCGGTGGCCATCGACCATCCGCTGGAGCTGCCCGGCTACGGCACCGTGCCGGTCGACATCGTCTTCGGCGGACAGTTCTTCGTGCAGGCCAAGGCAGCCGATCTCGGGGTGGATTTGGTGCCCGGCGCGGCGAAGGACCTGGCCCGCGCCGGGGCCGTGCTCCGCACGGTCGCGCAACGCGATGTCACGGTCCGGCACCCGTTCAATCCGGACATCGACCACGTCGCGCTGACGATGATCCACGGCCCGTCGCCCACGCCGGGGGTCTCCGGCCGCAACACCGTCGTCCTCCCGAACGGCACCGTCGACCTCGACGACCCCACGACGTGGACCGGGGCACTGGACCGGTCGCCGTGCGGCACCGGCACCTGTGGCCGGATGGCCGCCAAGCACGCGCGCGGTGAACTGGCACTCGGGGAACAGTTCGTTCACGAGAGCCTGCTGGGAACCACGTTCACCGGCACGCTCACCGACATCACCGACGTCGGACCCCACCGGGCCGTGCTGCCGTCGGTCAGCGGTCGCGGCTGGATCACCGGCTTCAACCAGTACGTGCTGGAGGCGGACGATCCCTTCCCCCGCGGCTACACCCTCGGCGACCTGTGGGGCCCGGAGACCGAGGGCGACGACGCCCGGCAACTACTCGACCAACTCGATCTGGAGAATTGATGACCACCCACGAGAAGCTGCAGTTCATCGCCGGGAAGCGCCGGCACGGTGGCTCCGAGACGGAACTGTCGATCGTCGACCCGTCGACCGGTGCGACCATCACCACCGGACTGGCCGCGACCACCGGGGACGTCGACGACGCCGTCGCCGCCGCCCGCGCCGCCTTCCCCGGCTGGGCCCGCACCACCCCCGCCGAACGGTCGGACATCATGCTCCGCTGGGCCGCGGTCCTGCGCACCCGCAGTGCGGAACTGACCGCCCTCGAAAGCCGCAACGGTGGCAAGGCGATCAAACTCGCCGACGGTTTCGACATCCCCGGCGTGATCGACAACGTCACCTTCTTCGCCACCACCGCCCGCAACCTCGAGGGCAAGGCTGCGGGGGAGTACTCCGGTGAGCACACCTCGTCGATCCGGCGCGAGCCGATCGGGGTGGTCGGGTCGATCTCGCCGTGGAACTACCCGCTGCAGATGGCGGCCTGGAAGATCTTGCCCGCTGTCGCCGCAGGCAACACCATCGTCCTCAAGCCGTCCGAGCTGACCCCGCTGACCTCGCTGCTCTTTGCCGAAACCGCCCGCGAGGCAGGCATTCCGGACGGCGTGATCAACATCGTCACCGGCGCCGGACGGGTCGTCGGGCAGGCGCTGGTCGAACACCCCGACGTCGACATGGTCTCCTTCACCGGATCCACTCCCGTCGGCAGGCAGGTCGCCGCGACCGCAGCGGGCAGCGTCAAGCGCGTGCACCTCGAACTCGGCGGCAAGGCACCGTTCGTCGTATTCGACGACGCCGACGTCGAGGCGGCCGCCCGAGGCGCCGTCGCCGGCGCCCTGATCAACGCCGGCCAGGACTGCACGGCCGCCACCCGCGCCTACGTCCAGCGGCCCCTGTACGAGAACTTCGTCCAGCGCGTCGCGGCACTGATGGACGGGGTCCGCGTCGGCCCCGCCGACGATCCGGCCACCGACATGGGCTCGCTGATCTCGATCAAGCAGCGCGATCAGGTGGCCGCGATGGTCGACCGCGCCCGCGACACCGGAGCGAAAGTGGTTCGTGGCGGCCGGATCCCGGAGCACACCCCGGCCGAAGGCGCCTACTACGAGCCGACGCTGATCGTCGATGCGGCGCAGGACTCCGAGATCGTCCAGCAGGAAATCTTCGGACCCGTCCTGGTGGTCCTGCCGTTCGACACGGACGACGAGGCCATCACCCTCGCCAACGACACCCCCTACGGTCTGGCCGCCTCGGCGTGGTCGAGCAACGTCTTTCGGACCCAGCGTGCCACTCGCGAGATCCAGGCCGGCTGTGTGTGGGTCAACGACCACATTCCGATCATCAGCGAGATGCCGCACGGCGGCTACAAGGCCTCCGGATTCGGCAAGGACATGTCCACGTACTCGTTCGACGAATACACCAACGTCAAGCACGTGATGTCCGACATCACCGGACAGGCCCACAAGGGCTGGCACGACATCGTCTTCACACCGACGCCCTAGCCGTTTTCCGCTACCACCGGGGACGGGGTCGGTCTCCTCTCGCGAGGAGACCGACCCCCGGACACAGCTGCCCCGCGCCCGCCGAAACCTCACGCCAATGAGAGCGGGCACCTGAATCCCGAGGAGGATTCACATGAGCACATTACCGGATTCACCTTCGGCGCCCGGTCCTTCGGACGCTCCCGACCACAAACTGAAGCGAAGTCTCGGACTCTGGCAGCTGACGCTGCTGGGGGTCAGCACACAGATCGGCTCCGGCTGGTTGTTCGCGGTGCTGTCCTCGGCGTCGGTCGCCGGCCCCGCCGCCATCTTGTCGTGGGTCCTCGGCGCGGTCCTCTTCGTGGTCGTGTCGCTGACGTGGATCGAACTGGGCACGATGTTCCCGAGATCGGGTGGGATCGTGCGCTATCCCGCTCTCTCCCACGGTGTTTTCGCCGGATGGATCACCGGCTGGGGATACTGGATCGGCACCGTCTGCCTGCCCGCCATCGAAGCCCAGGCCGTGCTGACCTACCTCGGCGGCCGGTTCCCGCACCTCGGCCTGGTGAAGGTCGAGCAGGGCACCACCATCCTCGCCTGGCCGAACGGGATCCTCTGCGGTATCGGCATTCTCGCGATGTTCTTCGTCCTCAACCTGTTCGGCGTGAAACTGCTGGCGAAGGTGAACACGTACGTGACGATCTGGAAGCTCGTCGTCCCGTGCCTCACGTTCATCCTGCTGTTCTTCGCGTTCCGGTCGAGCAACCTCACCGTCGGCGGCGGATTCTTCCCCACCGGCGCGGGCGGTATCGTCCATGCCCTCGCGATCGGCGGCATCGCGTTCGGCTACCTCGGCTCCCGGCAGGTCCTCGACTACGGCGGTGAGGCACGAAACCCCAAGCGCGACATCCCGTTGGCGATCGTTCTCTCCATCCTCATCCCGATGGTCGTCTACATCGGACTGCAGATCGGCTTCCTCGGCGCCCTCGACTGGTCCGACGCCGGCATCTCCGCCGGCGACTGGACGGCGCTGCGAACCAGCGATTGGGCCTCGGCACCGCTGTTCCAGGCGCTCGGCGCCGCCGGATTCGGCGCCTTCGCCACCGTGCTGCTCGTCGACGCCGCCATCTCCCCGGCGGGCAACGGCTGGGTCACTCTCGGGTCCGCCGCCCGGGCGTCGTTCGCGTTCGGCATCGACAAGTACGCGCCGAAGAGCCTGGCCAAGGTGAACCGCTACGGCATCCCCTGGGTGTCGCTCGTCGTCGCCATCGTGGTCAGCGCCCTCTTCATGCTGCCGTTCCCAAGCTGGTACCAGCTGGTGTCGGTGGTGTCGGTCTGCCTGGTCCTGAGCTACCTGATGGGCAGCGCGATCGCGCCGGTACTCCGCAAGACGGCGCCGCACGCCGACCGCACCTGGCGGCTGCCTGCCATGGGCTTCTGGGCGCCCGCCGGCTACGCCGCGGGCCTGTTCATCGTGTACGCCGCCGGATTCGCCTCGCTGGCACAGCTTCTGGTCATCGCGTTCGCCGGGGTCAGCATCTACGGCGCCTACACCTCGGTGAACCACGGCTGGGTCAGCCGTCCCGCCGGGTGGTCCGTCTCCGCCGTGTTCCTCATGGCGTGGATCTACATCAGCTCCCGCGGCGGCTGGTTCATGAACACCACCGAGATCCAGCGCGCGGGAAGCTGGTCGTTCCCGGTCTACTTCGCGGCGATGACCGCCACACTGCTGGCCTTCGTGCTCGCGCTGCGGGTGGTCAGCTCCCCGGTCGGCCGCCGTCACCTCGACGCCGGCGTCTGGCTGATCGTCACCCTCCTGGCAACGCTGCTGATCTCTTACTACGGCGAATTCGGTCCGCTCGCCGAACCGCCGCTCGCCGATTCCTGGGACCTGCTGGTCGTCATCGCGCTGGCACTGGCCAGCTACGCGTGGGCAGTCCGCAGCGGATTTCACACCGAACAACTCGACGCCGCCCTCGCCGACTCCGGATTCGTCGTCGAACCCGCCGCCGTCGTCGGCAACACACCGGACCGTCGGTCGACACCGCTGGTCGCAGCACACGAACGAAAGGTCATCTCGTGAAGATCCTCGTGATCGGCGGCACCGGCCGCATCGGCACCGCGGTGGTGAATGCCCTCACACCCCACAACGAGGTGGTCGTCGCATCCCGCTCCAGCGCGGTGGACGTCGACATCCGCGACGCCCGGTCCGTCACGGCCCTGTACGAACAGGTCGGAAAGGTGGACGCGGTGGTCAGCACCGCGGGCGTCACCCCGTTCCCCGCCTTCAGCGAGACCACCACCGACGACTTCCGGCAAGGATTCGACGACAAACTGCTCGGACAGATCGAATTGGTCCTGCGAGGTCTGCCCTTCGTCGCGAACGGCGGCTCCTTCACACTGGTCACGGGCGTGCTGGCCCGCGAACCCATCCGCTCGGGGATGGTCGCGTCCACCGTCAACGGCGCCCTCGAAGCGTTCGTCCGTGCCGCCGCCGACGAATTGCCCCGCGGCATCCGCATCAACGCGGTCAGCCCGAGCGTGGTCACCGAGGCACTCGACGTCTACGGCGACTACTTCCCCGGATTCGCACCCGTCCCCGCTGCCGACGTCGCCCGCGCCTTCGTCAAATCGGTCAACGGCATCCACACCGGCCGCGTCTACGAACTGGGCTGACCACCGCGCTCGAACCCAGCCGTCGCGTGCCTAGGTAGGACTAGGTGAATGCCCGGGTTCTGCCGCGCGATCAGCGACGACACTGAGCGAGAGGGCCGCGCACGCCGGTCCGCCATCCGCAGCGACGACGTAGCGAAGGACTCTCGTGCCGAACGACACCACTGCACCAACCGCCCGAGATTCCGGTGACTGGCGGCGTCGCGCCGCGTGCCGCGGAGCCGAGACGTCGATGTTCTTCTCACCCGAGGGCGAACGCGGTTCTGCCCGTGTCCGGCGCGAGGCGCAGGCCCGGCGGATCTGCCAGGCCTGCCCCGTCGTCGAACCGTGCCGTCGGCATGCCCTGACCTCGGGTGAGCCGTACGGCGTGTGGGGCGGCCTGACCGAATCCGACCGCAGGAAGAACTCCCGCCGCCGAGCCGGCAACTTCGGACTGGCGGGCGCTCTCGGCCGTGACGCCTATATTTGAGCTGTGGCCATATCCAAGCGTGCCGATACCTCGCTGCTGACCGATCAGGTCTACGAGATGATCCACGAGTCGATCATGAACGGCGATCTGCCTGCGGGTTCACGCTTGCGTATCCGCGACATCGCCGCACAGGTCGGAACCAGCGTCATGCCGGTCCGCGAGGCGATCCGCCGACTCGAAGAAGCCGGATTGGCCGAACGGTCACCGCACAAGGGAGCGGTGGTCAAGGGCCTGACCCTCGCCGAGTTGTTGCATGTCTACGACGTGCGCCGACTGCTCGAGGTGGAGGCCGCCCGGCTCGGCGCCGCGCGGATCACCCCCGGCGACACGGCACGGATGCAGGAGGAGTTCGATCTGATGCGGGCCGCCATCGCCGAGCACCGTGTCGTGGCCTGCCTCGACCACGACGAGGCCCTGCTGAGCATTCTGTACGAGGCGTCCGAGAACCCCGTACTCGTCAACACGATCCGCATGCTGTGGGAGCAGTGCCGGGCGTACAAGATCGTCGGCGCCGCGGGCACGATGGATACCGGCGAGGACGACTCGTTGTGGACGTTCCAGCAGCGTCTCGTCGATGCCGGGCGGGATCACGACGCCGACGCAGCGGCCACCGTCAACAACGAATCACTCCTCGACGCCACCGCGCGGATCAGAGTGCAACTCGCGGCGCAGCAGGACGCAGGCTAGCCTCGGAATCTCGCCCTCCGAAGGGTGGTGAGGTAGGCGCGTAACGCACGGACGTGCCGGCGATCCAGCCCCATGCGGACGGTGCCGAACGCGTTTCGCTGTTAACGATTCTCGCCCCCACACCCCTCGGCGCTTCAATTCATCAACTGTTGACCTCGACCACTCGGCGTGCCTAGCATCGAATATGCGCGCCATGATTCTCAAGGAATTTCGCGAACTCCGGCGAGACCCACGCACATTGGCGATGTTGATCGCGCTACCACTTCTACTGCTCGTGATCTTCGGCTATGCGGCCAACTTCTATGTCTCCTCGGTCGAAACGGCAGTCGTGGGCCCCTCGGCTCAGCAGGTGAGCCAGTCGTTGCCGCCGTTCTTCGATGTGACGGCGACAAACGTTGACGACTCGACCGCGCAGGCGACGGATTTGTTGCGAGAGAACAAGGTCGATGTCGCGATAGTGACCGGGCCGACCCCGGCTGAGCAGTCGACGGCATTGGTGGACGGCTCGAATCTGTTCGCTGCCCAGTCGACGGTGTCGATTCTGAACAAGTTCGGTAATCAGGTCAGAACCGAAGTGTTGTTCAACCCCGACCTGAAGACGTCGTGGGTGATGGTACCGGCCATCATCGGCTTGATCCTTACCTTCATCGGCACGATCGTCACCAGCATCGGTCTGGTTCGTGAGCGTGAGGCGGGGACCCTCGAACAACTCGCGGTCATGCCGATCCGGCCGAGTCAGGTGATTCTGGGCAAGATCGTGCCGTATTTTCTGCTCGCAGCACTGGATATGACCGTCGTGACGGTGCTGGGTATGGTGCTGTTCGGTGTGCCGTTCAACGGCAATGTTCTCGTGTTTGCGTTGGGCGCCGCGCTTTTCCTGTTTGTCGTGCTCGGTCTCGGTGTGCTGATATCGACGATCTCGCAGACGACCGGACAAGCGATTCAAACTGCCTTCTTGTTCCTGATGCCACAGATTCTTCTGTCCGGCATGATTTTTCCGCTCGATGCGATGGCGGCCGGGGTTCGTTGGATCGGTTACCTCCTTCCGTTGACCTATTTCACGATGATCTCGCAGGGCGTCATGCTGCGTGATGCGCCGATTTCGTCGCTGTGGTTGCCGTTGGGCGTGCTGGCCGTGATGGCGACCGTGGTCTTCACCGGGTCGACGCTCCGTTTCCGGCGAGATCTCGCGCCCGATGTCTCCAAGCTGAAGGCGGCACCGGAGGCTTCGAAATCGGCCGATCCGACCGGTGCGGACGCCGGATGATCGCCGCGGCCGAGTCGGTCGTTGTTCGTTTCGGCGATCGAACTGCCCTCGACGGTGTGAGTATCGGCGTCTCGGCCGGCCAGGTGGTGGCGTTGGTCGGGGGAGACGGAGCGGGGAAGTCCACGTTGTTGCGGACGTTCGTCGGGGAGGTCGTCCCCCGAACCGGGACAGTTCATGCCCCGGGGAAGCACGAAATAGGGTTTCTCTGCGCGGGCCCGGGTAGCTGGGCGGCTCTCACCGTTCGGCAGAACATGGATTTCGTCGGCGGCATCTACGGACTGGGCGGCAACGAATTGGCCGAGCGGCGCGAGGAACTCATCGACCGGGCCGGACTGCGTGTTGCAGCGGACCGACTTGCTTCGGCGTTGTCGGGAGGGATGCGACGCAAACTGGGTGCGGCGATGGCGATGCTGCACAGACCCAAGTTGTTGATCTTGGACGAGCCGAGCACCGGCGTCGACCCCGTGAGCCGCATCGACCTGTGGCGAATGATCTCGGAGGCCGCGGCTGACGGCGCGGCCGTGCTGATGTCGACGACGTACCTCGACGAGGCCGAGCGGGCCGGGCATCTCGTCGTCCTGGACTCCGGCCAGATCCTGACCCAGGGCACCTACGACGAGGTGCGTGCCGGATTCACCGGCACCATCACCTCCGCAGCGGAGCCCGTGAGACCCGAGTGGTCGTGGCGCCGCGGCCGAGAGCGTCACGAGTACTGGGAGGACGGACATCCCGCCGCCGGCGCGGCGGCCGTGACACCGGACCTCGAGGACATTGTCATCGCGCTGTCGATGGCACGTCGGCGGAAGGCAACGACGTCATGACCGGTGAGGTCCTGCAGGCGCGTTCGGTGACCCGGAAGTTCGGTGACTTCACGGCCGTCGACTCGATGTCGATGACGGTCGCCCCCGGCGAGGTGGTCGGTCTGCTCGGAGCCAACGGTGCCGGGAAGACCACGCTGATACGGATGCTCCTGGGTCTGCTGGCCACAACGGACGGTGCGGTCGAGTTACTCGGTGGCCCGCCGGACCGAAAACGGCGGGCGCGCATGGGTTACGTGCCCCAGAACCTCGGTCTCTACCGCGATCTGACCGTCGAAGAGAACCTGTCCTTCAGCGCCGAGGCCTACGGTGTCCCCGTTCCCGGCGTTCCTGCCGAACTCCACGATGTGCGCAACACACTCGTCAGAGCCCTGGCACTCGGCACGCAACGACAGGTGGCGTTCGTCGTGGCCCTGGCACACGAACCCAGCGTGCTGGTGTTGGATGAGCCGACCTCCGGCGTGGATGCATTGTCCCGCGCACGATTGTGGGACACGATCCGGCACCAGGCCGACAAAGGCGTGGGCGTCTTGGTCACCACCCACTACATGGAAGAAGCGCAGCAGTGCGATCGCCTGTTGCTGATGTCGTCCGGGCAACTCGTCGGTGCCGGCAGCGAGGACGACATCATCGGCGACACGCGCGCGGTTGCGGTGCACACTTCGGATTGGGCACAGGCATTCGCGGCACTGAACGATGCCGGGGTACCCGTAATCCTGTCCGGTCGTGCGATCCGCGTCCCGGATACGGATCCGGCGACGATCGAATCCGTGCTGGCGTCGGCCGGTATCTCAGCCGACATCCGACCCGTGCGCGCCACCATCGAAGAACGCATGCTGGTTCTCGCGCGTGCCGGAGCGCACGGGTAGTCGCGCGACTCCGTGGAGTCCATGACGACTCCGATGGCACCTACCGGGGCGCCGCAGGAGGTGCAGCGACGAGCGGGATGATGACGGTGTCGATGATGTCGACGAGGTCGCGCTCGCTGACCGGTTCACGCTGCAGCAGGATGCGATGGGCGAGGAGGGCGGGGAGCACACCGGCGACGAGCGGGGTGACCGCCTCGGGGCGCACCTCGCCCCGATCGACACCGCGGCGCAGCAGCGCGAGCAGCCCCGCACGCCCCGGCGCCTGAAAACGTTCGTCGATGGCGGAAGCGAGTTCGGGATCTGTGACCGCCTCGCATTTCACCGCACGCATCACTCGACCCGCCGGGCTGTCGAGGGTCCGAGCGATCGCGCGGGCCACCTGCCGCAGCGCATCACCGGTGGTCGTGGACTCGTCGAGAACGGGATCGATCCCACTCTGTGCCGGCGTGGGCAGTAGCGCGCTCATCGCGTCGAGCACGAGTTCCTGCTTGGTGCGCCAACGTCGGTAGATGCTGGCCTTGCCGGTGCCCGCGCGGGCGGCGACGGACTCGATCGAGAACGCGCGATACCCGACCTGTGACAACTCCGCGAACGCACCCGTCAAGATCGCATCGTGCAGCGCGGCACCGCGCTTACGTTGGGGCGGCGCGGTGAGAGGCTCGCTGCTGCTCGTCGAGAGGGCCATGTCGCACCCGGTCCTTCCGACCCTCCCGTGACGGTGAGGGCATCCAGTGAACGCTTGCGTTCCCTACCGAGTGAAGACTAGCCTCTCAAAATAGAGAACGCGAGCGTCCGTCAGCTATTGCTCCGCCCGCCTCCCCATTTCGGGCGCCCACATCCGTGCGCCGCCCGACTGCGGCAACGGATCCGCCCCGACCTGCTTCTACCGTGAGATGAGCACATGACGAACACCGATCAGGAACTCGATCCGCGCCGATGGAAGGCACTGATCTTCATCTGCCTGGCACAGCTGATGGTGGTGCTGGACGGCACGGTGGTCAACATCGCGCTCCCGCACGCGCAGGCCGACCTCGGCTTCTCCGACGCCAACCGGCAATGGGTGATCACCGCGTACGCCCTGGCCTTCGGTGGGCTCCTGCTACTCGGCGGCCGGATCTCCGACATGTGGGGCCGGCGACGCGCGTTCATCGTCGGGCTGATCGGGTTCGCCGCCGCATCGGCGCTCGGCGGTGCCGCCGTCAGCACCGAAATGCTGATCGGCGCCCGCGCCCTACAGGGCGCATTCGGCGCATTGCTCGCCCCGGCCGCGCTGTCACTGCTGACAGTGACGTTCACCCAGGGCAAGGAACGCGCCAAGGCGTTCGGCATCTACGGCGCCATCTCCGGCGGCGGCGCCGCGATCGGGCTGATCCTCGGCGGCGTCCTCACCGAATACCTGAACTGGCGGTGGACGCTGTTCATCAACATCTTCTTCGCCCTCGCCGCAGTCGCGGGCGCCGTGTGGGAGATCCGCGAACCCGCCGGCGGACGCAACCCGGCCCACCTCGACATCCCCGGCGCGCTTCTGGCGAGCTCGGGACTCGCGGCCGTGGTGTACGGGTTCAGCCACGCCGCCACCGACGGCTGGGGTGACAGCGTGACCATCGCGGTCCTGATCGCGGCCGTCGTGCTGCTGACCGCATTCGCGGTGGTACAAAGCCGGGTGGCCGCACCACTGCTACCGCTCAGAGTGGTGCTCGAACGCAACCGGGGCGGGGCATACCTGTCTTTGGCGCTCGCCGTGATCGGCATGTTCGGCACGTTCCTGTTCTTGACGTTCTACCTGCAGGTGGTGCTCGCCTACAGCCCCGTCGTCGCCGGTGTCGCGTTCCTGCCCATGGTCGTCGGGATGATGATCGGATCGACCCAGATCGGTGCCCGCCTCACCACCAGAGTCGCGCCGCGGCTGCTGATGACGCCCGGCTTTCTGGTCGCCGCCGCCGGACTGGTCATCCTGACCCGAATGACAGTCGACAGCCCGTACGCAGCGGTAGTCCTGCCCGGCCTGTTCCTGATGGGCCTCGGCATGGGTACCGCGTTCATGCCCGCGATGAGCCTGGCCACCCACGGAGTGTCCCCACGCGACGCCGGCGTCGCCTCCGCGATGGTCAACACCTCGCAGCAGGTCGGCGGCGCAATCGGCACCGCCCTGCTCAACACCATCGCCACCAGCGCGACCGCCGCGTACATCACCGCCCACGCAGCCGACGTCACCACTCCCGCGGCAGGCGAACTCCTGAAACTGGAGGGTATGGTCCACGGCTTCTCGATCGGCCTCTGGTGGGCGTGCGGCGTCCTCGTCCTCGCCGCCGTCGTGGCCTTCGCCCTCATCAACACCGGGCATCCCGGCGGCGCCCACCCCGACGACATCGACGACGACACGGCCACCACCGCCATCACACACTGATCGCCACATGTAGCAGGCGACGGCGCCCAGCGGGGTGACGGCCGGGGCGATCACGAACAGGACCGGGGTGGCTGCCTCCACCCCTTGGGGGACTATTCGAATACCGGGCGGGTAACGGACTCTTGGGAGGTCCGAACCCGAAAGCACGGAGAGAGAAGCACTCTCGACCGAAAGGAACCCGTATTCATGCCCCGTATCCCCGGCCCCACCGTTCCCGACGTCCACGAACACGACCCGCCGGGCGCGCCCGCACCCGTAACCGTCCCGACGACGGTCCGGCATCACTGGACCTTCGCCCGGATTTTCATGTACCTCGCGCTCGCGGCCCTGCCGCTGCTGGCGATCTCGGCGCAGGTGTTCGGCATCATGCCGATGAATACCACTGGCGCACTGGTGATCATCCCGCTGACGGTCACCCTCGTCGTGCTGTGCGTGTTCGCTCCGCACCCGATCGACCGCATCGTCGGCCTCGGACTCGGCTGGGGAATGTTCGCGTGCCTGGCCTACGACGCCTTCCGCCTCGACACCGTCTACCTGCTCGGCCTGTGGGGTGACTTCATCCCGAAGATGGGCACCTGGCTCCACTCGGGCACCGACACCCGGACCGGCGCGATCGTCGGCTACGTGTGGCGCTACTTCGGCGACGGCGGGGGAATCGGCATCGGATCCTTCATCCTCGCCCTCGCCGTCGGACTCCAGCATCTGTCGCGTCGCGCAATACTTTTCGCCTTCGTCGGCTTCGCGGTGTTCCCGGTGTGGGCCGGGCTCATCGCCACGGTAGCCCTGTCGCCGAACGGGCAGCAGGAGATGTTTCCGCTCACGCCGACGACGCTGGCGCTGTCGCTGATCGGGCATCTGATCTTCGGACTCGTACTCGGTCTCGGATTCGTGCGTGCGCGGCGCAGCCTCGGGCAGCACTGGCCCTGGCGGCCGCTGCTCCCACTGGCACGGACACGAGGTCGCGGCACCGGCCGGTAGTCCCGGGTGCGCCCGCGTCGGAGTGGCGCGGGCGCACTTGACCGTTCTGTGACGATCTGGACCTCAGAGGCGCTCGAGAACTGGCACTGTGCCGCCCACCGCACCCTCCATACAGTGGTCTGCATCACACAACCAGTTCAGTTCGCGGCGGATCGTCTCCCCCTCTCCGCCGGCACTGATCTCCGTTCC
This sequence comes from Rhodococcus sp. NPDC056960, assembly GCF_042674125.1. Lineage (NCBI taxonomy): Bacteria > Bacillati > Actinomycetota > Actinomycetes > Mycobacteriales > Nocardiaceae > Rhodococcus > Rhodococcus sp. NPDC056960. The sequence goes on along the minus strand of NZ_JBHURF010000002.1, from coordinate 265,983 downwards.
AACCGCCGACGATCCGACCGCGGATCGCGATGGCGACCTGACGATTGCGGTCAGCGCACAGTGGAGGAAAACGTGACTTCAACACCACCCCCGGCCCAATCCGAGGACTCCGGTCTAGGAAAGGGCCTGAAGAAGCGGCACATGAACCTGATCGCCCTGGGCGGCGTGATCGGCGCCGGACTGTTCGTCGGCAGCGGCGTCGTCATCGAGAGCGCGGGCCCAGCGGCGATCGTGTCGTTTCTGATCGCCGGGGTCATCACCCTCCTGATCATGCGGATGCTGGCGGAGATGGCGGTCGCCAGGCCGGTGGTCGGATCGTTCTACGTGTACGCCCGGGAAGCGCTCGGCAACCGCGCCGGATTCTCGGTCGGATGGATGTACTGGTACTTCTTCGTCATCGTCGTCGCCGTCGAGGCCATCGCCGGCGGTCGCATCCTTCAGCTCTACCTGCCGTCGGCTCCGCTGTGGACTCTCAGCCTCGGCCTGCTCGTGATCCTGACCTGCACCAATCTCGTGTCGGCGCGGTCGTTCGGTGAGTTCGAGTACTGGTTCTCGTCGATCAAGGTGATCGCGATCGTCCTGTTCCTCGGATTGGGCGCGCTCTGGATCACCGGACTGTGGCCGGACTCGACCCCCGGGGTGGCGAACCTCGTCGGTCACGGCGGGTTCGCTCCGCTCGGCTGGGGTGCGGTGCTCGCCGCGGTGGTTCCCTGCGTGGCGTTCTTCACCGGTGCCGAGATCGTGACCATCGCGGCCGCCGAATCCGCGGAACCCAAGAAGGCGGTCGCCCGGGCGATGCGCTCCATCGTGGTCCGGATCATCACGTTCTATGTCGGTTCCATCTTCGTGGTCGTCGCGGTGGTGCCGTGGAGCTCGGAGGCGGTGGGCGTCAGCCCGTACGCGGCGGCCCTCGCGACGCTGCACATTCCCGGGGTGGCCACGATCATGAACGTCGTCATCCTCACCGCGGTGCTGTCCTGCCTGAACTCGGCGCTGTACACGTCCTCGCGGATGCTGTTCGCCCTGACCCGCAACGGCGACGCCCCGCACATGTTCACCCGGCTGTCCGGCGGCGGCGTACCCCGGCGGGCGATCCTCGCCGGAACGGTGATCGGGTACGCGTCGGTGATCGCGGCGTTCGTCTCCCCGGATCTCGTGTTCTCGTTCCTGGTCAACTCGTACGGCGCCGTGGCGCTCTTCGTCTACCTCATGATCGCCATCTCGCAGGTCGCGCTCCGCAGGAAACTGGAGGCGGAGGATCCGGAGTCACTCGGCCTGAAGATGTGGCTCTTCCCCTGGCTCAGCTACGCGACCATCGCGCTGATGGGCACCGTGATCGCCGCGATGGCCGTGCTGCCCACCACGCGTTCCCAGTTCTGGCTGAGTGTCGTGACCCTGGCCTTCATCCTGATCGGCTACGAGTTCCGCCGGCGCGGCCGCACCCGTGCCGAACGCCTCGACACCGTCGTTGCGCCGGCCGCACAGCCCGCCGCGCAGCCCGCCGAGAGTGAGGAAGCGGAACAACTGGTCGGAATCGTGACGCGCGAGCAACACTGACGCACACCCGACTGCTCCGAGGGCAGGGACCGCCGACGCGGTCCCTGCCCTTCCGCGTGTCTCCCTCCGGCATGGCTTTTCCGCCCCGACGCGGCGCACATCGGGGCACACTTGCAGGAAACCTCGGCGGAGGAGGACACCGTGTTCCACCGCGGAGACGACACCGTCACCGAAGAACACTCGCTGGACGAGTCCCTCCTCGTCGAGCCCGAATCCCGGCGCCGGCCGTGGCGGGAATTCCTCGTCTCGACCCCCGGACGGCTGTCCGTGCTGGGGATCGCGCTCGTGACCGCGGCGCTGGCGACCGGCGCCATCACGTCGGCGGCGATCGGCGCCCGGCAGCAGCGCATCGAGACGCTGCGGACCCACACCGAACCCCTGACCTACGCGGCCGAGCGGCTGTACAGCTCGTTGTCGATCGCCGACGCGGCCGCCGCCACGTCGTTCATCTCCGGCGGCGTCGAGTCGAACGCCGTGCGCGATCGGTACAACCAGGCCATCGGGGACGCGTCGAACGCGCTGGTCACCGCGTCGAACGGCGTCGCGTCGACGGACGCCCCCGCCCTCGCGCTGCTGTCCGAGGTGTCGCGGCACCTCGCCGAGTACACCACCCTGATCGCGACGGCCCGATCGAACAACCGGTCCGGCAATCCGGTCGGCGTCGCCTACCTCAGCGACGCGTCCACGCTGATGCAGGACACGATCCTGCCCGCCGCGGAGCGGCTCTACTCGGAGCAGTCGCGGTCCGTCGCCGACACCCAGGTGGTCACCGGCCGGATCCCGAGGGCCGCATTCGCCGTCGCCGTCGCGCTGCTCGTCGCGCTCGTTCTCGCGCAGGTGTATCTGGTCCGCAAGAGCAAGCGGCGCGTCAACCCGGGTCTGGTGCTCGCATCCCTCCTCGCCGCCACCCTCCTGGTCTGGCTGGCCGTCGCCACCCTGGTCTCCACGGCGGCGACCGATCGAGCGAGAACTGAAGGGGCGCAACCGCTCGCCACGATCACCCAGGCCCGGATCCTCGCTCAGCAGGCCCGCACAGACGAGACCCTCGCGCTGCTCGAGCGCGGCTCCGACGAACAGTCCGAGATCGACTACGTCCGGCGCTCCGCCACGCTGGCCGACATCCTCGCGCAGCTCAGCGCGGGCGGCGACCCGATCGACGGCGCGGAGACGGCACTCGACGGTTGGCGGCACGCGCACGAGATGGCGCAGCAGCGGCTGGCGGTCGGGGACTACCCGGGAGCCACGGTCATCGCGATCGGGCCCGGAGACACGGCGTCCACCGCCACGTTCGCCGCGCTCGACGAGGCGCTGCAGAACGGTATCGACAGCTTCCGCGGCGAGGAACTCGACGGGATGGCCGACGCATATCGGTCGTTGTCGCAGCTCGCGGTCGGTAGCATGGTAATCGGCGTGCTCTGCGGGTTCGCCGTCGGTGGGGGGATTTGGCCCAGACTGAACGAGTACCACTGATGACACGGGTGACGCGACCGGGATCGAGGTGTCAGCGACCGTGAGCGACGAGACCAGGCGAACACCGATGGACGACCCGGAATCCACCCGGGGTGTGAAGTTCGATCCCTTCGCGGACGACGACGACGAGTCCGACGCGCCCTCGTCGCGCACGGTGCCGGACGCCGTCCACACCTCCGACCTGTCGATGCTGCTGACCAATCCCGTTCTGGCGGAGAACAAACGTTACTGCGACCGCTGCAAGCGTCCCGTCGGGCGTTCCACCGCCGCACGCCCGGGCGACACGGAGGGCGTGTGCTCCCATTGCGGCACCGTCTTCTCCTTCGCCCCGCAACTCGAGGCGGGTGAGCTCGTGGCCGGTCAGTACGAGGTGCTGGGATGCCTCGCCCACGGCGGTGTCGGCTGGATCTACCTCGCGCTGGACCACAACGTCAGCGACCGCTGGGTGGTGCTCAAGGGCCTGCTGCACTCGGGCGATCCCGTGGCCCAGGAAGTCGCGCTCGCCGAACGGCGGTTCCTCGCCGAGGTGACGCACCCGAGCATCGTGAAGATCTACAACTTCGTCGAACACCCGGGTATGGACGGCAATCCCGTCGGCTACATCGTCATGGAATACGTGCGGGGCCGCACCCTGCGCGATCTGCTCACCGAGCTGAAGAACGAGGCCGAACCGGACGAACCGAGGCCGATGCTGCCGGTGGAGCACGCCATCCGCTACCTCCGCGAGGTCACGCCCGCCCTCGGGTACCTCCACTCGATGGGCCTGGTCTACAACGACCTCAAGCCCGAGAACATCATGATCGGCGACGACTACGATCAGCTCAAGCTCATCGACATGGGCGCGGTCGCGCGGATCGGGGATCACGGGTACATCTACGGCACCCAGGGGTATCAGGCCCCCGAGATCGCGACCACCGGGCCGACCGTGGCCTCGGACATCTACACCGTCGGACGCACGCTCGCCGTGCTGACGCTCGACATGCCCACCGCCGGCGGGTGTTACGTCGACGGTCTGCCGACACCCGAGGAGGCTCCGCTGCTGGCGGAGTACGAGTTCTACCGTCGCCTGTTGCTCCGGGCCATCGATCCCGATCCCGCTCGACGGTTCCACTCGGCCGAGGAGATGTCGACGCAACTCGACGGCGTCCTGCGCGAGGTGCGCGCCCAGCAGACCGGAACCCCGTTCCCGGGGCTGTCGCACCGGTTCAGCCCGCAGCGCACGACGTTCGGCACCGACCTCACGATCAGCCGCACCGACGTCTACGTCGACGGGCACCGCCGGGACGAGTGCATCAGTGCGATGAGCATCGTTCGGGCGCTGCCGATCCCGCTGGTGGACCCGGACGATCCGGCGGCTCCCCTGCTGTCCGTCGTCCACAGCCGACCGCGGGAACTTCTCGATTCGCTGCACCGTGCGCGGGAGGCCGCCGACAACGATGCGGCGTCCTCCAGCATCGAGATTCCGCTCGCCGAGGTCCGCGCGCATCTCGATCTCGGGCAGCCGCGTGACGCCGCGGTCATTCTCGAATCCCTCGACCACGAACGGGAGGACACGTGGCGCGTCGACTGGCACACCGGACTGTGTGCGCTCGTCGGCGGCGACTTCGAGGCGGCGTTCGCCCGTTTCGATTCCGTCCTGAGCGCGTTGCCGGGTGAGGAGGCCCCGAAGCTGGCGCTCGCGGCGACCGCCGAGATGTGGTGCGAGTACCGGGCGGGCGACCGCATCGAGCACTGGCGGCTGACCGCGGAGAAGTACTACCGCACGGTGTGGCGCACGGACCACGGCGTGGTCAGCGCCGCGTTCGGGTTGGCGCGGCAACTCGAGCACCGCGACGACCGGGCGCACGCGGTCGAGGCGCTCGACGAGGTGCCGCCGACGTCACGGCACTACGCCGAGGCCCGATTGACGAGTGTGCTGATGCTCGTCCACGATCGGCCGCTCGCCGAGGTGAGTGAACAGGACCTGCAGGAGGCGGCCCGGAGAGTCGAACTGCTCGCCCACGACGAGCGTCGCGCGCTGCAGACCCGCGTTCTCGTACTCGGGGTCGCCGTGGACTGGCTGCACGCCGGCGGCACCCCGGAGGCGCCGCGGATTCTGAGCGTGCCGTTCACCGAGCGCGGTCTGCGTACCGGCGCGGAGTCGGCATTGCGGGCGCTCGCACGCAAGGCCCCCGAGCGCCGGCATCGGTACACACTGGTCGATCTCGCGAATCTGATCCGGCCGACCACCTGGTTGTAGCGTTCACCGGCCGGCGAAACCGATCTGCTCCCGTCCCCAGCGGGCGTTCCACGCCAGCACCTGCAGGCGGTCGCTCAACGCGTCACGGCTTCGTGCTGTTTCGGCCAGCTGGGCCATGAGTTCGATGATGCGGCGCCGTGAGTCCTCCAATTCGTTGGCCAACCGCTCTACCTCCCTCGACCTCGCGGGGCGGCGTCGGGTCGCGACAATGGCGCTCATCTCTACTCCGATCTGACAATTCGGCCCCACCGGGGCTCGTCTCATCGACCACTGTGCTCCGACTGGTACGGGTCCAGAAGGTCCAGTTGGGCGGCGCCGTAGGGGTCCAATCTGGACCCGTCACGCAGCGCGCAAGTGGTTCTGCCGCCGGCCGCGATTCGGCCGTACCGTTCGGGTGCTCGCAGAAATCCCGTTCGGAGGTACCGATGCGCATCACGGTCAATGGCGACGTCCACGATCTACCCGACCCCTGCCGGGTCGAGGAACTCCTGGTCCGGCTGGGGCTTCCCGGCCGGGGAGTGGCGCTCGCGGTGAACGGCACCATGCTGCCCCGGTCGCAGTGGGCGACGTCGCTCGAGGACGGCTGGACCCTCGAGGTGCTCACGGCGGTGCAGGGTGGTTGAGATCCGCACCGACCCACTCACGATCGCGGACCGGGAGTTCTCGTCGCGGCTGATCATGGGCACCGGCGGCGCCGCCAACCTGTCGGTGCTGGAGGAGGCGCTGATCGCCTCGGGTACCGAACTGACCACGGTGGCGATGCGCCGCGTGGATGCCGCGGGGAGAACCGGGCTGCTCGACCTGCTGGACCGGCTGGGAATCGCGTTGCTGCCGAACACCGCCGGCTGCCGCGGTGCCGCGGAGGCCGTGCTCACCGCTCGCCTCGCCCGTGAGGCTCTGGGCACGAACTGGGTGAAGCTCGAGGTGGTCGCCGACGAGCGCACGCTGCTCCCCGACGGAATCGAACTCGTCTCGGCGGCAGAACAACTCGTCGACGACGGGTTCGTGGTGCTGCCCTACACCAACGACGATCCGGTGCTCGCGCAGCGCCTCGTCGATGCCGGATGCGCCGCGGTGATGCCGCTCGGTTCCCCCATCGGCACCGGGCTCGGCATCTCCAACCCCCGCAACATCGAGATGATCGTCGCCCGCACGTCCGTCCCCGTCGTTCTCGACGCCGGGATCGGCACCTCGAGCGACGCGGCGCTGGCGATGGAACTCGGCTGCGACGCCGTCCTGCTCGCCACGGCCGTCACCCGCGCCTCCGACCCTCCGCTGATGGCCGCAGCCATGGCCGGCGCGGTCACCGCCGGACGCCACGCCCGGACGGCGGGGCGCATCCCGAAACGCTTCTGGGCGCAGGCGTCGTCGCCGGTCGCGGTGTAATCGGGCCGCCTTCCACCGCGCGCTCCGCTACCGTCGACCTCCATGCGGGTACATCACCTCAACTGCGGCACGTTCACCTCGGCGCTCATGGGCCGGCTGGTGTGTCACGTGCTGGCATGCGAAACCGACACCGGCATCGTGCTGGTCGACTCCGGCTTCGGATTGGCGGACGTCGCCGACCCCACCCACCGCGTCGGCCGGTACGCAAAGCTGACGGGTGCCCGGTTCCGCGAGTCGGAGACGGCGGTCCGCCGGCTCGAGACGCTGGGGCTGGATCCGTCGGACGTCACCCACATCGTCGCGACGCACCTCGACTTCGACCACATCGGCGGCGTCGCCGACTTCCCGAACGCCACCCTGCACACCACCGCCGCGGAACACGCCGCCTCCGAGGGGCGTTCGACGTTCCGCGAGAGGGTCCGGTACCGGCCCGCCCAGCTGTCACCCGCACCCGCGGTCCGCACCTACTCGGGGCCGGGCGAATCCGTGCTCGGATTCTCCGGCACCCACCCGATCGACGAACTCGGCGGCCGCATCGTCCTCGTCCCCATGCCCGGCCACACCCGGGGTCACGCGGCGGTCGCCGTCGACACCGGCAACCGGGGCTGGCTGCTGCACGCCGGCGACGCGTTCTACCACCGCAGCACCGTCGCCGCCCCCGGACAGGTGCCGCCCGGAACCGAGGGTCGTGCCCTGCGCGTAATGGAGGAACTCATCGCGGTCGACCGATCGAAAATCCGCGACAACCACCGACGATTGCGGGAACTGAATAATCAGGCCGCCCCCCGCGTCCGGGTCTTCTCCGCACACGACCCGACCTTGTTCGACGAACTGGCCGGCGAGCGGGGCTGACTCAGCCCCGCTCCGCTTCACTGCGGTCAGGGTGCGGCCGCGGGTCCGAGCTCGAGCCGATCCTCGCCGATCGACAAGGTCCAACGCTGAGTGGACCTCTCTTCGATCACGCCCCGAGTGTGGAATGGATCGTTGTCAGCGAGCTCCTCCACGCGCGCGGCGGACTCGACGTCGAGGATCAGGAGTCCACTCGCCGGGCCCGGCTCGCCGAGAGGCCCGGCGAGGACAAGCTCACCCGCATCGGAGAGTCGGCGCAGGTAGGCCCGATGCTCCGGACGATGCTCCGCGATGAGATCGGCGTCGTCGATGTAGCGGTACACGAGGGCAAAAAGCGGCATGTTCGTTACTCCTTCGGTGCGACAGATGTGACGCGGTGCCCGTCCTCCCGACCGGAAGGACGGGCACGCAAGATCACACGCCGGCTGTGGCCTTTTCGACGTCGGCACCGAGGGTGACTGCGAGCGCGGTGCAGTCCCGCTCGCCCGCGCCCGCGGCCGACGCGTCGGCGAACAGCTTTGCTGCAGCCGCGGCCGTGTCCAACCGCACATCGAACTCCGCAGCCGTGGCGGTGGCCAGGCGCAGGTCCTTGTGGATCAGGTCGATCATGAAGCCGGGCTCGTAGTCGTGGGAGCTCGGCGAGTTCTCGACGACGCCCGGGAGCGGGAACCAGTTGCGGAAGACCCAGCTGTCGCCCGAGGAGCGGGTGACGATGTCGAAGAACACCTGCGAGTCGAGTCCGAGGCGCTGGGCAAGTACGGAGACCTCGCACGCGGTGGCCATGCCGACCGCCATCATCGCGTTGTTGACGACCTTCATCGCCTGGCCGTCGCCGCTCGGTCCGACGTGCACGATGTACGCGCCGACGGACTTCAGCAGAGGCTCCGCGACAGCGACGTGGTCGATGTCACCGCCGAGCATCAGACTCAGGCTGGCGTCCTCGGCGCCCTGAACACCACCGGAGACGGGGGCGTCGACGAAGCCGACCCCGAGCTTCTCGGCCTCCTCGGCAAGCAAGCGAGCCGTGTCGATTCCGATCGTCGAACAGTCGATTACCACGGTGCCCTTGGGCATGTTGGCGAAGGCGCCGTCCGGGCCGGTGACGACCTGCTCGACGACCTTGGCGGACTGCAGCATGGTGAACACCGCATCGGCGCCACGGACGGCGTCGGCGACGGAATCGGCGATATCGACGCCGTTGGCCCGTGCGGCCTCGCGGGCGGCGTCGGAGATGTCGTAGCCGCGGACGGTGTGGCCGGCCTTGACCATGTTGTGCGACATCGGGACACCCATGTGGCCGAGGCCGATCCAGGCGATCTTGCTCATCAAGTACTCCTTCGAAAGCCCGGTGCGACAGTCGCTTCCGGTCTCAATGCTGATACGGACATCATTCAGTCTGGGCACGGGGGAAGTAGGCGTCAACGGCCATTCACGCGCGGCACTGTTGCAGAACTGCAAGTCATCCCGCATGTTTGGCTGGAACAGGGCTGCGGATCTGCATCAGCACCGAGGGCCTGGCCGAGAGTACGACCGGCCGATCCGGACGCTCGATCAGGGCGACGCTCGATACCAGCAGTGCGCTCGCCGACATGACGAACCCCCACCGCCAGCCTGTCGTGTCGGCAACGACGGAGGCGCCGACACGACCGCCGAAGATGCCGAGTGCGAGCCCTGCGATGATCAAGGCCGTCGCATTCTCACGCTGGTGGGTCGGTGCGAGTCGGGCCGAGAATGGTTGCCGTGGCCGGTGAGCGCCATCGCGGCCACGGCAACCGGTCATGCGGTGCTGGACGCTACGTCGATCAGCAACTTGCCTGCGAGTGACCGAGAGGCGATGTCCTGTTGAGCCTTCGCGGTGTCCTCGAGCGGGTAGCGCGCAGCGATGGAGGTCGAGATGACGCCCTCGCGCAGCCACCCGAACACCTCCTCGGCACGCCAGGACAGTTCACCGGGCCGGATGGTGAAGTGCGCGATCGAAGGCCGAATGACCGACAGCGACTTCGCCGCGAGCGTGCTGAATTCGATGGCCGGCGGCGGTCCGCTGGCGGCACCGATCACCACGAGAGTGCCTCGGATGCCCAGGCTCTCGAGCCCCTCCTCGACGGTGTCGCGGCCGATACCGTCATAGACGACGTCGACGCCGCGGCCTTCGGTGATCTCCCGAACGACCTCACCGAAGTTCTCGTAACCGATGGCGTGGTTGGCGCCGCTGTCGACCGCGATGCGCCGCTTGTCGGCAGTCGACGCGGTGGCGATAACCGTAGCCCCCAGATGGCTGGCGATCTGAGTCAACAGCCGCCCGACGCCGCCCGCAGCGGCATGCACGAGCACGGTCGAGTCCTTGCCGATCGCGAAGGCACTGGTCGCCAGGTAGTGCGCGGTCAGGCCCTGCATCAGGAGCGCGACCACGTCGTCGTTGCTGATGTCGTCGGGAATCACGACGGCCTTGGCCTCGTCGAGGACGACCGTCTCGGCGAAACTGCCTTGGCCGCCGAGCCACCCCACGCGTCGGCCGATCCAGCTCGAGTCGAGAGCGGACCCCACCTTGGTGACCCTGCCGACGGCCTCGACGCCGGCCACGAACGGAGCCGAAACGGCACCGTTGCGCTGATAGATGTCGAGGTAATTCACACCGGCGGTCTCGACCGCGACCTGGAGCTGGTCGGCACCCGGCTCAGGAGTGTCGATGTCGGCGAACGTGACCTTCTCGGGTCCGCCGTTCTCGTTGACAACAATAGCCTTCATGATGGCCTTTCTAACGATGGGTTCGATCAGCGATTTCGCTGCCAGACAGCGTGAAACGAACATCTAGCTGCGCGGTTGCCGGTGCCGGCAACGCGGACGCCCGTCTCCAGTATCGAGACCGAGCGCAGCCGAGAGCAATCACCAACAGCACGCACCGGTGGTGCGAAAATGCACCATCAGTGCGTGGCGGGGCTTCATCGACCGGTCCATACAGGGGCGGAACGGGCGAGAAAGGCGGAAGTGCCGAGGGAGAAGTCGTCGCTGCCGTACACGGTGCCGACGATGTCGTCGCAGTCGGCGTGGGGATCGCGCTGCAGCCGCGAGAGGGTTTCCTTCGCCGCCCAAATGGTCAGCGGAGCGGCGGCACGAATATCGTCGAGCACCTCGCCGAGATCACGATCGAGGGTGTCCACACTGCTGAGGACGTTGACGAAACCGTTGTGAACGAACTCGTCGGCGGTGTAGGCCCGTGCCCGGATAAGCATGTCGCCGACGACAGACGATCCGAGTCGATCGCGCAGCAGGGATATCGAATTCGCGGACAGGCAATTGCCCATCGTCTTGGCCACCGGCACACCGAAGCGAGAGGTAGGTGTCGCGATGCGGATATCGCTCGCGGCGGCGAGGAGCAGTCCGGCGCCGTAGCAATGCCCGCTGATCACCGCGACCACGGGGATGCGGAGTTGCCGCAGCCGCGTTACGAGCCGGGTGATGCCCTGCTCGTAACGCAGCCCCAACGGCCCGGTCCGCATCCCCGCGATGTAGTTCGCATCCGTACCGGAGGTGAACGCACGCATGCCCTCGCCTCGCAAGACGAGGGCTTTGAGCGTCCCGTCGGCATCTACATCGGTCAGTGCAGCGTCGAGTTCGGCATACATCGCCTCGGTCAGTGCGTTGTGCGCGTGCACACGGCTGAACACGATCGTGGCCACCTCGTGATCGCGCTCGACACGGATATGGCCCTGCTGATCGTCGATTTCGGGGTCCTCGATTCGCGACCTGAACATTTGATGACCTGCCCTCGTGTCAGAGAGCAGCCGTCTCCACCGTCCGCACCGACCCGGAGCCCTGCAAGCGGCCGGCGAGTGCGGGAAGCAGGGCGGTGCAGTCGTAACCGCCGGCACCACCGTCGACCATCTGCTCGAAGAGTGCGTGCACCGTCCGGGCGGTGTCGAGTGCGGTGGCGGTGCTCTGGCCGGCCTGCAGTGCGAGCCCGAGGTCTTTGAGCAGCAGGGCGCTGGTGAATCCGGGAGCGTAGTCGTGCGAGCTGGGAGCCGCGTCCAGCACGCCGGGAGCGGGATACCACTCACGCAGTGCGAAATTCTCGGCAGTCGAGCCGACTGCGATGTCGTAGAAGACCTCCGGCTCCAAGCCGAGGCGTTCACCGAGCAGCAGGCCCTCGCACGTGGCGGCCAGGCAGATCCCGAAGATCATGTTGTTGACCACCTTGGCCGACTGGCCGGTGCCCGGGCCGCCGGTGTAGACGATCTTGGCGGCCATCGGTGCGACGATTCGTGATGCGGCGGCGAAGCTTTCCTGTGTGCCGCCGATCATGAACGTCAATTCTCCGGTCGTGGCCTTGGCCACCCCGCCGGAAACCGGGGCGTCGACGAACTTCAGTCCTCGAGCCTCTGCCAGAGCGTGCAATTCCTTGGCACTGTCGATGTCGATCGTCGACGAATCGAGAAACAGCGTGTTCGCGGAAGCGCAGGCAAGAAGGCCGTCGGGCCCCGTGAGCAACTCACGGACGTGAGCGCCGGTCGGCAGCATGGTGATGACCGCATCGGCGCCGTCGATCGCCTCGACCGGTGAAGGGAATATCCGGATTCCAGCGATCTCGGCTTCACGGGCGACGATCGGGTTGATCTCCACTCCCCGGACTTCGTGTCCTTCGCCGACGATCCTCAGCGCCATCGGCAGGCCCATTCGTCCGAGCCCGATCCACGCGATGACCGACATTGTTGATCTCCTTGCCAGTTAGGTTGTAACTGAGATATTCCGAGAACTTGTCGTCTCGTTCACAATCGAGAGTGCGAGAGCGATGGGTCGCCGGTCAATGACCAACTCGGCGCATGCCTGGCGCAAAACTGCCACCCCGTCGTGCTGTGCATATCTGTCACATCGATCGATCGGTGATCGACTCTGCGCGCACACCATTTTGCGGAGGCCTGCGTAGCTCTGTTTCGAGCGCGCCCAAGCCGGCGAGGAGGGCGGATGCGACGTCGTCGTCCGGCAAGCAGGCGCCCGCTGTCACCGCCAGTACCTCATTCACCCGGGTGCAGGCGTCGTACCCGGAATCAGTCATTTCCACCAGATTTTCGCGACGGTACGACGGGTTCCGGTAGCGGATGACGTGGCCCGATCGCTCCAGTCCGTTCACCGTGTGCGCGATGCTGGTCCAGTGCCGCTCGAGCTCGCGGGCGAGGGTGAGTATGGAGATCGGGTTTCGGGGGACGAGCATTTGCAGGATCTCGTATCCGGCCCAGCTGACTCCATAGGGAGTGAATGCCTTATTCAGTTGTGAGGACAACATTCGCTGTGTGCGCATCAGGGAAGAGATGATGTCGACCGTCGTCACTGCTGCAGCGTCCGACGGCACTCGGGGTGGCTGTAGCGCATTGCCGAACCCGGGGGCGACCCAACCGGCGCGGTAGGCTTCGGCGCTCACTTCATCTCCTCTCACGGCTCGAGGTTGGTTCGCTGCAGTGCCGGCAATGTGATGCCGCGAGTGGACAGCCATTGCTCACCCCAGTCGTTCAGAGCGACCAGAAGTGGCTTCAGCGAGCGCGCCTCCTCGGTGAGGCGATACTCGACCCGAGGAGGCACGACGGGGTAGACGGTGCGGTCGACCAGGCCATCTTCTTCCAGTTCGCGGAGTTGCCTCGTCAATGCGCGCGGTGCAACGCCGGGCATCTGGCGTTGCAACTCGTTGAAGCGCATGGTGCCCTCCAGCAAGTGAAACAGAATGACCCCTTTCCACTTGCCGCCGATGATCTTGACTGTTGCTTCCATCGCGCACCCCGGAATGTCTTTGTACGGTCGTGTTCGCGGCATGGGTGTGTTCTTCCGTTTCGTGATGCTCAGGGCACCGAGGATGAATGTTCGTCGCTCGCAGGTCAGGCCATGGTGGCGGCCAGGGGCGCGGCAGGCAGTGGTGGCTGAGAACGCTGCCAGGCCGATCCGTACCGGGTGTATTGCAGCGGCGCGTCGATAGGTGTGCGCAATTCGTCGGCAGCGGTACGCGCCCAGAACGGGTCCTTGAGCATTTCTCTGCCGATCAAGACGATGTCTGCGCGGCCGTTGCCCACGATCTCTTCTGCCTGCCGGGCAGTCTCGATCATCCCCACTGCTCCGGTCTTGATGCCGACCTCTCTCCGGATCAGTTCGGCGGCGGGAAGTTGGTAACCTGGATAGGAATTGATCTTCACGGCCGCGATGCCACCCGACGAGGCGTCGATCAAGTCGACACCTTGATCCTTCATCCACCGGCCGAAGATTACGAAGTCCTGAGGCGTGTTTCCACCTTCGGCGTAATCGGTGGAGGAGATCCGCACGAACAGGGGACCGTCCCACTCACCCCGGACAGCATCGATGACCTCGCGCACGATCCGATAGCGGTTCTCATGGTCGCCGCCATACTCGTCCGTTCGCTGGTTCGACAGCGGGGAAAGGAACTCGTTGAGCAGGTAACCGTGGGCTGCGTGCACCTCGATGACATCGAATCCCGCCGTTCGCGCTCGTACCGCGGCCTTCCGGAAAGCTTCGACAATGTGCTCAATGTCCTCGACCGTCATTTCCTGCGGAACCCGTGAGTCGGGGCTGAAGGGGATCGCGGAGGGAGCTATCGGTGTATACGTATCGACGCCGAGCTGTCGGCCGGCGTGTCCGATCTGCGCACCCGCCTTCGACCCGAACCCATGAATCACCTCAGTCAGGCGAGAGAGTCCGTCGATGTGCTCGTCGTCCCAGATTCCCAAGTCACCCGGTCCAATCGGGCCGTTGGGCAACACCGACGCAGTCTCCAGCATCACCAGCCCGGCACCGCCGAGCGCACGTGCACCGTAGTGCACCAAGTGGAAATCACGAACACGGCCGTGCTCATCGGCGGAGTGCATGCACATCGGAGACATCGCGATCCGGTTGCGGAACTCGGTACCGCGGATCGTGATCGGTTCATACAGTTTTGCGGGCACGAAAAGTTTCTCCTAGTTTCAGGGCGCGGATCTTCACGCTGACTGCAAGGCTAAGCAATGAGTACCCAACGCAACAGTACGCATATTCTGTTCCAGTACTGACAAAAATGTCAGTACGCAGCCAGAGAGACCGATAGCAAACGATCCTACTTTTATTTCCTATCAACGCTTTTCGTGGTCAATTCATCGTGCCGACTGCGCCCACATTGAGTCCGGTGCACTTTTGCACAACCGATGCGTGAGTTTGATTCTTGACTGTCGGCAAGCTCGTCGCGCACCGTAAGGGCTGGCCCGGCCGATCGCGGCGCTGGTGCAAACAGGTGCGTCGGCCCCGTTCCCACGGATCGCATCGGGTATCAGCACTACATTGACGAGGAGTCACCATGTTTGACAACCCCGGGGCCGCCATTCGTCAGGTCGACGCGTCCGTCGCTCGGTCATGGCTGCTGGTCAATGGCACGAGGAAGACAACCTTCGATCAATCTCTCGATTCCGCCGCAGATCAGATTGTCGTCGATCTCGAAGATGCCGTGGACCCGAAAGATAAACCCACCGCACGACTGGACGTCGCCGCCTGGCTCGAGAGACGGCCCGCATGGGTTCGGATCAACGATCGCACCACGCCGTTCTGGGCCGACGACCTCGACCTCCTGGCCGGTCTACCGGGCCTCCAGGGCGTGATGCTCGCCAAGACCGAACAGGCCGAACACGTGACGGAGACGTTCGACCGTCTCGGCGGCAAGACACCGGTCCTGGCGCTGGTGGAGTCGGCGATCGGAATCGAAGCCGCAACCGCAATAGCTCGAGCCCGCGGCATCTTCCGGCTGGCATTCGGCAGCGGCGACTACTGCCGCGACACCGGTGCCGGCGGCGACGACCTCTCCATGGCATACCCCAGGTCTCGGCTCGTTGTCGCGAGCCGGATAGGCCAGTTGCCGGGGCCGATCGACGGGCCGACTGTGGGTGGAGTTCACTCCGCCTTGCAGGAGCGCTCCGCCACCGCGGTATCGATGGGAATGACCGGAAAGCTGTGTCTCGAAACCGGCCAGGCCGGAACCGTCAACGCCGAGTTCAGTCCCAGTGCGTCGGATGTCGCATGGGCACGAGAGTTTCTCACCGAGTTCGACGCTCGAGGTCGCACTATTCGCGATGGCAGTGATCGCCCCCGTCTCGTGCGCGCGGCGAAGATCACCGAGCTCGCGGAGGCATTCCGTATCGGCGTCGAGTAGACGACGTGCAGTGCATGCTCGTGCTTCGCCGATCTGTCGCATGAAGGCGATGTTGTCGAGTTCGTCCGACCCGACCGCGGCGGGCGAGGCACACACGCGTCGCGCCACGGCGGTTTCGCCGATCACAAGGTTCGAATCGATCACGTGAAGTCCTTCTGTCGGGTCAATTTCCGTCTCAATGGAATCCACCTGGCGTTCGCCAACGCCGGGCGACTGTGTGGCGATCAAGCGGATCGAGGTCCGGACCCAAGCGGTCGCGGCCGGGTGAGGACGCTGAGGGGGCGCCGGACTTCCGGCGCCCCCTCATGACTCCGACCCCTCTGGCGGTCAGCCCTGCGTCACGTGCATTGGGTATGAATGTTCTGCGTCGGACTCGTAGCAAATCCCGAACGGCTTGTTGTGGATAACGAGAAAGGTGACGTCGTTGTCCTCGGTCGCACCATGTTCCATCCACCCGCCTTCAGGGAACCACACGAAGTTTCCCGGACCGTACTCCCCCTTGTGCGTTCTGAGGACTCCGTCCAGGACGTACATCCCGTGTGCATGCGGATGCGTGTGCCACACGTTGGTGAACCCGGCGGCGTAGCGGACCAGCTTCACCTGCATTCCGGTGTCGGGATCGGCGAACAGGAACTTGGATGGAATCGCACCGCCGGTCTGTGGGACCACAGCGGTCACCCAGGGCATCCTGCTCGAGTCGGCAACGACAAGATCGATCTGATTGGTAGGTGACGTCGACATCTTGGGCAAACTCCTTGACAGGTGAGTAGACGCTTACGGCGGTGAGCGGTGCTGTTCGCCTGGTTATTTCACGTCGGCGTGGGCTGCGTGGATGACCGCGTTCTCGCGTTCGGCATCGGCGAGGTCGATGCTCTCGAGGGAGAGTCCCTTCGTCTCCCGGGTGAAGAAGACCGCGACGGCGGTGACGGTGCACGCAGCGGCGAGGTAGAGGGCGATCGGGACGGACGAGTCGAACTTCTCGAGCAGTCCAACGGCGATGATGGGTGCGAGCGAGCCGGCGACGATGGAGGTGACCTGGTAGCCGAGTGAGACGCCCGAGTACCGCATGCGGGTGGGGAACATTTCGGCCATCGTGGCGGGCTGCGCGGCATACATGAAGGCGTGGTAGATCAGGCCGACGATGATGGCGGCCATGATGACCATGTTGTGGCCGCTGTTCATCATCGGGTAGGCGTAGAAGCCCCACGCGCCGGCCATGACGGCGCCGAAGAGGTAGACGGGCCGACGTCCGATCCGGTCGGCGAGGCGTCCGCACAGCGGGATCGCGGCGAAGTGGATGGCGTGGGCGATGAACATCCACCAGAGGATGGTGCTGGTGTCGGTGTGCACCACGATCTTCAGGTAGGTGATGGTGAAGGTGACCACCAGGTAGTACATGATGTTCTCGCCGAAACGCAGCCCCATGGCGGTGAACACGCCGCGGGGATAGCGTTTGACGACCTCGAAGACACCGTAGGAGGTCGCGGCGATTTCCTCGGTCTGCTTCTTGGCGGCGACGAAAATGGGAGCGTCGGAGACCTTGGTGCGGACGTAGTAGCCGATGAACACGATCGCGGCGGACAGCCAGAACGCGACACGCCAACCCCAGCTGAGAAAGGCCTCGTCGGACAGGGTCGCGGTGAGCACGAGAAGCACGATGGTGGCAATCAAGTTGCCGCCGGGCACTCCGGCCTGGGGCCAGCTTGCCCAGAATCCACGTCGGTTGTTGGGGCTGTGTTCGGCGACGAGTAGCACCGCGCCTCCCCATTCACCGCCTACCGCGAATCCCTGGATGAATCGCAGAGTCACGAGCAAGGTCGGTGCCCAGACACCGATCTGGTCGTGCGTGGGCAGACACCCCATGAGGAAGGTAGCGCTGCCGACGAGCACCAGACTGAACTGCAACAGCGACTTTCGTCCGTATTTGTCGCCGAAATGACCGAAGACGATGCCACCGAGGGGCCGGGCGACGAAACCGACTGCGTACGTGATGAATGCAGATAGGATCGCGGTCAGTTCGCTCATGCCCGCATCGAAGAACACCTTACTGAACACCAAAGTGGCGGCGGTGCCGTACAGGAAGAATTCGTACCATTCGACGATAGTTCCGGCCATCGAGGCTGCGACGACCTTCTTCAGGCCCGACGGGGCATGCGCCGACATGCTGCCGCCCTCTGGGGATAGTGTTTGATCCACTGACTTCTCCTACGTGGTTCGAATTACAGCGAGCGACGGGATGTGACACCGTGCACGTATCTGGAGAGAAGTATTCGGGGCAGTGAACGGGCGAGGCAACAGCCAATCGCACGCCACACTGTTGCAGAAATGCACCGGTTCGACGAACGGTGGTGACGACCAGAGACGGTGCCGCTCACACCGGGGGGAGTAGATCCGCTTTCCGGCGCAGCGCCTCGGCGTGGATCGCGTTTCGGACCGCCTGCACGGTGGGGTTGGTGAGGCTTTCGCGGCGGGCTGCCAGCGAATAGGTGAGATGGACATCGACTTCGCGGGGCAGCAGGCGGATCAGGTCGGGGTAGGGCTGGGCCATGAACGCGGGGAGCAACCCGATCCCGCCGCCGACGCGGGTCGCCTCGACATGGGAGAAGATGTTCGTCGACATGAATTTGGCTCGGGCACCGGGCAGGTGCCGCTCGAGATCCAGGTCGCCGACCTGGAGCAGAGAATCGACGAAGAAGATGATCGGGTGGTCCTTCACGTCCTCCACGGACGTCGGTGTGCCGTGCTCGCGCAGGTATTCCTCGGTCGCGTAGATGCCCATCGAATACGCGCTGATCAACTCCGAGACGAGTCGGCTGTTCACCGGGTTGCCCACCGCGATCGCTACGTCGAATCCGGATTGGTGGAGGTTGAGCTGACGAGTGGCCGTGAGCAGCTCCACCGACAGGTCCGGGTGTTGAATCCGCAGCCGCGCCAGCGCGGGAGTGACGACGAGTGTCCCGAAGCCGTCCGGCGCCGTGACCCGCACCGTCCCGCGGAGCGCGCTTCCGGTGTCTCCGACCGCGGTATCCACCGCCAGCTGGATAGATTCCTCGATCGCACGCGCCCGTTCGGCGACCGCTTGTCCGATGTCGGTGAGCTCCCAGCCGTCCGCGCCACGTTCGATCAGCCGCACGTCGAGTGTCTTTTCCAGAGCGTGGATTCGACGGGACACCGTGGTGTGGTCGACACCGAGATCAATGGCGGCCGAGCGACGGGTTCCGGTCCGCGCGATGGCGCTGAGGTATCGGAAGTCGTCGGCTCGGACCTGCCGTATGTCGATCATCTTCGGCGGACGTGTGCCTGACGGGGGCGCTTGTTCTCGTTCGTTGTCCGATGGGGTGGTGCTGCCGGTCATGCATCGAAACTCTACTCGTCAGCGAGGGCGATCCGAGGCGGCCGAAACGATCGCCCGACCGGGCGGGACGGATTTCCGGCTCGGACGGTGGTCGGCGTAATTGGTGCATTCCTGCAACAGCCTGGCGCGATGTTGGTGATTGACCCAACCCGAGTGATCACGCACTGTAGAAATTGGCCGCCATTTGAGGCGAGCTGTCGCCGGGGCACCACCGCGTCGCCCGCCGCATAGCGATCTCGAGATCGAAACCATCTGTACCACAAGGCTGTATGTCTAAGGAGTAGTGAGATGACCTCAACCCAGGTCGCACCCGAGAGCCTCGGAATTCCCGCGGCACGCGACTACCCGATGCTGATCGACGGCCGGCGGGTCGAGGCGATCAGCGGGAAGTGGACCGAGGTCACGACCCCGATTCTGCGCGGCCACGTGATCGGCCGGGTCCCTACCGGCGATACCGCCGACGTGGATCGGGCCGTCGCCGCTGCGCGAGCAGCGTTCCCGGCGTGGCGCGCCCAGCACTTCACCGGCCGGGCAAGGGCACTCGGCCACATCGCGGACGCGATCGAGTCCCGGATCGAGGACCTCGCCTCGGTGACTGCGCTCGACACCGGCAACGCGATCCGCACCCAGGCCCGCCCCGAGGCCCAGACTCTGGCCAACCTGTTCCGCTACTTCGCGGGCATCGCCGGGGAGAGCAAGGGCGTCGTGCTGCCCGCCGGTGACGATCAGTTGCAATACACCCGACTCGAGCCGCTCGGGGTGGTCGGTGCCATCCTGCCGTGGAACTCGCCCCTGATGATTGCCGGGTTCAAGATCCCGGCCGCGCTCGCCGCGGGGAACACCGTGGTGGTCAAGGCGGCCGAAGCGGCGCCGCTGAGCGTGCTGCTGCTCGCCGAGATCTGCGCCGAATTCCTGCCCGCCGGCGTCTTGAATGTCGTCACCGGCCTCGGACCGGTCGCCGGTGAGGCCCTGGTGCAGCACCCCGGGGTGGACAAGGTTTCCTTCACCGGATCCACCGAGGTCGGCAAGCACGT
Organism: Rhodococcus sp. NPDC056960; assembly: GCF_042674125.1. Taxonomy (NCBI): domain Bacteria; kingdom Bacillati; phylum Actinomycetota; class Actinomycetes; order Mycobacteriales; family Nocardiaceae; genus Rhodococcus; species Rhodococcus sp. NPDC056960. Next base: position 245,926 of record NZ_JBHURF010000002.1, on the reverse strand, counting down.
CGCCCAGGCCGCTGGTGAACGGCTCGCCCACGTGTCCCTGGAACTGGGCGGCAAGAACCCGTCCATCGTGTTCCCGGACGCCGCCGGCGACGACGACCTGATTGCCAACCTGCTGCTGTCCTCGCGGGTCCACCGCCAGGGGCAGAGCTGCACCGCCGGCTCGCGACTGTTCCTGCACGAGGACGTCTACGACGACGTCCTTGGCCGACTGGTCGACACGCTGGGTAGCCAGGTCGTCGGCAACCCGCTCGACGAGACCACCGACATGGGCGCCATCATCAACGACAAGCAGTTCGCCTCGGTGACCTCCTACGTCGAGGACGGGCTCGGCGCCCCCGGCATCACCGTCGCCCTCGACGGATCGGCGCGAGCGGTCGACCGCAGCGACGGCTTCTACCTGGCGCCCACCATCTTCGCCGGCGCGAACAACGACTGGCGCCTGGCCCGGGAAGAGATCTTCGGCCCGGTCGTCGTGGTCATCCCCTGGCGAGACGAAGCGGAGGTCATCAAGATGGCCAACGACTCGCACTACGGACTGGCCGCCTACGTGTGGACGCACGACCTCGACCGCGCCATCGGCACCGCGAACGCGCTCGAGACCGGCTGGGTCCAGGTCAACCAGGGCGGCGGCCAGATGGTCGGCCAGTCGTACGGCGGCTACAAGCAGAGCGGTATCGGCCGCGAGGCCTCCCTCGAAGGCATGCTCGCCGGATTCACCCAGACCAAGCAGATCAATATCCGGCTGCGCAACACGCAGTAGCGAGCCCACCACCAGACCACGCCGGTGAAGCATGCCCACTCTGCTTCACCGGCGTTCCCCATTTCAAAGGACGGAAAAACCATGACAGAAGGACCACTGAAAGACCTGCTTGTGCTCGACCTGTCCCGAGCTTTGGCGGGCCCGATCGCCGCCATGATGCTCGGTGACCTCGGTGCCCGGGTGATCAAGATCGAAACCCCCGGCCGCGGCGACGACTCCCGCAGCTGGGGACCACCATTCGTCGGCCCGGACCGCGACCAGTCCTCGTACTTCATGTCCGCGAACCGCAACAAGGAATCGATCGAACTCGACCTCAAGAGTGAGGCCGGACGGCATGCGCTGCGCCGGCTGATCGCGCGCGCCGACGTGCTCATCGAGAACTTCCGGCCCGGCGCGTTCGACCGACTCGGCTTCACCGCTACGAAGCTCGAGGAACTGAACCCGCGCCTGATCACGTTGTCGATCACCGGATTCGGTCACGACGGACCGGAGGGCACGCGCGCCGGGTACGACCAGATCGCACAAGGCGAGGCCGGGCTGATGGCCCTGACCGGCACCACGGAGTCCGGACCCACCCGCATCGGTGTGCCGATCGCGGACGTGCTGGCCGGTGTCCACGGCGCCGCCGGCGTGTCCGCGGCCCTCGCCGGACGCGCGAGCACCGGACGCGGCTCGATCGTACGGACCTCCCTGCTGGCCGCCGCGATCAGCGCCCACACCTTCCACGGAACGAAGTGGACGGTCGCCGGGCAGGTCGCTCAACCCAGTGGCAACCACCACCCACAGATCGCCCCGTACGGCAGCTTCCGGTGCTCGGACGGGTTCATCCAAATCGCCGTGGGAAGCGAGGCGATCTGGGCGAAGTTCGCACCGATCGCGGAACTGTCCGCGTCCGATCCGCGGTTCACGAACAACGTCGACCGAGTCGCGCACCGGGACGAACTCATCGCGGTGATCGAGGCGTCCTTCGCCGCTCGCACCCGGGAGGCCGTATTGGCCGACCTCACCGCGGCGGGGGTGCCGGCCGGGGCCATTCGAACGATCGACGAGGTCTACGAGTGGGAACAGACCCGCAGCCAGGGTCTGCTGATCGATGTCGAGCACGCCCTGGCGGGCGCCGTTCAGCTGCCCGGGCCCTCCGTGCGGATGGAGTCCGCGACCGGTGAGACGCTGCTGCGGACGGCGCACCAGCCGCCGCCGGTACTGGGGCAGCACACGCAATCAGTTCTCGAATGGCTCGATGCCGAGGAGAACGCTACCGAATACGAACTCTCCCGCATCGGCAACTGACATCGATACCCACCGTCGGATGGAATTCCGAACCGCACCCTAGTCCGAGTTACTGGGCTCCACGACAAATGAATTCAATCCCCAGGACTTCAAGCAGAGCACGTACCAGAGGGACCATAGGATGCACCAGTCGATGAAGCCGAGGGCGTTGCCTGCCATGTTCGAGCCCACCGTCGGCTCGTGCAGAATCGGCCCGGCAATCAGGAAGTAGTAGGTCAGGAAGGTGCCCACCGCCAGTACGAAGGTGATTGCGAGGCGGCAAACGTACCTGTACTTCGCGGGGGTCGTGACAGCGACCGGGATGTTGCCGAAGACATTGGGCCAGAGAATTGCCCACAGGACCCAGCACACACCGAATTGCGCCGGCATCGACGATATCGTCTCGCCGATAAGGTCGGTGTTGTCTTCGCCTACCAACAGACGTACAAGTTTGCCCAAGGCGAAGTACATGACGGCGCCGAAGGCTACATTTCCGATCGTGGCTGCAATGGCGATTCGTGCTGGTGTTCCAGCCAACCGCCAGGGCCAATTCTCGGTGAGATTGCCGGTGAGAACCACACTCAGAATGCAGGCATAGAAGAACCCGATAGAGGTGTCCAGTTCGACAAACGAATCATGACTCTCACTGGTCAGATTCGGCAACGCGAAGACCGCATACAGGGCCGTGGTCGGTAGGAGCAGACCAGCTATTTCAGCAAGTCCCTTCCATGGCTGCGCAACCCTGTCGTCGGTCCACGGCCAATGATTCCAGTTCACCACGCTCATCACGTAGAGCAGGAAGGCGTAGAGCACCCATTGTGCTCCGGTTGCGTATCCTGCTCCATTCTCTCGAGATGAGGAAAGGTCCGGTGCAATGTGTCCGAACGGGTGTGAGAGCAGGAACGTGATTGCCACGGAAATGGCACACGTGAGGGCAATCAGTACGAGTCCGCGGGTCGGCTGCCGCACCCTTTCGAAACCGTGAAACTGGAGACTGAACCCTACGAAGACCACGGTGATGAGACACCAGAAGAGCCAGCTGGTGAACGGTTCGGGGTAAATTTCCCAACCGAAGAGATTCCAGTCGCGATCGATCAGCAGCCACCACGAGGTGACCGCTAGGACCGTGATGACAGCGACGTTGGCGACGCCGAACTTCATCCACGACCCACGCTTGTCTTCGTTGGCAACCGAGGGGTTCTTCAGCTGGAGATCGTCGGTCATGGCCGATCCTTTCCTGTCCGGAACATGGGCCCGGCCGGGGGCGTTCGTCGCCGCGGCGACCGAGGTTTGCCAGTGGACACGGTGATCGATCGGCTCGAGGTAGCCGACCGATCACCGTTTGTCCGGTACTTCAGTGTTCGTGGACGATCACTCCGCGGATGTTCTTGCCGTTCAATAGATCGTCATAGCCCTGGTTGACGTCTTCGAGGCGGTAGGTCTTCGTCACCAGTTCGTCGAGCTTGATCTGTCCTCCCTTGTACATGCGCAGCAGTCGGGGGATGTCCACCGCCGGGTTGCAGTCACCGTAGAGCGAGCCCCGCAAATGCTTGCGGAAGTAACTCATCGGTGCGCTCGGGAGCTTGATCGTGATCTCGTCGACGCGGTTCAGTGCGGTGAGGACGACGTTGCCACAGCGACCGATGATGTTGAATGCATCCGTCACGGTCTCGTCGGTGATCAGGTCGGTGGTGATGATGGCGCAGTCCGCTCCTTGACCATTGGTGAGATGGTCGATGAAGTTCTGTGCTTCTCGAGCGGTTGCGAACGCCTGCGTGGCACCGAGCTCGCGAGCCTTGGAGCGCTTGTTCGCCAGCGGGTCCACGGCGACGATCTCGGACGCACCTGCGTGTTTGGCTCCCTGCACGGCGTTGATTCCGATACCGCCGATCCCGTAGATCACGACGTAGTCACCCGGCTTCACCTGACCGGTGTTCACAGCTGCGCCCCAGCCGGTGGGTACACCGCAGCCGACCAGAACGGCCTTGTCCAGCGGCAAATCGTCGTCGACCTTGATCGCCGACGATTCGTGGATGACGCCGTACTGGCTGAAGGTGCCGAGCAGGCACATTGCCCCGTAATCGCCTCGAGGTCCGGTGATCGGGAACCGTGGACCGGGGAGATAGCCTTCGAGCATGGGTGCGGACATGTCGCACACCGAACTCCGGCCGGTGGCACAGTACTTGCACTTGCCGCAGTTGGGGGTGAACGAACACACCACCCGGTCGCCGGGTTTGACGCGCGAGACGCCCGGGCCGGTTTCGTGAATGACTCCTGCGCCTTCATGGCCGAGGACCATCGGAAGCCGGGCGATGGTGTCACCGATCGAGATGTGTACGTCCGAGTGGCACAGTCCGCCGTAGAGGTACTGGATGAGTACCTCATTCTCGCGTGGGCCGTCGAGCGTGAGCTCTTCGATCTCGATGGGTTTGCCGGGCTCGATAACCACCGCTGCCTTGGTCTTCATCGTTTCTCCTGGTTGACGTGCTGCTGGGATACGAACGGGTTCCGGTCAGGACCGGCTGACATTGACGACGTGGATTTCGGTGAATTCCTGCAGTCCTTCTGTTCCGAACTCGACACCCATTCCCGACTGCTTGTGGCCACCGAAGGGGACATCCGGGGTCAGCGCGAAGTGGTGGTTGACCCATGAGGTTCCGGTTTCGAGTCGACTCGCCACCGCCGTTGCGCGTTCCACGTCGGTTCCCCACACCGAGCCGCCGAGGCCGTAAGGGGTGTTGTTCGCGCGCGCGAGTGCGTCCTCGACGTCGTCGTACTTGACGATCGAGCGAACGGGGCCGAACGTCTCCTCGGTCAGGAGCGGGTTGTCCTCCGTGATGTCGCGTACAACCGTCGGCTGCACGAAGTAGCCAGGTCGCTCTTCGAGCGATCCGCCGGCGATGACCTTCCCGTGTGCGGCAGCCAGGCGAAGCCATTCTGCGGCAGCGGAGTACTGGCGCGAGTTCTGCACCGGGCCCATGCCGGTGGCCGGATCGAGACCGTGGCCGAGGTTCGTCGCCGAGGCGAGCCGGGCGACCTCGGAAGCCAGATCGTCGTAGATCGACGCGGGGGCGTAGATCCGCTTGATCGAGACACACACTTGGCCGGCGTTCGCGAACGACCACGTGTAGATGCCCTTGGCCGCCTTTTCGATGTCGGCGTCCTCGAGGACGATTGCGGCATCGTTGCCGCCCAGTTCCAGCGTCAGGCGCTTCAGTCGAGGAGCGGAGGCAGCCATGACCCGACGACCAACGGCGGTCGAACCCGTGAAGGACACCTTGTCGATGCCGGGATGATCGGTCAGCAGCCGTCCGAGATCACCGGAATCGCCGACGACGTTGAACACGCCCGCCGGGACGACCTCGGCAATCAACTCTGCGAAGTACAGCGTCGCAATCGGGGTGGTAGGCGCCGGTTTCAACACCATCGTGTTGCCCGTGACCAACGCCGGAGCAAGCTTGTACACCGCCTGGAACAGTGGGAAGTTCCAGGGGCAGATGGCGCCCACGACACCGATTGGATCGTAGCGAATCTCGACATATGCATCCTCGTCATCGCGAGCAACCTTCGGGTCCAGTCGAGTGGCGGCGAAGTGGCGGGCAAAGTCCGCTGCCCACTGAACGTCGTCGCGGGCTTCCGCGAGTGGCTTGCCCTGTTCGAGGGTGGTGAGTCTGGCGAGAACCTCGAGGTTCGCCTCCAGGATGTCGGCCACCTTGCCCACGATCGCCGCGCGCTCGTCCCATCCCGTTCTGCGCCAGGATGTGGTGGCGCGCCGGGCGGCAGCAACGGCAAGGTCGAGTTGTTCCGCATTCGCCGTCGGAGCGGTCGCGAACGGTGCATCACTCGCCGGATCGACAACGGGAATCTCACCGGCGCCGCGTACCGGCTGCCCATCGATCAGTTGGGTGAATATCTTGGTCGCCGGGTCAAAGCCCAGGCCGGGGTCGATAATCGCGGCATCGATCGACATGAAGATTCCTTTCGCGGTGCAAATACAGCTGGATTCATCAGGTCTTCGCGACGTGTTCTCAGTCACTCGACCCGGTAGTCGAAATGTTTCCTCAGAACACGGGCGCTATCTGTACCGAATCTGCGCAGTTCAGTTCGCGGGTTGGCGCGCCCTCTCGCTTGACTCGCCCGGTTCCGCTGCACACTATGAGACACGCGCTCATTGGACTGAACACGCGCGTGGTACCGCAGTTGGAGGCGTAGTGCACATGTCCGGAGTCGATCCCCAGCGGTTACGGCCCGAAATTGAAGAGTCGTGGTCCAGAGCCCTGCGATGCGGTCTGAACACATCGACGGTGCGCCACACGGAGGTCCTCGACGTCGACCTGGGCAGTCGATTCGCGCGTGCTGCCGTCGCGGTCATCGATCAACTCTGCGACCAGTTGGCCGGCGAACGAGTTGCGTTCATGCTGACCAACAAGTCAGCCCGCCTGATCAAAACCGCTCAGGCCGATACCGCATTGACATCGGCGATGGACAGCATCGGCGCGGTGGTCGGGACGGTCTGGTCGGAAGAAAACACCGGCACCAACGCTCTCGCCACACCCTTCGAGACTCGCCGACCAATCTTCGTTCACGGGAGTGAACACTATGTCGAACCGATGAAGGACTTCAGTTGCTACGGTGCGCCCATCTTCGACCCCGTAACAGGTCGGTTGGAGGGTGTTCTCGACATCATGACCGACAGGACCTCCGAGAACGCCTTGATGATCCCGGTCGTGGACTCTGCCATCACACAAATTCAACAGACACTCCGTGCCGGCCAAACCCGCTCCTCCGCAGCACTTCTGTCGAGATTCGAGACAGTGTTCGGCGCATCGGCGCACCCAGTTGTGGCGATAGGTCCGTCCGTAGTGTTTCAGAGCGCGAAGGCGTCGCAAATGCTGACAGCGGACGATATCGAACAACTCCGCACCACCGTCCTCGGCCGGGCACGCAACCACACGACGAACACCGTCATAACGTTGCAGAACGGCCTCAACGCCGCGCTCACCATCGAAGACGTGTCATCGACGATCGGGGCCGTCGTCACAATACGAGTCGAGGACCGAGCGCTCATTCCCCGTAACGCTTTGTCACGCGACGTATTTCGAGATATCGATCAAGCAGTCACCAGAATTCGAGGGGAATCGGGTTCTCTGGTCATCGTCGGGGAACCTGGCACCGGACGAACCACCGTGGCGCACGCGGTCACGGCCGGCCAGTCGGTACACGAGGTCCACGCGCTACGTCTGAGTCGAGATGAAGCCGAGGAGAAGATACTTACGCACGTGAGGAGCGCGAGCGAGGGAGCTCTCGTCGTCGAAAATATCGAGTTCCTCAACGCAAAATCCCTCTCACTGCTCGCAAATGCAGCCGTTCGGTCCGACATTCGAGTGATCGCGACTTGCGACTCGACGGTGATGGCCGAGGCGACGCCAGTTCTCGCGCGTTTCGTTCATCGAATCACCCTTCGTCCGCTCCGTGAACTTCGCCATGACCTCAACCGTGTCATCCGTGTCATCAGGCCCGGCGGTCCGCGACTCCAGTTCGACACTGCCGCAACCAAAGCACTGACTTCGTATACGTGGCCCGGCAATCTGATCGAACTGGGTAGTCTTCTAGACTCGTTGTCGGACCTCGCAAATCGTCGGGTCGTGTGTTTGTCCGATCTTCCCGTGGGACTTCGTCGAGGCTCGGACAGAAATTTCACGCCCTGGCAAACTGCCGCGCGCGACGCGATCATCAGGGCGTTGGAATTGAAACACCACAACAAGTCTCACGCCGCCGAATTTCTGGGGATCAGCCGCAACAGTCTGTACCACCATATGCGCGAGTACGGCCTGCTCTGAGGCCTACCTCTTCACGAGGGCACGCACCGCGTCGACCACCTCCCGGGGTGCTTCCTCGGCCATGAAGTGCCCCGCGGTGAGGGTCTCGTGCACCAGGTCGGGGGCCCAGGCCCGCCAGAGGCCCGCGGCGTCGTAATCGAGCAGACTTCCCCAGTCCTGTTGGATGATTGTGACGGGCATCCGCAGGTGGTTCCCGGCAGCCCGGTCCATCCGATCGTGTTCGACGTCGATGCCCGCGGACGCCCGGTAGTCGGCGACGATGGACGGCACCGCTTCACGGGACGCCCGGAGGTACTCGGCGCGCACGTCGGCGGGAATCGCGCCGGGGTCGCGGGTCCAGACATCGAGGAAATGGCCGAAGAAGGCGTCGGCGCTCGCGTCGATCATCTGCTCCGGCAGCCCGGGCGGCTGCGCCATCAGATACAGGTGGAACGCGACCGCGGCGTTCGCGCCGTGCAGGATGTCCCACATGTCCAGCGTCGGCAGCACGTCGAGCGACGCGAGGTGAGTGATCGTCCCGGGGTGGTCGAGGCCCGCCCGGATGGCGACCAACGCGCCGCGGTCGTGTCCGGCCAGCGCGAACCGCTCGTGGCCCAGCTCCCTCGCGAGTGCGACGACGTCCGCGGCCATCGTCCGCTTCGAGTAGACGGTGCCGTCCGTTTCGACCGGCTTGTCGCTCGCGCCATAGCCGCGCAGGTCCGGGCAGATGACGGTGTGATCGGCGGCCAGTTCGGCAGCGACGTGCCGCCACATGAGGTGGGTCTGGGGGAAGCCGTGCAGCAGGACGATCGGGCTGCCGGAACCGCCCACCGCGACGTGCAGGTCCACGTCGTCGGCGACGGTCACACGCTGGTGGTCGAATCCGGGAATGACAGGGGTCACGGATGGTCCTTTCGAGGTCCGGGGAGGTTCTCGTCCAGTCTCGGGGAGGTCGATGAGCATCCGATGAGCGCTATACCGTGGCGGGGTGACTCCTACGTTCGGTGTGCTCGGATCGGTGGTCGGGTGGGACGAGGCGGGCGATTCCGTCGATCTGAAGGGCCCGCGTCACCGGGCGGTGCTCGCCCGCCTGATCGTCGCCCGGGGACGGGTCGTTCCCGTGCATGTCGTCGTCGACGATCTGTGGGCCGACCCGCCCGACGGGGCCAAGGGCGCGGTCCGCACGTTCGTCTCGGCGCTGCGCCGCGCACTCGAGCCGCAGCGCACGGCCCGCACCGCCGCGCGGCTGCTCGTCACCGACGGTCCCGGATACGCGCTCCGGGTTGCTCCGGAGTCCGTGGACGCGTGGCGGTTCGAGCGCGCGGTCGCGGCGGCGGCGACGGCCGCTCCGGGGCAGGCACTCGATCTGCTGGAGGAAGCGCTCGGGTGGTGGCGCGGCCCGGCCTACGCGGAGTTCGCCGAGGAGTCGTGGGCCCGCCCCGAAAGGGCCAGACTCGAGGAGCTGCGACTGTCCGCGGTCGAGCGGCAGGCGGAGGCGCGACTCGCGGTCGGGATCGCCGCGGAGGCGGTACCGGATCTCGATGCCCATGTGGCCGAACACCCTTGGCGGGAAGGTGCGTGGCGGTTGCTGGCTCTCGCCCTCTACCGGTCCGGGCGACAGGGCGACGCGCTGGCCGTGTTACGTCGGGCGCGAGAGCTTCTCGCCGAGGAACTGGGGATCGACCCGAGCGCACAACTGACGGCCCTCGAGACCGACCTCCTGCGCCGCGACGACCGGCTCGAACTCGACCCCGGGCGGATGTGGGAGCGGGCGGCCGCCGCCTACGACCGCACTGTGGCGTCCGGTGCCCGGGCCCGGCTCGAGTCGACTGTCGGGTTGCTGCGCAGTCTCGCCGTAGCCGGCGGCAGCGGACTCGAGGCGGCCCGGGAACAACGGCTCGCGACGATCACCGCTGCCGAACAACTGGGCGACCCCGAACTCACCGCCCGCGTGATCGGGCAGTACGACGTGCCCGCCATCTGGACCCGCTCCGACGACCCGGAGCAGGCCGCCCGGATCGTCGCCGCGGCCGAACGCGTCCTCGCGCAGCTTCCCCCGGGAAACCACGACACCGCGCGAGCCCGGCTGCTGGCCACGATCGCACTGGAATCGCGCGGAACCCGCGGCGACCGCGGGTTGCAGGCCGCCCGCGAATCCGAGGAGATCGCCCGCGCACTCGACGATCCGGCACTGCTCGCGTCCGCGCTGAACGGCGTCTTCATGCACACCTTTTACCGCTCGGGCCTGGCCCCCGAGCGGGACGCGATCGGCCGGGAACTGATCGCGCTGTCGGCCCGGCACGGGTTCGTGAACTTCGAGGTGCTCGGGCATCTCATCCGCCTTCAGGCGCTCGGAGCGCTCGGGGACTTCACCGGCGCCGACGAGCACGCCGCCGCGGTGGATGCTCTGGCCGCACGGCACGAGCGACCGTTGGTGGCCGTGTTCACCACGTGGTACCGGGCGATGCGCGCCGCGGCGACGGGCGCGTCCGACGCGGACGCCGAGGCCGGCTATCGCTCCGCGGCGGAACTGCTCGCGGGCAGCGGGATGCCGGGACTCGAACGCGGAATCCTTCCGCTGGCGCTGCTGTGCCTGCGGGTATCGCGGGGTCTGCCGGTGACATTCGACGCCGATACCGACTGGGGACCGTACGAACCGTGGGCGCGACCTCATCTCCTGCTGGCCGACGGCCGCGCGGACGAGGCGGCGGCCGCGCTGCGCCGGGCACCCGAACCACCGCGCGATCTCCTCGTCGAGGCGCTGTGGTGCCTGAGCGAGCACGCCGCGGCCGCCGTCGGCGATCACCGGCTGATCGAACGAGCACGAACCGAATTGGCTCCCGCGGCAGGCGAAATCGCGGGGGCGGGCAGTGGGATGCTCACGGTGGGCCTTCGGCCCGTGCGTGCGTGACGAGTCCCTGCACTCCTCAACCACGCACGAGCGCTATTTGGCCCATTCGAGCAGGTCGTCGGCGGACCACGTGTTCACGACGCGGTCGGCTTCCACTCCGCATCGCATCGCCCGCTCGCACCCGTACCCCTGCCAGGCGAGTTGGCCCGGGGCGTGCGCGTCGGTGTCGATGGAGAACAGGCAGCCCAGGTCCATGGCGAGATCGATGAGACGGCTCGGCGGGTCGCGGCGCTCGGGACGGCTGTTGATCTCGACCGCGGTGCCGTTGTCGCGGCAGGCGGTGAACACCTGCTCCGCGTCGAACGTCGACTCCGGCCGGGTCCCGCGGCCGCCTTCGACGAGACGGCCGGTGCAGTGCCCCAGCACGTCGACCCGCGGGTTCTCGACGGCCTTGACCATGCGCCGGGTCATGGCCCCGCGCTCGGCCCGCAACTTGGAGTGCACGCTGGCGACGACGATGTCGAGTTGATCGAGCAGATCCGGATCCTGGTCGAGCGAACCGTCGTCGAGGATGTCGACCTCGATGCCGGTGAGGATGCGGAACGGCGCGAGTTCCTCGTTCAGCTCGGCGATGACCTCCAGCTGCGACCGCAGCCGCTCCGCCGACAGCCCGTTCGCGACCGTCAACCGCGGGGAATGGTCTGTCAGAGCGCAGTATTCGTGCCCGATGGCGGCGGCGCTGCGCATCATCTCGTCGATCGGACTGCCGCCGTCCGACCAGTCCGAATGGGTGTGCAGGTCGCCCTTGAGCGCCTGACGCAGCGCACCGCCGCCGATCGGCTCCGCGCCCTCCCGCAGTTCCGCCAGATAGACGGGCACGCCGTCGAGCGCCTCCCGGATCACCGTCGCCGTCTTGGGTCCGATGCCCGGCAGATCCTTCCAGCTGTCGGTGCGTCGGCGGACGTCCCGCTGCTCCTCCGTCAGTTCGGCCACCACATCCGCTGCGCGCCGGTACGCCTTCACGCGATGAGTCTCCGCCCGCGACCGTTCGAGCCAGAACGCTGTCTCACGCAGGGCCTGCACCGGGTCCATCGGGCTGTCGGCGTCCATGACTCCAGTGTTGCGCCCACCCGGACGTCACCGCAACGCTTCGCGCGCCCCGTCCCGGACCACGGCGGTGAGCGCCGCGAGAATGGGCGAATCCAACTTCCAGCGCTGCCAGTACAGCGGGACGTCGACGGGCTGGGACGGGTCGAGTTCGACGAGACCGTGGTCGTCGCCGGTGTGCAGTTCCGGCAGCAGACCCCAGCCCAATCCGTGGCGGACGGCGTCGGAGAACGCGGAAGACCCGGGGACGTAGTGCCGCGGCGGCTGCACCCGGCGCCGCGTGAACCCGCGCAGGAACCGCGACTGCAGTTCGTCCTTGCGGTCGAAGTCGAGCATCGGTGCCGCCGCCAGGGCGTCCGCCGTGGGGCCGTCGGGGAGCCAGCGTTCGGCGAACTCCCGGCTGCACAACGCGCGGTACCGCATCGACCCCAGTTTCTCCACGGTGCAGCCCTGCACCGCCTCGGGGACGGACGTCACCGCGGCCATCACCGTGCCCTCCCGCAGCAGGGTGGTCGAGTGGAATTCGTCTTCCCGGTGCAGGTCGAACAGCGCCCGATGTTCCGGCGCGAGACGGGCGAGGGCCGGAATCATCCACGTGGACAGGGAATCCGCGTTGACGACGAGAGACAGGGTGCTCGTCGTCGGCTCGTCGGGATTGAGGGACGACATGGCCTCGCGCTCGAGATGCGCCATCCGGCGGGCGAGCGTGAGCACGACGTGCCCGGACTCGGTGGCCCTCACCGGTTTCGTCCGCTGCACCAGGACGCGTCCCACCTGCTGCTCGAGCGCCTTGATTCGCTGGCTCACCGCGGACGGCGTGATGTGCAGGACGCGGGCGGCGGCGTCGAAGGTGCCCTCGTCGATCACCGCGGCGAACGTGCGGAGCGAGGCCAGGTCCAGATCCATATGAAGTGATGCTAATGGCAATGAAGGATAATTAGCTGGATTGATGATCGCCGCGTTCGTAGCGTTGTCGTCATGCACCTCACCCCTGCCCTGCTCACGGCCGCCGCCGGATTCGGTACCGGTCTGTCGCTGATCGTCGCGATCGGCGCGCAGAACGCGTTCGTGCTGCGACAGGGGATCGTCCGCAGGCACGTCCTGCCGGTGGTCGTGCTCTGCGCGGTCTCGGACGCGGTACTCATCGCCGTCGGGATCAGCGGAATCGGCGCCGTCCTCGAACACGCCCCGGCCGCGATCACCGTGATCCGCTGGGCGGGGGCGGCATTTCTCGTCTCCTACGCGGTGCTCGCCGCCCGTCGCGCCCTGCGACCCGGCGCCCTCGATGCCGCGCAGGACGTCGGGTCGGCGACCCTCGCGACGTCGGTGCTCACGTGCCTCGCACTGACCTGGCTCAACCCGCACGTCTACCTCGACACGGTGCTGATGCTCGGTTCGGTGGCCAACAACCAGGGCCAGTCAGGGCGGTGGCTGTTCGGTTTCGGCGCCGCCACCGCAAGCGTCGTCTGGTTCGTCGCGCTCGGGTACGGCGCCCAGCTCCTGCGCCGGGTGTTCGCCCGCCCCGCCGCGTGGCGCGTCCTCGACGGCGGGATCGCCGCGCTGATGCTGACGCTCGGCATCACCCTCGTCGCCGGCTAGTCAACTTTTGGTTGACAGATACCCTCATGTCAACCAATACTTGACACATGCCCGAGTCTGCGCTCACCCACCTGCTGTCGGACGCGATCGCCAAGGCAGACCCGGAGATCGACTCGGCGCTCGACCACGACCCGGCCGCGTACCTGGACCTCGTCCGGCTCACGTCGCGGGCCCGGGAGTCGGTGGACGAACTACTGGTCTCCGCGATCGCGGCCGCGCGATCCGCCGGGCACAGCTGGGACACCATCGGCGCGGCCCTCGGCATGTCGCGGCAGGCGGCCCAACAACGCTTCGGCAAACGGATCGGCGACACCTCCGACGCAGACCCGGACGGCCGGACGCGCCGGCTCACCCCACTCACCGCGTTCAACGAGATGCGCATCCTCAACCACGCCGGCGCCTACGGCTGGCACTCCGTCGGATTCGGCACCCTCTTCCACACCATCCGCAAATCCGAGGAGCAGTGGGAGCACACCCGGGTGTCGGCGCTGGCGAGCCGCCAGAAACTCGAGGCCGATGGCTGGCAGAAGGTCGGGACGCTGTGGTTCCCGTGGGCATATTTCAAGCGCCCCTTGGGCGTTCCCGCCGTGCCCGAACCGGTGAGCGGCGACTACCTGATGGAGCCGTGATGGACGCCGTCGCACGATTCGCGGCCGCTCGGGTCGCCCGGCTCGCCACCGCCGGGGCGGACGGTGTGCCGCATCTGGTTCCGCTCGTCTTCGCGCTCGACTCCGGCACCATCTATTCCTGCGTCGACCACAAACCCAAGCGCACCACAGCATTACGCCGCCTGGCGAACATCTCCGCCAACCCCGCCGTCACCCTGCTCGTGGATCACTACGACGAGAACTGGGACCACCTGTGGTGGGTGCGCGTCGACGGGCGGGCCGAGATCCTCGAACCCGGCTCCGCCGAGGGCACCACCGCGATCGACGTTCTCGCCGCGAAGTATCCGCAGTATCTCGACCGCCGCCCCGACGGGCCCGTCGTCGCCGTCCGCAACCTGTCCTGGCATCACTGGGCTGCCTCCGGCCTGTGAGTACTTGTTAACCGCCCGCGGTTAACAAGTACTCACAGGGCGATAGCCTCGACAACATGCCCACAGCCCTGATCACCGGTGCCAGTCGTGGCCTCGGAGCCGCCATCGCCCGGGAACTCGCACCGACCCACGACCTCCTGCTCGGCGCCCGGTCGGCGGAATCGCTGGACGGCATTCTCGCGGAGCTGCCCGCCGCCTCGCCGTGGCCCGTCGACGTGACCGACTACGACGCGGTGGCGGCGGCGTGCGCCCCGATCGAGCGACTCGACGTGCTGGTCCACAACGCCGGCGTCGCCGATCTCGCGACCGTAGGCGGGTCGACCGTCGCACAGTGGCGGCACACGCTCGAGGCGAACGTGATCGCGGTGGCCGAGCTGACGCGTCTGCTGCTGCCGGCCCTGCGCGCGGCCGGTGGACACGTCGTCCTGATCAACTCGGGCGCGGGGATCCGCGCGAACGCCGGCTGGGCGTCGTATGCGGCGAGCAAGTTCGCCCTCCGGGCGTTCGGGGACGCGCTGCGACTCGAGGAACCGTTACTGCGCGTCACGTCAATTCACCCCGGA
The DNA here is from genome assembly GCF_042674125.1 of Rhodococcus sp. NPDC056960. Lineage (NCBI taxonomy): Bacteria > Bacillati > Actinomycetota > Actinomycetes > Mycobacteriales > Nocardiaceae > Rhodococcus > Rhodococcus sp. NPDC056960. The sequence continues at coordinate 230,919 of NZ_JBHURF010000002.1, read as the reverse complement.
CGCATCGACACCGATATGCAGCGCGCCATCGTGGCCGGCGAGGGCGACGAGTACCGCCCGGAGAGGTACCTACAGCCGTCGACCGTCGCAAAAGCCGTGGTGAACGCTGTGCGGACACCCGCGGACGCGCACCCCACAGAAGTCGTGCTGCGAGTGCGCTGACCGCGAAGAAATCTGCGTGAGATAGATCACAGATTGATCTCACAGAAAGGCTTTAAGCTGCTCACAATTAGTCGCCCTACAGTTCTTCTCATCAGCAGAGGTCGCAAACGCGAGTCAGGTTCTCCCAGCTGACTCCCAGGAGGTTGTCCCACGATGAACACCGAGCAGCGTATGCCCAGCGACACCGTCGTCGCGGTCGACGGCGAACTCTTCGCGACGATGTTCACTCTCGATCTCGGTGACGGCGAGGTCGATCGCGAGGCAGTCGAGCGGATCTACGACGGCGAATTCGACGAGTGGATCGAGGCGGCAGCGCGGTCCGGTCTGTTCACCCCCCAGGCGGTCGCGTCCCTCGTGCAGACGTGGCAGGAGAACCCGAAGTCGTTGTTCGACGCCCTGCTCGTCGACGCCGACGAGATGACCCACAAGCGCTACGCGATCATCTGGGACGCGCTCGACGACGCCGACTCCTTCGAGAACGTCGAGTACGCCTGACGATCAGAACGGCCACGCGGGAACGGGCGGCAGCCCCTCCCGCGTGGGACGTCCGATAACCCACGCCAGCAGTTCGGTGCGCGGCAGTTCCGGCACCGTGACGTCCGGATGCTGCTCCGCCAGCGCGGGCAGCTCCGATTCCAGCGTGTGCTCCACGAAGCCCTCCGGCCAGTCGGCCGTCGAGTAGTCGAGCCCCAGGTCGACGTGGTGGATCTCGAGTTCACGCCACCGCAGCACCGGCACCTGCCGCGCGGGCACCCGCTTCCGCCAGTTCACCGGCGTCTCGTACCGATCCTCGGTGATCGTGCGCAGCGACTCGATCACCCGCCGTCCCGCGAAGCGGACATCGGCGGCCAGCAGTTCCGCCGGACGCCCGGCCCCCTCCTCGATCGCCGCTGCCCGCGCCGCCGGACCACCCGGGTACATCTCGGGCGCGGCCTCACCGGTGATCACCCCGACGGCGAACCGGTGGAGCGCGTCCGCATTTCTCGCGAGATGCGTGATCAAGTGTCCCCGACTCCACCCCGGTAGCAGCGACGGCTCCCGCGCCTGGTCGTCGGTCATCCCCTCCAGCGTCGCCTCGACCGCGGTCTGCGATCGGGCGACGGCGTCGAGCAGTTCGGCATACGACAGTGCGGCACGCGGCGACGTCATACCGACGATGCTAGGCGATGCCCCCGTAGCCCGCCCGACGGTGAAACCCCCAGGATCCCGGTAACGGAACGATGACGATCGGCACCCGGTGTGGGCAATTCGGACGTCCGTACCGATACTGAGATCGACTGTCGGACAACGTGGTTGAAGGGTGGTGTGTGATGTACGACGAATCCGCTACGTGGGGGATACCGAGCGAGACCTTCCTGGTGATCTACGTCACCGCCGCCGTGCTGGCGGTCGGGCTCGGCGTGTTCCTCCGTTCCCGCGGCAACGGTCCGTCCCCGGCAGGCGGTGTCCGGCTCGATCCCGTGCAGGCCGGGATGCTGACCAGCGACGATCGGGCCATCGCCGCGTCCCTGACGCTGCTGCGGACGGCAGATCTCGTCTCCGCCGACGGGACGATCCTGCGGGCGTGGAGAGTCACCGACAACGTCCTCGGGTCGTTCACGCGGGCCGTCTACGACGAACTCGCGTACGGACGCAGCGCCGTCGGCAACCTTCGGCTCCGCGGCCGGTTGCGGGCCCCGCTCGACCAGCTGCGGTCCGCCCTGGTCGCGCAGGGCCTGCTCACCGGTCCCGAACAGAAGGCATGGAATCGACGCGCGAGCCTCCCGATCCTCGTCGTCGTGGCCGTCGGCGTCGCCCGCCTCGTCTCCGGGTTCGCCGCGGGCAAGCCGATCGGCTTCCTGCTGGTCGCGGTGGTGCTGCTGTCGGCCTCGCGTGAACTGGTCCGGCGGACCGGCCGCCGGACGCCTCGGGGCACGGCGGAACTCGAGCGACTGCGCCGCGAACACTCGTACCTGTCGCCGCGGATGCGCCCGTCGCTCACCGCATACGGTCCGGCGCCGATCGCGCTGTCGACGGCCCTGTTCGGAATGGGGTCCGTCGGCCTGTTCTCCCCGGGATTCGCGAGCGCGGCCGGGATCGCCGACGGCGGGGACGGCGGCAGCAGCGGAGGCGACAGCTCCTGCGGAGGCGGCGGCGGGTGTGGTGGGGGCTGCGGCGGCGGTGGGGGGTGCGGGGGATGACCGCCCTGATCGAGCCGGGCCTCGGCATCGGCTGGCGGCCGGAGATCTGCGGACTCATCGCCCGCCTCGACGGCCTGCGGTTCTGCGAGGTGATCGCCGAATCGCTGCCCGCTCGCCGGCGCGGGGTCGACGTTCCGGCCGAACTGCGGTCGCTGGGTGTTCCCGTCGTCCCGCACGGCATCTCACTCTCGCTGGGTGGCGCCGACGGCGTCGAGCAGCGCCGGATCGACCACCTCGCGCGGTGCGCCGCCGCCCTCGGTGCGCCGCTGGTCAGCGAACACGTCGCGTTCGTCCGGGCGGGCGGTCTCGAGGCCGGACACCTGCTGCCGGTTCCGCGCTCCCGGGAGGCACTGGACGTGCTGGTACGCAACGTCCGGCGCACACAGGACTGCCTGCCGGTTCCGTTGGCCGTGGAGAACATCGCTGCCCTCTTCGACTGGCCGGACGACGACTACTCCGAGGGCGAATTCCTGGCCGAGCTGGTCGAACGGACCGGCGTCCACCTGGTGCTCGACGTCGCCAACGTCTACGCGAACGCCCGCAACCGTGGCCGCGACGCCGGCGCGGAACTGCGGCGGCTTCCCCTCGAACACGTCGCGTACTGCCATGTCGCCGGGGGAGCGGAACGGGACGGCGCGTATCACGACACGCACACCGACCCGGTGCCCGGCGAGGTGCTGGATCTGGTCCGGGAGTGGGCATCCAGGGGTGCGCCCGCGCTGATGCTCGAACGCGACGGCAACTACCCGCCGGCTCGGGAGCTGTTCGACGAATTGGACGCGATCGCGGATGCGGCGGGGCTCGCACGGATCACCGGACACCCGGCGCGGAGCCTGCCGTGACGGGGCTCGCGGAGCGGCAGGCGGCGTTGGTGCGGGCGCTCGTCGCGGCGGGAGAGATGCCGGACGGTTTCGACCGCGACGCACTCGACATCGCGTCGACGGCCCTGCTGCGCAAGCGGTCCGGGGAGGTCGGCGCTCACCTGCCGGACGTCCGGGCCGCGTGCGGCGACCGGTTCTTCGCGTTGTTCGCCGCCTGGGCCGAGGGCAGGCCGAAGGTGAGCACGCACGCGGACGCCGACGCGTTCACCGCGCATCTCGTGTCGATCGGCGAACTGCCCGCACCGGAGCGGAGGCGCCTGCTCAGCCGGCGACGAAGTCGAGCAGCAACTCGTTGACCTCGTCGGGCCGCTCCAACTGGATGAAGTGCCCGGCGCCCTCGAGGAGGTGGACGCCCCGCAGGTCGGGAACCGTGTCATGCATCCGGTCGAGGGCCTGCCTCCCGGTCATCGCGATGACCGCATCGTTCTCCCCCGCCACGAACAGCGTCGGGACCTCGAGTGGAACGGCGACGGCCCGGCCGCGTTCCCAGTTGGCGTCGAATGCCCGATACCAGTTGAGGCCGCCGGTGAACCCCGTGCGGGTGAAGACCTCGACGTAATGGTCCAACTCGTCTTCCGTCAGCCACGACCACGGCAGGGGCGGGGCCTCGGGCAGCACGTCCAGGTAGCCGTTGCCCTCCGAGGGGTGCTGCCAGATGTCGAGGTAGCGGTAGTCGCCGGACAGTGCGTAGAACAGCCGGTGCAGGAATCCGCGCGGGTCGGCGTCGAGTTCCCGGTCGGCGACGCCGGGTTCCTGGAAGTAGTGGATGTGCAGAAAGTGCTTGCGCGCCATCGACGCATAGAGTTCCGACGGTCGCAGCGGAAAGCGGTCGGGCATGTAGGGAACGGACAGCAGCACCAGCCCCGCCACCCGTTCGCGGTGCCGGAGGGAGACGGTCCAGGCGACGGGCGCGCCGAAGTCGTGGCCGACGAACACCGCCCGCTCGTCGCCCAGCGCGTCGAGCAGGCGGATCAGCGCGTCCGACACCCGCTCGTTCGTGTAGTCCTCGATGTCGCGGGGAATATCGGTGCCGCCGTATCCGGGCATGTCCGGGGCGATTGCGCGGTACCCGGCGTCCGCGAGCGCCTGCATCTGACGACGAAAGCTGTACCCGAGGCCGGGGAATCCGTGGCACAGGACGACCGGCGGTCCGTCGCCCAGTTCGTTTATCTGCCAACGAAATCCGTCGACCGTGACCACCCGCTCCGTCGACGACGCCATGGTCCCCACCCCTCCGCCTGCCAGAACGCGTTCTCGCACTGTAGCGTAGCGGCGGCACCATTAGAATGCACCTGACTCGCAGTGGCGACCGACCGGGGAAGTGGGGTGATGAGCAATGGTGGAGGCACGATCCCGCCACGAGTTCGTCGCACTTCAGCTCCGGCAGCGCATCATGCAACGGCAGTACGAGGTCGGGGAGTCGCTGCCCAGCGAGAGCATGCTCTGCGCGGAGTTCGAGGTGTCGCGCGGCCCCGTGCGCCAGGCTCTCGCGACGTTGAAGAACGAGGGGCTCATTCAGCTGTCCCAGGGCAAACCGGCGGTGGTCCGCAGCCACGACATCACGCAGACCCTGGACACGTTCACCCCGTTCACCCAGTGGGCCCGCCGCACCGGACGGACCGCGGGAAGCCGCACGCTCGAGATCTCCCGCCGCCGGGTGTCCGAACCTGCCGCCGTCGCATTGGGAGTGGGCGCAGACGACTTCGTCGTCGAAGTGCTCCGCGTCCGCTTGCTGGACGGCGAACCGACGATGCTCGAGCGGAGCACGTTCACCGACCGCGTCGGGTCCCTGCTGTTCGAGTTCGACATCGACTCCGGCTCGATCACCGACTACCTCACGTCCCGCGGCATCCGATTCGAATCGATGGAGCACGTGCTCGACGCCGTCGCCGCTGCCGCGATCGACGCCGAACACCTCGGCATCGACCCCGGCAGCCCCCTGCTGCGGGAACGCCGGACCTCCCGCGACCAGAACGGCGACATCTTCGAATATGCCGACGACCGGTACCGGCCCGACCTCGTCGCGTTCAGCATCGTGAACGCCCGCACCATCGACCCCCGGCTCCCGGCGGACGACGCCACCGGAGGCTAACCGGGCGGAAACGGGCGGATCAGGCGCCGCGCAGTTCGGACAGCAGACCGGGCAGGTCCGCGACGCTGTCGAGGATGTGCGTGGCGCCGGCCTGCGACAACTGGACGGCGTCGTGGGCGCCGGTGAGCACGCCGACGGACGCGAGCGCTCCGGCGCGCAGGCCGGTGGTGACGTCCGACGCGGTGTCGCCGAGCACCACCATCGACTGCACTGACGGGGCGCCGGTGCGCATCAGCGCGGTCAGCGCCAGGTCCGGGTGGGGCCGGCCGCGGACACCGTCTCCCGGGCAGAGCACGACGTCGGCAACGTTCTCCCAGCCGAGGGCGCGGATGATCGACTGCTGCGTCTCGTGGGCGAATCCCGTGGTGAGCGCGATCTTGATGCCCTGCTCCCGCAGCGAGCCGAACAGTTCCTCGGCGCCCGGAACGGCGCTGCACCGGCCGTCGGCGACGAGTTGCGAATAGCAGCGTTCGAATTCCTTGTTCGCGGCCTGCGCCTGCTCCTCGTTTCCACCACTGAGATGGCGGAAGACGACGATCTTGGACTGCCCCATGGTGTCGGACACGTAGTCGAGCATCCGCCGGCGGTCGTCGTCCGTCTTCGACAGTCCGGCGTGCGCATCGGCGGCGAGGAAGGACTGCTGCACCAGCCCGCTGTCCTCCACGGTGGTGCCCGCCATGTCGAAGACGACCAGGCTGATGTCCCGGTAATGTGTTTCCATTGTCGTGTTCCTCTCGGTGTTCGATGAATGTTCTTGCGGGAGAGCGCCGTTACGCCCGCCCGAAAACGTGGTCGATCCGGTCTTTCGCCAGACCCAGGCCCGTCGTCATGCCGATCCCGGTGGTGACGGTGACGATGTGCACCCCGTCGATCAGCTCCTCGATCAGGAACTCCGATTCGGGGGCCGAGCTGTACACGCCCTGCCACCGCTCGGTGACGGTGACGTCGGGGACGCCGAACAGGGCGGCCGCTTCGCGGAGCAGCACCTCGAACCCCTCCTCCGACTGGAACGGTTCCGCCGTGTTCTCGCGGATGTGGGTGTCGCCGAGCAGGATCGACCCGTCGGGCTGCGGTGTGTACATCTGATGCAGGTCGAGTTCGACGTAGTCGGGGTACTCGTCGCGGAGCCTCGCCGCGAGCGTCGCCGTCGCGGGAAGATTCTCGAAACCGCTGTAGCGCACCAGCGACCATCCCGTGAACAGCGGCGCGGGCAGCGGTCCGGACAGCGGCATCCGGGCACGCATCATGTGCAGCCGGCACCGCTGAAGTCCGCCGCGTTCGGCCGGTTCCGGGAACAGCCGGTCGATGTCACAGTTGACGGTGACGAATACGGTCCCCGCGCGCAGGTAGCCCCGCGAGGTGTGGACCACTCCGGTGTCGAATCCGGATGCCGCGGTGCGCCAGAAGAATTCGACTCCCGACGCTTCCAGCCACCGCGCGATGGCGGGAGCCGCCTCCCGCGGGTCGACCTGCAGGTCGTCGGTCATGTACATGCCCCCGACGACGCGGTCGCCGGCAATCGGCAGCGCCGCGAGGATCCGATCACGCGACAGCAGTTCCACCTCGGACGGACCGCGCACCTCCGCGAATTCGGTCAGGACGGCCAGTTCGTCGTCGTGCCTGGCCACGCAGTACGTCCCGGACTCGGACGACCAGAATCCGGCCTTGCGCGACAGGTCCAGCCAGTGCTCCCGGCCCGTTCGCGCGTACTCGCGGGCGACGCCCGACTGGGCCGTGATGCAGGCGTGGCCGAAGTTCTGAACCGAAGCGCCCGCGACGCGGTCGGCGTGATCGACCACCGCCACCGACAGGCCCCGGTTCAGGGCGTGATACGCGTGAGCGAGGCCGACGATTCCGGCACCGACGACCACCACGTCGTATCGACGTTGATTTGTCATGGCACTCACTGTGAAGCCAGAAACTCAACATGTCAATACAAGTTGGTGGATTTAACCACCACGTATAGATAAGTTTCCCGACGTTCACCGTCCGTTGCGGGTCCGGGCGGACGCGGGCGTCAGTTGGGAATGGGGATGACGATGGGCGGCAGACCGGGTATCTGCACCTGAATCTGCTGCGGCGGCACGGGCACCGGCGCCGGGGCGGGCGCGGGCGGGTAGTTCACCTGCGGCTCGGGTGGGGGTGGGGGTGGGGGTGGAGGTGGTGGCGGTGGGGGCGGCGGCGCAGGCGCCACGGGTTCCGGGGAGGGAACCGACGCGGGCCGCGGAGCGGCCTGCTGCACCACCACCGGCGGCGGCGGCGAATCCACCACTACCGGTGCCTGGGCTTCCACGGGAACCACCGGATTCGGCCGCTCCGCCGGTTGCTGCGGACCGGAACCGATCGGCACCGGCAACAGGCCACCGGTCATCAGATCCACCACGGTCACTTCGGTCATCGCCACGTTGGAGGGCTGCACGACGTACAACCGATCCTGCTGGAAACCGGGCCAGGGATCTCCCTGCATGTCGGCGTTCTGATTCACCACCGGGGACAGCAACGGGCTTCCGCGCACGCAGCGGACGCGGGGAACACCGTGATCGTCGATCAGCACGATGGTCCCGGCCTCGAGCACCGACTGGAACGCGGACGCGTGACCGTCGTCGAAGCCGTGATTGGTGACCCGGGTGTCCGCACGCAGCAGCACGGGCGTGAGGGTGCGGACGTAATTGCGCACGTCGTCGACGTGGAACACACTCGACCAGGCCTGCATCCTCGCCGGATCACCCTCGAGATCGTCGACGAGACGCTGCCGGTCGCACAGCACCCGGTCGGGGCTTCCGCCGTAGAGACCGGCCCGATCGCCGATCACCCGGATCCCGGTAGGCCGCGGCTCGGCCGGCAGATCGGTGCCGGGCGGACCGAACGGCACCGTCGTCGGCGTCTGCGGCGGCAGCAGGACTTCCGTCCAGGGAAGCTGGCCGTTGTCGGTGGCCCCGTCGAGGTCGACCGGATCGGGGTGACCGCCCGGACCCGACGAACACGCGACGACCAGCGTCGCCGTCAGAGCGCCGACGAGCGCCAGCCAGCTACGCGGTGCGCGCCCGGGGCGCGTACCGGCACGAACGACTCGTCTGCGTCGGGCACGCCGTGCAGCCCGCCCGGCGACGTCGGTGGCCACCTCGCCATCGTAAGCACACTCGCGGATCGGCCGGGCCGTATTGCGGTGTGGTTACCGGGCCCGGCAACCGGTCAGCTGGTGATCATGTCCTCCTGCGACCAGAACGCCCGCATCGACGTGATCTTGCCGTCGTCGTCGAAGGTCATGACGTCGATCGGCGCGATCTCGAGCTTCTGCTCACCCAGGTCGGTGACGAGGGAGAAGTGGAACGCCGCCGAGTTGCCGGCGATCTTCAGCGTGAGGAGTTCACCGGTCTGCTTCAGCGGTTCGATCACCCCGTAGAACTCGCGCAGCGATTCCACCGAGGACCGCGGTTCGGTACCCACCGGGTCCTCCACGGTGGCGCCCTCGGCGTACAGCGCGACGATGTCGTCGGCGGTCCCGGTGGCCACCGCCTCGATGTACCTCTCGACGGTCTTGCGGATGTCTTCTGCGGACGGTGCCATGATACGAACTCCTCAGTCGAATAGAACGTGTTCTAGCGGTGAGAGTAACGCAGCACCGCCCGCCGGGGAGCCCCTTCTCCCAGGCAGCGGGACGTGTCCGCCCCTGCCGACGGAAACTCGGCAGGGGCGGACGGGGAACTCCCGATCACGTTCGTGGCGCGGACGCCTTCTCCAACGAATCCAGCCGGGGAGCGCTCGTCCCGGCCGTCGGCGCGGAAGACACGGAGGACACAGAGGTCACGGAGGACACCTCCTCGAGCGACTTCCCCTTCGTCTCGGGGGACATGAAGAAGCAGATCACGAAGGCGACCGCCGTCAGGACCGCACCGAAGAGCATCGTCGTGCCGGTGCCCAGCGAGGAGATACTCAGCGGCAGCAGGTACGTGCCGGTCGCGGCGCCGAACCGGCTGACCGCGGTGGCGATGCCCACCGCCGTGGCCCGGAACTCGGTGGGGAAGAGCTCGTTGGGGTAGATCCACACCAGGATGCTCGGGCCGCCGGAGATGAACGCGTAGGCACAGAATGCGGCGACGATGAACCAGAGGGGACCGTCCGCCCACAGCCACAGTCCGGCCAGCGGAAGCACCATCAGCGCGAGCGGCACGACGGCGATCGGGCGCCTGCCCCACTTCTCCACGAGGAACAGTGCGGGAATGGACCCGGCGACGATGAGCCCGATGATGACCGTCTCGACGATGAGCCCCGCCGAACCGTCGCCGGAGATCGAGAAGCCGGACAGGATGGTGGGCAGGAAGGTCAGCAGCGCGTAGAGCGGCGTCACCACCGCGAGGTACAGGGCACTGCACATGATCAGCCGGGCGAGGTACTGGCCCCGGAAGTAGATCTTGATGTCGGCCTTCGGCTGGTCGGCCGTGTCCTCGACGGTGACCTTGCTCAGGTCGAGTTTCTCCCCGTAGATCTTCTCGACCACGGCCTCGGCGTCCGCCACCCGGCCGTTCTTCAGGAGCCACCGCGGCGACTCCGGAATTCCGCGGCGCACCAGGATCACGATCAGACCCAGCACCGCACTGGACGCGAGCAGCAGGCGCCAGTGGTCGTTGCCGCCGGAGATGCCGACGACGAGGGCACCGACCACGTAGGCGGCGACCGCGCCCGCCGACCACGCGACGGCCGACATCCCGACCATCGCGCCGCGCTTCCTGGTGGGGGTGAACTCGGTGAGCAGGGAGGTGGCGATGGGGTAGTCGGCACCGATGGCCGCGCCGATGACGAAGCGCAGGACGATGAGCTGCCACGGCAATTGGACGAACACCGACAGCACGCACGCGACGACCAGCACCACCAGGTCGAGGGCGTACATCTTCTCCCGGCCGATCCGGTCGGTGAGGAATCCGAACACGGTGGCGCCGAAGAAGATACCGATGAGCGAGGCCGCGCCGATCAATCCCGCCTCGGCCGTCGTCGGGTGCAGTTGCTCGGTCACTCCGAGCAGGGCCACGCCGATGATGCTCATGACGTACCCGTCCAGGAATGGTCCGCCACAGCACGCGATCAGGAGCTTGGTGTGAAACCCGCGTTTGGCGGGTCTGTCCATCACGTCGAAGGAACTCATGTCGTCTCCACTACGTAGATTGGTGCCGTCACCCTGGGGGTGGCGGTCGAATCGGCCACGCTCGGCCGGTACCGCTAAGGGGTTGTCTTGTTGAGCGCCGAGTAGGCGAGTTGCTCGAGCAGCAGCGAGGCGTGGTGCGGGGCATCGGCCCCGACGTCCAGCACCTGCTTGGTGATGCTCAGCGCCAGCGGGGAATACTCCGCGAGTTCGTGTGCGATGCCCAGCGCCTGCTTCACATGCTCTGCGGGAGGGGCGATCTCACTGACGATGCCCCAGCGTTCGGCGTCGGTGGGATCGAAGCGCCGTCCGCGCAGGACCAGGTCCCGGGCACGACCCGCCCCCACGATCCGGGTGATGCGGGTGACTCCACCGGAACTCGGCAGGATGCCGATTCCGATCTCCGGGAACCCGAAGACGGCGGCCGGATCCGCGACCCGGATGTCGGTGGCGAGCGCCAGTTCGAGCCCACCGCCGAGACAGTAGCCGGTGATCGCCGACACCGTGGGCTGCGGAAGGGCGGCGAGCACCTCGTACACCGACCCGGACGTCCGGTAATACTCGGCGATCGCCTCCGGGGTCATCTCCCGCAGTTCGGTGACGTCCGCGCCGGCCGAGAACACCGAGTCGCCCCCGGTGAGAACCACTGCACGACTGGACTTCACGTCCGGTGATCTCAGCGCGTCGAGCAGCGCGGTCTCCATGTGCGTGGACAGGGCGTTGCGCTTCTGTTCCCGCCGCAGGGTGACGACGGCGACGCTGCCGTCGCGCCGCACCTCGACGGTCCCGGTGTCCTCGGTCGGCATCGTGTTACTTCTCCCCGGTCTCGTAGCGGAACGACAGGAGGTTGTCGAGTCCCCGCTTGTTGGCCTCGTTCGCGATGACCAGGCGCTGGATCTCCGACGTGCCCTCCCAGATGCGGTCGACGCGCAGTTCGCGCCACAGCCGCTCGACGGGGTAGTCCCGGATGTAGCCGCGGCCGCCGAAGATCTGGACGGCCCGGTCGACGACCCGGTTGGAGGCCTCGGAGGCGGCGAGCTTCACCGTTGCGGCCTTGGCGTGCAGAGTCTTTCGCAGGTCGGCATCGTTCGGGTCGGCCTGGTCGAATTCCCACGCCACCTGATGCGTGAGCGCCCGGTTGGTGGTGATGTCGACGACGGAATCGGCGATCATGCCCTGGATCAGCTGACGGTTGATCAGCGGCTCGCCGCCCTGGACCCGCTCCCGCGCCCAGTCGACGGCCAGGGTCAGGGCCCGCTCGGCCGCACCGATCGTGCGGGCGCCGATCATCAGCCGCTCCTCCGTGAACCAGTCGCGGGTGAGGTCGTGGCCCTGCCCGATACCGCCGAGCACGGCGTCCGCTCCCACGCGCACGTTCTCGAACGTGAACTCGGGGTGCTCGTACACGAAAGTGTGGGTGTAGCGCGGGATGTGCTTGATCTTCACGCCCGGGGTGTCGACGTCGATCAGGAAGATCGTGGCGGCGTGATCGGGTTCGACGTTGGCCAGCACGATGAGGTAGTCGGCGACGTCACCGACCGTGACGAACCACTTCTCGCCGTTGATGATGTAGCCGCCGTTGCCGTCGGGGGTTGCGGTCGTGCTCGCCGCGGAGAAGTCCGAGCCGGCGTTGGCCTCGGAGATCGCGACGGCGTCGCGGCGATCACCACGGGCACCGGGGATCAGGTAGCGCTCCCGCTGCTCGGGGGTCGCATGGGTCAGCGGGTTCGCGGGCCGCCACACCGTGTCCCACAGTGCGTTGGTGAGCTTGCCGAGTTCGTCCTGCACGACGGCCTGTTCCAGCACCGTCAGTCCGGCTCCGCCGTATTCGACGGGGGTGTTGATCGCCTGCAGTCCCGCGGCGAGGACGGCAGCCTTGATGGTGGCGTGGGATTCGTCGGAAATTCCGTTGTTGCGTTCGCACTCGTCCTCGAACTGCATGATCGTGTCGGTCAGGGCGCGTGCGCGCTCCTTGAGGTCGGCGAGGCGGGGGCTGTATGCGAATTCCATGATGTGAGAACTTCCTTGTGTCAGTGGGTGTTCGATGAGCTGAGGACGATGCGCGCGTCGAGCCCGAGGGCTTGCTTCGGAGTGACGAGCAGGGGGTTGATCTCGAGTTCCGCGATCTCCGGGTGCGCGACGGCGACGGTCGTGATGGCGGCGACGGCGTCCGCCGCGGCGTCGAGGTCGATCGGTGGCCGGCCGCGAACCCCGCGGAGCAGGGCGGACGCCCGCAAGCTGTCGAGGAGACCGCGGGCGGTGTCCGCGTCGACGGGCGCCAGCGCGAACGCGACGTCGGCGAGAACCTCGGTGAAGATGCCACCGAGACCCACCATGGCGACGGGACCGAACCGCGGGTCGGTCTGGACACCGACGATGAGTTCGACCCCCTCGGACAGGTCGGCCATCGCCTCGACGCAGTAGGCGGGCGCTCCGAGCGAGGCGTCCATGCGGTTAAAGGTGTCGGCGAGTTGGTCCGCCGACCCCAGTCCGAGGGCCACTCCACCGGAGTCCGACTTGTGCAGCAGGCCCATCGCTTTCAGCACCACCGGAAATCCCACGGTTTCGGCCGCCGCCACCGCTTCGGCGCAGTTCTGCACCAGTCGCGCGGCGGGAAATTCGACGCCGGCGCCGCGGAAGAGTTCCCGGGAATCCCAGTACGCGTCGCTGGTGACCCGCTCGGACGGAAGGCTGTCGTGGGCCGCATGATATTGCGGCGCAGCGGTTTCGGCGATTACGCCGAGTGCACCCGCGGCGTCCTCCACCGCACGGAAGACGGGGACACCGCTGTCGGCCAGGACGCGCGCGGCGGCGCTGTCGGGATGTATGGTGTGCACCACCACCGGTTTGCCGTGGGCGCGGGCCGTCTCCGCCATCGCACGGGCGGTCTCGATCTCCTTGCGCGCCAGGTTCTCGCCGTAACTGCCGTAGCCGCCGAAGTATCCGGTGAGCAGGACGGAGTCGATGGCGGGACTCTGCAGGATGGTGTCGAGGACCGAGACGAACGAGGTGATGTCCTGTTCTCCGGCGCCCGCGAGGTCGACCGGGTTGGTCACTCCGGCGGACGGGGGCAGCAGTGCGCGCAGGGCGTCGCTGATGTCGGCCGTGAACTCCGGCACAGCGAGTCCCGCCGCCTCGACGACGTCGGATCCGACACCGGCGTGCCCGCCGCCGTCCGCGACGACACCGACCCGGCGCACCTCCGCGGGACCGTAACTGAGGAGGGTGGCCGCGACGTCGGCGAGTTGCCGCGGGCTCGACACCCGGTACACCCCGGCGGCCCGGCAGGCGGCCTCGATGACCGCGCTGTCGGAGGTCAGCGACCCCGTGTGCGACTGCGCCCCGCGGATGGAGGCCTCGCTGCCGCCGACCGTCAGCAGCAGAACCGGTTTCCCGGCCCGGGACGCCTGGGCGGCGGCATCGACGAACGCCCGCCCGTCGCCGAAGTCCTCGCAGTACACGGCGATGAGATCGGTGTCGTCGTGCTCGACGCAGGAGCGGATGAGGTCGGCGGCGCCGAGATCCGCCTGGTTGCCGAGCGAGGCGAACCGGGAGAATCCGTGTCCGCGGGCCTCGAGGAACTGGCTGAGTTCGAGCGCCATGTTGCCGCTCTGCGAGAGCAGTGCGACACGTCCGGCGGGAAGCGGGTTCGAGGCCAGCGTCAGGCCGGTGCCGGAGTCGAGCACGCCCAGGCAGTTCGGTCCGAGCAGCACGGCCCCGGCCGCCCGCACCCGCGCGACGACTCGCTCCTGCACCGCCCGTCCGGCGGCACCCAGTTCGGCGAATCCGGCGGTGACGCCGACGATGGCGGTGGCGCCGGCGGCGAGCGCGTCGTCCACGGCCTCCTCGAATCCCTGTGCCGGGACGGTGATGACGACGAGGTCCACCCGTTCGTCGAGTTCGGCCAGGCTCCGCAGGGAGGGGTGTCCCAGGATGCGGTCGCCGCGCCGGTTGACGAGATGGACCGCCCTCGTGCCCGTCATGCGCAGGGCTTGGACGCTGAGCCAGTTGCCGTACTTGGTCTCGTCGTTGCTCGCCCCGAGGATGGCGACCGACCGGGGGTCGAACAGCGCGGTGAGGTCGCGGTCGGCGATCGTGCTCATTCCGTCACCTCGACCTTCGGCGCGGGATGTCCGGTGCCCCAGGCGTCGGCGCCGCCGTCGATCACCAGAGTGGTTCCGGTGACGTAACTTCCGGCCGGTGAGGCGAGGAACGTGACGACGCCCGACACGTCCTCGGCGGTGCCCAGCCGTCCCAGCGGGACCGCGGACGTCCACTGGGCGCGGGCCTCCTCGGTGTAGTTCTCCTCCATGCCTTCCGTCGCGATGGTGCCGGGGGCGATGCAGATCGACCGGATTCCGTACCGGCTCCACTCCAGGGACAGTCCGGAGGCGAGGTTCTCGAGGGCCGCGCGGGCCGAGGTCGCATGGACCATCGAGGCGATTCCGCGGCGCGGGGAGAACGCCATGAAGAAGATGCATCCCGACCGCTGCGGAATCATCGCGCGGACGGCAACCTCCCGGGTGACCGCCCAGGTGGCGTCGACGGCCAGGCGGTGGACGGCGCGCCACCCCTTGCTCGTGATGTCCTCGGCCGGCGCCGCGAACTGTCCGCCGGCGTTGTTGACGAGGATGTCGATGCGGCCGAACGCCTCGAGGGCCCGGTCGACCAGGGAGGTCACCTGCTGTTCTTCGCGGATGTCGGCGGGCACGGCGAGCGCCCGGGCGCCCAGCGCCTCGATCTCGGCGGCGGTCTTGTCCAAGGGTTCGGACCGGCGGCCGCTGATGACGACGTCGGCTCCGCACCGCGCCATGTCGAGTGCGATCGCGCGTCCTATCCCCGTGCCCCCACCGGTGATCAGCACTACCCGCCCGCGATGGACGTCGGGGCGCAGCACCTGCCCGGCGCCTCCACCTGGGTTCTCACATTCCATCGAGCGTTCGCCTCTCGTCGCTACCGTTCGACCACTCGGGGTCTGACTGATGCATCAGTTATACCGTGACCGGGGCCACAGATGTCAAGGGTCGAGCGGAAGGTGATTCCGCATCCCCGGTCTCCATCGAGGATCGATAGGGCTTTGAACTGCGTATATGACTCTGACGTCCGGACGTCGATCATTTCCAAGCGGCTCGTTCCGCGTCTGACTGATGCGTCAGTTTTGACTGTATGATTTGATGGGTCAGTCAGATGACTACCGAAGGAGGGGCCGTGACCGCTCAACTCACCGAAGACGCGCGACGAACGGCGATACTCGACGCCGCGGCGCAGCTGATAGCCGAGCGCGGATACCACTCGGTCCGCATCTCCGACATCGCCCAGGTCGTCGGCACCAGCACCGGGGCGGTGCACTACTACTTCCCCGGCAAGAGCGACGTCCTCACCGCCGCCCTCCGGCACGCCATCGACAACGCCTTCGACCGGCAGAGCCGCGAGCTCAAGGCGATCGACAACGCGCACGAGCGGCTGCTCCGCCTGATCGACATGCAGTTGCCGCGCGTCGGACCGCTGCGCGACGAGTGGTCCATCTGGTTGCAGTTCTGGGCCGAGGCCACGCTCCGCCCCGAACTGCGCCCCTTCCACAACACGTATTACGCGCGCTGGCACGAGACCGTCGTCAAGATCGTCCGGCGTGGGCAACGGCAGGAGATCTTCCGCACCGGGGTCGACCCGGAGACCATCGCGCAGCGACTGACCGCGCTCACCGACGGCACCGCCATCCAGGTGCTCACCGGCGCACCGAACATGACCGTCGCCGCCATGAAAGAGGTACTCGTGCAGTTCGTCCACGACGAACTCGTCGCGCCGCGCACGTGGTGATCCAGTTTCGGCGGGTCGCCCGGCGCTGTCGGGTCCATGACCGTTAGCACCACCACCCGGCACACGCGCGGCGGCAGCGCGGTCGCCTGGGGATGCGGCGCGGCCTCGGCGGTCGCGTACGGTCTCACCCCGACGTTCGCCGCGATCGGCTACGCCGGCGGAGTGTCACCCGCCGTCCTCGTGTGCCTCCGCAGCCTGGTCGGCGCCGCACTCCTGCTCCTGCTCGCCTGGTCCACCGGAAAGCTGAAGGCCGTGCCCTGGAAGGCAGCCGCCGGCCTCTGCCTCGTGTGCGGCCCGCTGTTCGGCATCCAACTCCTGTGCTTCTTCGCGGCGGTGCGGGTCACCGGGGCCCAGATCGCGGTCGTGATCGTCCACATCTACCCGCTGTTCGTGATGGCGCTGGTCTGGGTGCTCACCCGGAACCGGATCCACCGCGGGCAGCTGGCGCTGGCCGTCGCGATGTCCGGCGGCATCGCCCTCGTCGCGGGGTCGGGCAATTCGAGCGTCGCCGTCAACGGCGCGATCCTCGCCCTCCTCAGTGCGGCCGGGTACGCCCTGTACCTGGTGGTCGGGGAACGGTGGGTGCATCACGTCAGCCCCCTCACCGCCGGCGGGCTGGCCTCGCTCGGCGCCGGCGTCGCCACCGGCACGATCGCCGTCGTCGACGGACAATCCTGGACGTTCGCACCCAGCGGCTGGGGATCCATCCTGTTTCAGGGGCTCCTGCTGATGCCCATCGGCATCGGCTGCTCCTTCATCGCCGTGCGCGCCCTCGGATCGGCCTCCGTCGCCCTCCTCGGACTGCTCGAACCGGTGGTCGGAGTGCTCGCCGCGCAGGTCCTGCTGGGAGAGCAGCTGTCGCCGGTGCAGTGGGCGGGCATGGCCGTCGTCCTCGTCGCGTCCGCGGCCCTGCCCTTCGTGCGCTCCGCGCCCGTGAGTACTTATTAACCGCCCGACGTTAATAAGTACTCACGGGGGCTTGTATGCAAGCTTCCATGCAAGGCGTAGGGTGCCGGTTGTGACGATGCAAACCGGGTCCGCCGCAGCCGAGCGGGCGTATGCCCACACGAAGAGTCAGATCCTCAACGGCGATCTCGTCGGCGGCCAGTTGGTGAGCGAGGGCAACATCGGCGCCGAGCTGGGGATCAGTCGTACGCCGGTGCACGAGGCGTTCCTGCGGCTCGGCGCCGAGCAACTCCTCGACCTCGTCTCGCGCAAGGGTGCGATCGTCCGTCCGATGACGCCGACGGAGGCGGCGGACGTCCTCGCCATGCGGAAGGCCATCGAAGCGGCGTCCGCCGGGCAGGTGTTCGCCGCGGGCGGTCCCAACCAGCGCATCGCCGACCGGATCGCCGAGAACCTGGACAGTCAGCAGGCGCTCGTCGCTGCCGGCGACGTGGCCGGGTTCGTCGACGCCGACGACGACTTCCACGCGCTACTCATCGAGGCCTCCGACAACCCGCTGGCACGACAGTTCTACGAGCAGCTTCGCGGGCGGCAACAGCGACTGCGGAACTTGCTGCTGCGCGTCGATCCCGCCAACCTGGCGTCGTCGTTCGCCGACCATCAAGAACTGGCAGCCTGCTTCACGAGTGGCGACGAGGACGGGTTCAGCGCCGCACTCGTCGCCCACCTCAACCGGTATCAGGGCGCCCTGTGAGCACACAGGAGATCACCGCGACCGTCGACGGTCCGGCCCGGGTGCGTCCGTGGGTGCTCGTGTTCGGGACGTTGTTCGTCTGCGCGTGGTCGGGCAACCAGTTCAGCCCGATGCTGTTGCTGTACCGCGACATCCAGCACTATTCGACGAGCACGGTGACCCTGTTCCTCGGCATCTACGTGGCCGGGCTGGCGCCGGCGCTCGTGATCGCCGGAGCGATTTCCGACCACAGCGGCCGACGGACGCCCATGTTCTACGCGGTCTGCTTCGGCCTCGCGGCGAGTGCGCTGCTCGCACTGGGAGAGTTCGGTTCCGCACCGATCTACGTCGGCCGATTGCTGGCGGGCATGTCGGTCGGGACCGCGATGTCCGTCGGAACCAGTTGGCTCAAGGAAGTCTCGCAGACGCCCTACGACGTGGGATCGGATGCCGGTTCCGGTGCTCGCCGCGCGTCGCTGGCCTTCACACTCGGCTCGGCGTCGGGCGCGTTGGTCGCCGGGACCATCGCGCAGTGGGGACCCGTACCCACCGTGCTGCCCTACCTGATCCATCTTGCCATCACGCTGCCGTTCCTCTGGCTCACCCGGCGCCCGCCGGAAACGGTGCTCCCCTCGGCGCACCGACCGAGCCTGCGCACCCGCGTCCACGTTCCCTCGGTGTCGCACCGGCGGTTCCTGCGGATCGTTGTGGTCTGCGGGCCATGGCTCTTCGCCGCGTGCGCGCTGTCGTACGGGTACCTTCCGGTGCTACTGGCCGACGCCGCCGGTTCCCTCGGCCTGGCCTACGCCACCGGCCTCAGTGTCATCGCGCTCGTGTCCGGCGCGCTGATCCAGCCCGTCGCCAAGAGGATCGACTCGGTCTCCAGCGCACGTGGCACCGTCGTATCGCTCGCGACGCTCACCGCCGGACTGCTGGTGATGATGATCGCCGTGGCGGCCGACCAACTGCTGGTCGGCGCACTCGCGAGTGTGGTCTTCGGCGCGGGTTTCGGGATCGGCCTCGTTTCCGGTCTGCTCGAAGTTCAGCGCATCGCCCCCGCAGCCGAGCTGGCCCGACTGACCGGCGTCTTCTACGCCATCGCCTACCTCGGCTTCATCGTCCCGACGATCCTGGCAGCACTCACGCCACCCTTCACCACCCTGGCGTTGCTGGGTGTTCTCGTCATCCTGCTCGGCTTCTCCACGATCGCGGTGATGGCCGGCTACCGCAGACACCTCCCCATCGCGAATCACTGAAGCCGGTATCACTTCTCGGCGAGCAATCGCGACCGCCGGGCGAGGGTGACACCGATTCCCTCGGCGGCGGTGCGCACCGAACTCGTGTGGGCCTCGGGGCGGAAACGGTGGGACGGCCCGGTGACGCTGATGGCGGCGACGACGGTCTCGCCGTCGCGGACCGGGGCGGCGACGCACACGATGCCGGTGGCGGATTCCTCGTATTCGTAGGCCACGCCCTCGGCGGCGATGCGGTCGAGCTGAGTGCGCAGCGATCCGGGGAGGATGACGGTGCGCGGGGTGTAGCGAGGCAGCGGGGCGGCGAGCACCTGCTCCTGCAGTGCGCTGTCGGCGTGCGCGACCAGCACCTTGCCGATCGCGGTGCAGTGCACCGGCATTCGACCTCCGATCCTCGACGGCGCGCTCGCCTGCCGGTGCCCGCCGATCTTCGACAGGTACACGACCTCCGTCCCGTCGAGGACCCCCAGGTGCACCGTCTCGTGGGTGCGCACGTACAGATCCTCCATGAATGGGATGGCCACCTCGAGCAGGCTGCGCTCGACCGACGCCCGCATTCCCAGCTCGAACAGGGAACCGCCCAGCCGGTAGCCGGCGTCGGTCCGGTCCAGCATCCGCACGGCGACCATGTCGGCGAGGACGCGGTGCAGGGTGCCCTTGGGGATGGACGTCCGCCGGCACAGTTCGGCGAGCGACACCGCGGAGTCGTCGACGGTGAACGCGTGCAGCACCGACATCACCTTGCCCAGGACGGTCGTCCGGTCGAACTCCTGATCAGACACTGTGCATGCCACCTCCGTTGCCGCTGTTCCCGGCGATGCCGTCCACGATACGGGGCAGCGTTCGACTCAGTGGAACGCAATGCTTGGCCGGCGACCGTCCGGCGGCGACAGTGGGACCACAGTCCGTTCCCCCACGATCACATCGGGAAGTCAGATGAGCACACCTCAGGGCACCAGCGTGCCTCCCACGGCGCAGGCCTCGGCCGACGCGATCGCCGCCGCCGCCGAGCGGTTGAGTGCCGCCGCCGGAACCCGCACACCGTGCGCCCCGATCCGCGACCTGATCGGGCCCGACGACGTCGCGGCCGCGTACACCGTGCAGGAGCGGAACATCGCCGCCCGGATCGCGGCCGGTGCGAGCGTCGTCGGACGCAAGATCGGCCTCACCTCCCCGGCGGTCCAGCAGCAACTCGGCGTCGACCAACCGGACTTCGGTGTGCTGCTCGACGACATGCGCTGCGACGAGTCCGCCCCGATCCCGCTGTCGCGGCTGCTGCAGCCGAAGGCCGAGGCCGAGATCGCGTTCGTCCTCGCCGACGACCTGGTGGACGGACCGCTCGACGACGCCCGGATCCGCGCCGCCGTCGACTATGCGGTGGCCGCCCTCGAGATCGTCGACAGCCGAATCGCCGGGTGGGACATCACCTTCGCCGACACCGTCGCCGACAACGGGTCGAGCGGACTGTTCGTCCTCGGCTCCGAACGTCGCACCCTCGACTCCTTCGACCCGGTCGCCACGCAGATGCAGATGTCGATCGACGGCACCGAGGTGTCCACCGGTACCGGGGCCGCCTGCCTCGGCGACCCCCTCCACGCGCTGGCGTGGCTCGCGCGCACCGCACGCGAGTTCGGCCAGCCGCTGCGCGCCGGTCAGGTGATCTTGTCCGGGGCGCTCGGACCGATGGCCGCGATCGCCGCCGCAGGCACCGTCCGCGCCGACATCACCGGTCTCGGATCGGTCACCGCAACCTTCAGCCAGGAGTGACAACCATGAGCGAGAGCCCCCGCAAGGTCACCGTCGCGGTGATCGGATCCGGCAACATCGGAACCGACCTGATGATCAAGGTGATCCGCCACTCCGACGTCCTGCAGATGGGCGCGATGGTCGGCATCGACCCCGACTCCGACGGGCTCGCCCGCGCCCGCCGGCTCGGCGTCCCCACGACCGCGGACGGCGTCCAGGGTCTGCTGGAGTTGCCGAACTTCGACGACATCGACGTCGTCTTCGACGCCACCTCCGCGAAGGCGCACACCGCCAACGCCGCCCTGCTCGAACCGCGCGGCAAGCGGCTGGTCGACCTCACCCCGGCCGCGATCGGCCCGTTCGTGGTGCCTGCGGTCAACCTCGACGAACACCGCCTGGCCCCCAACGTCAACATGGTCACCTGCGGTGGTCAGGCCACCATCCCGATCGTCGCCGCCGTCTCCCGGGTGACACCTGTCGCGTACGCGGAGATCGTCGCGTCCATCGCGTCGAAGTCGGCGGGCCCGGGCACCCGGGCGAACATCGACGAATTCACCGAAACCACCTCGCACGCCATCGAATCCGTCGGCGGCGCGCACCGCGGCAAGGCCATCATCATCCTCAACCCCGCCGACCCGCCGCTGATCATGCGCGACACGGTCCTGTGCCTGATCTCGGACCCCGACCCGGGCACCCACGACGCGATCCGCGACTCGATCGGGGCGATGGTCGAGCACGTCGCGTCCTACGTGCCCGGCTACCGGCTCAAGCAGAAGGTCCAGATCACGCCCGTCCCGGACGGCCAGCCCGTCCACACCCTGCTCGCGTCGGGTGACCCCGCCGCCCCCACCCACCAGGTGTCGGTGTTCCTCGAGGTCGAGGGAGCGGCGCACTATCTGCCGGCCTACGCCGGCAACCTCGACATCATGACGTCGGCCGCCGTGCGTTACGCCGAAAGCATCGCCGACACGATCGCCGCCCCGGCGGCAGCACAGGGAGCCACCCGATGACCACCCAACTGTTCATCCAGGACGTCACCCTCCGCGACGGCATGCACGCGGTCCGCCACCGCATCACCCCCGACGACGTCGGAAAGATCGTCGCCGCCCTCGACGCCGCCGGTGTCGACGGCATCGAGGTCGCGCACGGCGACGGACTCGCCGGCGGTTCCCTCAACTACGGTCCCGGCAGCAACACCGACTGGGAATGGATCGAGGCCGCCGCCGCCAACCTCACCCACGCCCGGCTGACCACGCTGCTGCTGCCCGGCATCGGCACCATCGCGGAACTCGAGCAGGCCTACCGTCTGGGTGTGCGGTCCGTCCGCGTGGCCACCCACTGCACCGAGGCCGACGTCTCCGCCCAGCACATCGGGAAGGCCCGCGAGCTCGGCATGGACGTGTCCGGCTTCCTGATGATGAGCCACATGACCGGCCCGGCCGAACTCGCCGCGCAGGCCAAGCTGATGGAATCCTATGGCGCGCACTGCGTGTACGTCACCGACTCCGGCGGTCGCCTGACCATGGACGGTGTCCGCGAACGGGTTCGGGCCTACCGCGGCGTGCTCGACGAGGCCACCGAGATCGGCATTCACGCCCACGAGAACCTGTCGTTGTCGGTCGCCAATTCCGTTGTCGCGGTGGAGGAAGGCGTCACCCGGGTCGACGCGTCCCTGGCCGGGCACGGCGCCGGTGCGGGCAACTGCCCGATCGAACCGTTCATCGCCGTCGCCGACCTGCAGGGCTGGAAGCACAACAGCGACCTGTTCGCCCTTCAGGACGCCGCCGACGATCTCGTCCGGCCCCTGCAGGACCGGCCGGTCCGCGTCGACCGCGAAACCCTCACCCTCGGCTACGCGGGCGTCTACTCGTCCTTCCTCCGGCACGCCGAAACCGCATCCCAGCGATACGGCATCGACGTCCGCACCCTGCTCCTCGAAGTCGGCCGACGCGGCCTCGTCGGCGGGCAGGAAGACCTCATCGTCGACATCGCCCTCGACCTGATCGCCGCGAAATGAGGTCCCCGATTCGGTAGTGAGTCGAGCTACCGCATCGGGTGTTCTGCAAAAGAACCCACGTGTCGTCGTGCACGGGTGTCGGAAATGGCGGCCTCGAGGATGCTGATCTCGGCGAGGGCCACGATCGGCGAGCGCGTTCGCCCGCGAGTCTCGAGATCAGTTCTTCCGTCCAGCTCCGACGCCGAGTTCCATCAAGTCTTCTCCGACGAGGATCTCGCCGGAGAAGTCGTTTTTCGCTTCGAGCCACCGTTCGGGCGGATTGTGCGCCGGCGCCAGATGGGAGAGCACGAGCGTCCGCACACCCGCACGTTCAGCCACTTTCCCGACGTCCTCGATCGGGGTGTGCGAGTTGACGAGGTGATCGATCTTCGCTTGCTGCGCCGGACTGGGCGGGTCCGGAAAGAGTCCTCTAACCCAAGCAATGTCGATCACCTCGTGGACGAGAATGTCAGCGCCCCTGGCAAGTTCGACGAGATTCTCGCATGCGTTCGTATCTCCGGATATTACAACCGATCCGTCGTCGGTATCGAAGCGGAACGCGAACGCCGGGAACACCGGTGCGTGATCGACCAAGGTGGCACTGACTCGTACCCGTTCGTCCTCGAATATCCGGAACGGCGCCATACGCGGTGCCACATTGTCGTTTGGATCGACGGCGACCCCGGCCGGAAGTTCGATATCGCGAACCGAGATCAGAGAGTGGGGGTCGGGCTTGAGGCTGTCTCGCATATTGTCGTTCAGATCGTTCGAGAAGGCCTGGTACAGGTATTCGGTGGTATCGCGCAGGCCCGGTGTCGGATTCGTCGCGTTGATAACGGGCGGCTCCGGGGCACGTGAGTTGCCGAGCGGTACGAGTGAGGGGCGGGGACCCGGTCCGAAGACCTGAAGCGGCTTTGGACGGTTCGCCAAGCCGTCGGATGATCCGAACGTCAGGATGTTCGGGTAGTCGACTATGTGGTCGGAATGAAGGTGGGTAACGAAGGCAGCTTCGAGTCGCTCGAGGCCGTGGAACTCTTCCTGCCTCCCTAGCCCTGCCTGTAGGTACCGCCTCGCCCACCCTTCCCCGAAATCGACCAGGTATACCGAGTCCTCCACCACGACAGCAGTAGATATCCCCTTCCGCTCCGAGCCACCCCACCACGTCCGGCCAGCAGCTGTCCCCAGCAACACGAGTCGTGTCCGAAAGTCGGCTGCACTGCTCGCAGAATTTGTCGCCCCGGCCGAGGTGGCAACTTCGCCATCCTCCGTGCACCCACTCAACGTGGTGGATGCTACGGCCGCACTGGTCATGGCGAGTGCCGCCTGAACGAAGGAGCGACGGGAGATTCCGGCGAGTGGACCGGCGATATCGCACATGTTGGTATTCCAATCGATGAAGGTAGGGCACGCGAATTCGCTTCTCGGATAGGGAGCGGGAGGACGTGGGTTCAGGCGCTTTTGGTCAGTCCCCACTTCGGCGCGCTCCCACACCGATCACATCCAAGTCCCGGCCGATGATCAGTCCCGAACACCACCAGGGAGGTCCCCGGCGCCGGACGTAGGTCGTTGAGTACAGCGCCGGGGGTGGTCTGCAGACCGCAGCCGAGCGGGGCGAGGGTAGCGAGCGGGGCGAGGGTAGCGAGCGGGGCGAGGGTAGCGAGCGGGGCGAGGGTAGCGAGCGTGGCGAGGGTAGCGAGCGGGGCGAGGGTAGCGAGCGGGGCGAGGGTAGCGAGCGGTGCGTCCGGGTCGACCTTGACGGCACTGGTCTCGACGACGTTGGCGTGCGCCGCAAACGAGGACTGCGCGAATAGCCTCAGCCGTTCGCGGCCTCGACGAGGGCGGCGGCGAGCGGCTCCGGCTGGGTGAGCTGGGCTTCGTGGCTGCCGGGGGTGTAGATCAGAGGGGAACCCGCCGGCAGTCTGTCCGGGAAGCGCGGCGCCCAACCGAATTCCCCTGGCGGGAGGGCGAAGTCATCCTTGGACAGCACGTAGGTGGAGGGCAGCTGCAGGCGTTCCCACTCGTCGAGGTCGAGTGATTCGTTCATGGTGTGGAAGGGCTGACGCTCGAGCAGCGGGTAGAGGACGCGCTGGGCCTCGGGGGAGGCGTCCTGCATGAAGGCCGCGCAGAACACCTCGAACGGGAACATCACCGAGTTGTCGGTGGAGGCACTCGCCGACGCCCGGAACATGTCCCCATAGGCGGGTGGGCACAGATCGATCAGCGACTCGCCGCTGTGCGGCACGAACGCGCTCCAGTAGACCAGCCGCGAGATGCGGGTGGCGAGTCGCACGGACGCGCCGGAGACGGGGAAGCCGCCCCAGCTGTGTCCGACCAGGACGACGTCCGTGAGATCTCGCTTCTCGACGTAGTCCACGAGGTAGTCGACGGTGTCGGCGAGATGGATGTCGGACCGCCGGTCCTCGGTGCCGAGCCCGGGGAGGGTCGGCATGTACACGCGATGTCCCTGAGCGCGCAGATACTCGGCGACCGGGCGCCACGACCAGCCCGCGTGGCAGGCACCGTGGACGAGTACGAAGGTTGTGGACATGATCTCTCCTGTCGTGATGGGTGGAATCAGAGTCGTTCGGGTGTCGCCGGCGCCGCTGCCCGTGCATCGGCGGTGGCGTTCGACGGGCGTGGGCCGGAAGTCGAACGGCTGACGAGGGCGACGGCAAGGCAGCCCACGGCGGCGAACGCCGCGAAGGTGTAGAAGTTCCATTCGACGCCGAGGGCGGAGGACGCGATCCAGCCGCCGAGGATCGGCCCGACGATGGCTCCGACCCGGCCGAGCCCGAGCGACAGGCCCAGCGCGGCGGCGCGCTCGTTCTCACCGAAGTACGTCGCGACGTAGCCGTTGACGAGGATCTGGGTGCCGACGGTGCCCAGGCCGGCGACCGCGACGACCGCCATGGCGGCGATCACCGGCAGCCCCGTGCCCAGCGCGAGGATGGCTCCCACCGCGAGCAGGAACGACGCGACGGTCACCGGTTTGCTGCCGAATCGGTCGGCGGCCCGCGATGCGGCGAGTGCGCCGACGATGGCTCCGAGGTTGAGCACCACCAGGAAACTCAGTGAGCTCCCCAGGGAGTAGCCCGACTGGCGCATGATGTTCGGCAACCACGTGTTGACCCCGTAGACCAGGAGCAGCCCGCAGAACGAGGCGATGACGAGAAGGAGCAGGGGGATCCGGCGAGGCCCGGTCACCAGCGCCGCCATGCTTCCGTTCGACGTGGTAGCCGAGGGCGCGGGGAGGTCGATGCCGAATCTTGCGGCTAGCGCCCGCGCTTCGCCCGTCCGACCCTTGCCGACCAGGAAGGCGGCAGATTCGGGGAGGTACCGCCAGGCCAGGGGGACGATGGTGATCAGCGGCAGCAGACCGAGCGCGTACATCACCCGGAAGCTGTTCTCCGGGAGCAGCGCCAGTGCGGCCAGGGCGGAGAGCATGCCGCCGACGGAGTACCCGCTGTACATGAGCGCGTTGTTGAACTGACGGCGTGAGGGCGGCGAGTATTCGACGGTCAGGGCGATGACGGTGGGCACGACACCGCCGAGCCCGAGGCCACCGAGGAATCGCAGCAGACCGAATACCTCGGGGTTGGGTGCGATCGCGGTGAGGCCCATGAGTACCGAGAAGGAAATGAGCGAGCCGAGCACGATGGCGCGGGCGCCGATCCGCGAGGCCAGCCATCCCGACAGCAGTGCGCCGAGCAGCATGCCGACCAGTGCGTAGCTACCGATCGCACCCACCTGGCCGGCATCGAGGTGCCACGGCTCGTAGGCGAGCAGCGACGGAACGGTGGCGCCGTAGACGACCAGGTCGTATCCGTCGTAGACGATGATGACGAAGCAGAGCGCGACGATCGAGGCGCTCGAACGCGGGGCGCCGGGGGCGGATGAGGTCAGGGGTGTCAACTGTTTCCTCCGGGAATGTCGGTGTGTGGAGGCGATGCCGGGAAGTTCGTTCGCACTCGTGGGTGCGGACCGGTGGGCCGTGAAGCCACGGAAGGATGCGTGAGCTCTGTCACTATGTGACACGATTCGATAGCATGTCAATAGCAATGACACATTTACATGGTCGAGGATTTCGATCACGGGCGAAGGGATGGCACACATGCGACCACGGGCACTCGTGTTCGACCTGTACGGCGAGTACTTCCGGTACACCGGCGGCGCGGCCAAGCTGGGCGCGCTGACCGAGCTGATGGGCGTCTTCGACGTCGAACCGGCCACCGTGCGGGTGGTGATGACCCGACTGCGCAAGGACGGGTGGTTCGACTCGACGAAGGACGGCCGCGAGGTGTCCTATCTACTCAACGACAAGAGCTGGCGCCTCCTCGACGACGGCCGCGCCCGCATCTTCGAACGCCACCTCGACGACTGGGATCGGGTGTGGACGCAGGCGCTCGTCGATGAGTCGGGCTGCAGCCGTGAGCAGCGTAAACGCATCGAAACGGCGCTGACCTGGTGGGGCTTCGGCCATCACGGCGGCGCCGCGTGGTTCTCGCCGCACGACCGCGAAAAGCAGCTCCGGGAAATGCTCTCCGGCGACGACGAGCTGCACATCCAGTTCCTGCGCAGCCAGACCTCGGGCCTTCCCAGCGACCGGCTCATCGCGGAGCGATGCTGGGACCTGAGCGAGCTCGGTGCCGACTACCAGGGATTCATCGAGGAGTTCCAACCGCGACTGGCCCGGTATCGCCGCGGGCTGAGCGACCGCGAGGCGCTGGTCGAACGCATGAAGCTGATCCAGGAATACCGGAAATACCCTTTCCGCGACCCCGACCTGCCCGAATCGCTCTTGCCCACCGGGTGGCGTGGCCGCGTCGCCCACGAGGTGTTCACCGAATGCCACGACACACTTCGCCCGGGTGCGGAGAGATTCGTCGCCCACGCCGCCGAAGATATGTAACAAATTTCTTGACTCATCAAAGTTGCATGTCACATAATCGAGTGAGAGAGTTCGCCCGAGATCCGGGCCACCGTCACACGAGGGGCCGACATTGATGTCCATCCCAGATCAGAATTCGTCGCCTGAAGCGGCACCACTGCGAGTCGCCTGCATCGGCGGCGGGCCGGGCGGACTGTTCTCCGCGATCGCGCTCGCGCACACCGTCCCGGGTTCGACGATCGACGTCTTCGAGCGCAACAGCGAATCCGACGTCTTCGGATTCGGCGTCGTCTTCTCCGACGCCACACTCGACAACGTCGATCGCGTCGACCCGGTGCTGCGCGACGCCCTCGCCGAGCACGGCCGGCACTGGGACGCCATCGAGGTCCGCAGCAAGGGCGCGACGACGTCCGCAGGCGGCAACGGCATGTCCGCCGTGCACCGGCGGGTCCTGCTCGGTGCACTGCGGGACCGCGCCACCGAACTGGGGGCGCGGCTGCACTACTCGACCACGGTGGACGTCGACGCCCTCGACGCCACCGGGGAGTACGACCTGATCGTCGCCGCGGACGGCACGAACTCCGCAGCACGCGGGCAATTTCTGGATCGTCTGGGGCACTCGGTCGACGAGGCCGAGATCAAGTTCATCTGGTTCGGCACCACCTTCCAGTTCAACGGCCTCACCTTCCTGCACAAGCAATCCGAGCACGGCAACTTCGCCGTGCACGCCTACCCCATCGGCTCCGACCTGAGCACGTTCATCGTCGAGACCGACGAGGCGACATGGCGGCGCGCGGGCCTGGACGGCTTCGACATGTCCGCTCCGCCCGGGGAGTCGGACCTGATGACGCAACGCTACTTGGAGGACCTGTTCGCCGACGAGATCGCCGGACATCCGCTGGTGGCCAACAACTCCCGGTGGGCGAACTTCCGTACCCGCCGCACCCGGCACTGGCACACCCGCGCCGCCCAGGGCACCCCCGTGGTCCTCCTCGGCGACGCCGTGCACACCGCCCACTTCTCGGTCGGCTCCGGCACCAAGATGGCCATGGAAGACGCCGCCGTCCTCGCCCAGGCCGTCGCCGCGCACCGCGACCTCGACACCGCCCTGGCCGCCTTCGAGGACATCCGGCGCCCGCAGGTCGCGAAGATCCAGGATTCTGCGATGCCGAGCCTGTCCTGGTGGGACCACTTCGGCGAGTACTACCGCGCACTCGACTCCTGGCAGTTCGGATTCCACTTCTTCAGCCGCGCCATCTCCGCCGAGAAGATGCGGGTGCGCGACCCCGGATTCGTCGCCGATGCCGAACGGGCGTGGAGCGCTCGATACGGCGCCGGACCCGTCGACACCCGTCTGGCGATCGGAACCCGCACGCTCGGTTCCCGGCTGCTCCAGATCACCGAGTTCTCCGATGATGCACTGTGTTTCAGCGACGGAACCACCACCGTGGCCGCCGGAACGTCGCCCGGCGATCCGGACGTGGCGGCGATCTTCACCGCTCCGGACGCAGACCGGACGTCGTTGGACGAGGACACCCGCGCCGACATCGACGAGCTGTGTGCCCTGCGGCCGATAGCCGTCGCCGTCCGCGGCGGAACCGCCCTCTCCCGTGTGCTGTGCGCCGAACGCATCCGGTTCGAGCACCGCATCCCGGTCGTCGTGGTCGACCAGCCCTCGTCTCTGCGCGCCCGCCGCGCGGTCGACGAACAAGACTGCGCCGCAACGCTGATCCTGTCCGGTCGCGCGGATGCCGTTGCCTTCGAACCCGCCCCCGACGCGCACGCGCGTGTCCTCACTTCCGCCGAGGTGGCGAAATGACATTGACTCACGTTCCCGCGCCGACGAATACACGTCTGGACCGACTCCTCGCGCCGACGTCGATCGCCGTCGTCGGAGCATCCGCCTCGTCCGGAAAACTCGGCTCGGTGATGCTCGACGCGATCACTCGCGGCAGCGACGGCTCCGTGAGCGCGTACGGGGTCAACCCGAAGAGCAGCGGTGATGACGGACTGTTCGGATCGCTCCGAGACGCCGCCGACACGCACGGCACCCCGATCGACCTCGCCGTCCTCTGCATCCCCGCTTCCGCCACGCCCGCTGCACTGCGGGACGCGGCGGACAGCGGAGTCGGTGCCGCGCTGATCTGCTCCGGCGGATTCGCCGAGGCCGGACCTGACGGCATCGCGCTGCAGAACGAGCTGGCCCAGATCGTCGCCGACACCGGCATCCGCCTGCTCGGACCCAACACCTCCGGATTCTTCCGTCCCGGCAGCACCACGGTGAGTTTCGTTCCCACGGTCGAGCACATCACCACGGGTACCGTCGCCGTCGTCGCCGCCAGCGGTGGCATGAATCATGCCCTCTCGTTCCTGCTGTCCGAACACGGTGTCGGCGTGGGACTCGGTGTGGGACTGGGTAACAGCGTCGACGTGACCAACGTCGACGTCCTCGACTATCTCCGCGACGATCCCTCGATCACCGCGATCGCATTGCACGTCGAATCCGTCGACGACGGTCGCGCTCTTCTGGCCGCGGTGCGCAACATCACCACGCACAAGCCGGTCGTGGCGATCGTCGTCGGCCGCAGCGACGTGTCCGCGTTCTCCGAATCGCACACCGGCGCACTCGCCACGTCGTGGAAGACCACGCGGGCGCTGCTGGCCGAGGCCGGCGCGGTGGTCGTCGACACCGAACAGCAACTCGTCGACGCGCTCGCCGTCCTCAGCCACACCCGACTGCCCGCCTCCGCCGCTCCCGGAGTCGGTCTCGTCACCGCCCAGGCCGGCCCCGCGCTGATGATCCTCGACGAACTGCTCGCGCAGGACGTGCAGGTGCCGACTCTCACCGAGGCGACCCAAGCGGGTCTGTCGGAGCTGCTGCCGCCGTTGACGTTCCAGGCAAATCCCGTCGACACCGGTCGGCCCGGCGCCTCCTTCGGCGCCGTACTGTCGACCACGGCCGCCGACGCCGCGATCGACGCCCTCGCGGTCTACGCCTTGGCCGAACCCGACGCCCTCGACCTCGCCGACGCCGTCCGCGCCTCCGGAGTACACACCCGGGTGCCCGTGGTCCTCGGCATCGGCGGTCCCGGCGAGGCAGTGGGCAAGACCGGCGCTGCGGCCGCCGCTCTCGGGGTCCCGGTACTGCCGAGCCCGACCGCCCTCGCCACCGGCGTCGGTGCGCTCGTCCACGACGCACGAAGTCGTTTCCTGCGCACCACCGACACCGCGCCCACCGCTCCGACCGTGGCACCGGCCATCGCACTCCCCGCCGACGAGGCCACCGCCAAAGACCTGCTGGACGCGCTGGGGATCGGCACACCACCCCGGCGTGTGTGCGCGGACCGCCCCGCCGCGCACCAGGCTCTCGCGGAACTGCCGCTGCCCGTCGCGGTGAAGATCCTCGACTCCGCCGTGCTGCACAAGACCGAGATCGGTGGCGTCCACCTGGGTATCCGGAGCGCGGACGAACTCGACGTCGCGCTCGACGCACTCGACGCCATCAATGCGCCCGCGTATCTCGTCGAGAGCATGGCTCCGTCCGGGGTGGACCTGTTCCTCGGTGCGCGCCGCGACCCGGTGTTCGGCCCCATCGTCGTCGCCGGACTCGGTGGCACCGCGGCCGAGGCCATCGGCGATGTCGCCATCCGCAGCGCCGACGTCACCCGGACAGCGGCCGCCGCCATGCTCGACGACCTGCAATGCGCCCCACTGCTCGACGGCTGGCGTGGCGGTCCCGTCCTGCGCCGCGACGAGTTCGCGCACCTCGCCGTCACCGTCGCCCGCTACCTCGCCGACCATCCCGCGATCAGCGACATCGAGATCAACCCGCTGCGCCTGACACCGACCGGACTGACCGCCCTCGACGCGGTCATCGTGCCGACACCGGCCCGAGGCAACGCAGTCGAAGGAGAGAAGCCGTGAGCACCCGCACCCCGCTGTCCATCGAGGGCGTCGTGCCCTGGCCCGGCGAGATAGCCGACCGCTACCGCAAGGCCGGTTACTGGCAAGGAGTGTCGATCGGCTCCCGCATCGCCGAGCAGGTCGAGCACAGACCCGACGACGAGGCCCTCGTCGACGGGACCACCCGGCTCACGTACCGGCAACTGTGGGACGCGGCCGCCTCCTGCGCGCAGTACCTCCTCGACCTCGACTTCGCGCCGGGCGACCGGATCGTGCTGCAACTGCCCAACCGGTGGGAATTCGTCGCCCTCACGCTCGCGTGTTTCCGCATCGGTGTGATCCCGGTGATGGCCTTGCCCGCCCACCGCCGGCACGAACTCACCCACCTGGCCTCGCTGTCCGAGGCCACCGCGATCGTCGTCGCCGACACCGACCGCGACACCGACCTCCGCCGGATCGCCCAGCAGGTCGCCGCCGACGTCCCGACCATCCACACCGTCCTCGTCCACGGCGAACTGTCGACCGACGCGGCACGGCACGCACCCGAACGCGCACTCGACGCCGCAATGACCACCCCCGTTCGGTTCGCCGACGCCGACTACGACCCCACCGGCGCCGACGTCGCCTGCCTGCTGCTCTCCGGCGGCACCACCGGACTGCCCAAGCTGATCGTCCGCACCCACGACGACTACGTGTACAACATTCTCCGCTGCAACGAGGTCACCGAATTCGACTCGGACACGGTCTATCTCGGCGCGCTGCCGAGCAGTCACAACTTCCCGCTCGCGTGTCCGGGCATCCTCGGTGCGCTGTTCGCCGGCGGCCGAACCGTCATGTTGCCGTCCCCGGCATCCGAACGGGCGTTGCGGACCATCGACGCCGAGGGCGTCACCGTCGCCACCGTCGTTCCGGCCGTCGCCCAGACCTGGATCGAATACCAGCGCGAGCACCACACCAAGACGGGCAGCACCCTGCGCGTACTGCAGGTCGGCGGATCCCGCATGCCCGACGAACTCGCCGCCCGCGTCGAACCCGTCCTCGGCGCCCGCCTGCAGCAGGTGTTCGGCATGGCCGAGGGACTGATCAACATGACGCGGCTCGACGACGACCCGGAGATCATCACCAACACCCAGGGCAGGCCGGTCAGCGAGGCCGACGAGATCGCCGTCGTCGACGAGGTCGGGCACCCGGTTCCCGACGGCACCCCGGGAGCCCTGCTGACCCGCGGTCCCTACACCCCCCGCGGCTACTTCCGCGCCCCCGAACACAACGCGAAGGCGTTCACCGCCGACGGGTGGTACGCCAGCGGCGACATCGTGGTGCGGCGTCCCGATGGCAACCTGGTGGTCGCCGGCCGCGACAAGGACATGATCAACCGGGGCGGGGAGAAGATCTCCGCCGAGGAAATCGAGAACTTCGCCTACCAGATCGACGGCGTCGAGATGGCCGCCGCCGTCGCGATGCCCGACCCCAATCTGGGCGAAAAGCTCTGCCTGTACGTCACTCTCGCGCCCGGCTACGCACTCACTCTCGACGACGTCGTCACTGTCATGAACGAGGCCGGCGTCGCCCGATTCAAACTGCCCGAGCGCCTGGTCCTGGTCGACCAGATGCCCACAACGAAGGTCGGCAAGATCGACAAGAAGGCCATGCGTGAGGACATCCGCCAGCGCCTGGCACAGGAAAACGCCACCTCGTAACACGTCCGCCGAAGGAGCCTGACACTCTCATGAAACTTGCCACCCTCCGCCTGACCGGCGGCACCGCCGCCGTCCGCGTCGATTCCGACACCACCGCCACCATCGTCGACGGGTTTCCCGACCTGTCCGCGCTCCTCGCCGCTCCGGACTGGACGACCCTGGCCGAGAACGCGTCCGGAGCCACCGTCGATCTCGCTGACGCCGACTACGCACCCGTGGTCCCGAACCCGGGGAAGATCATCTGCGTCGGGTTGAACTACGCCACCCACATCCACGAGATGGGCCGGGATCTGCCGCAGTACCCGACCCTGTTCGCCAAATTCAAGGAAGCACTCACCGGTCCGTACGACGACGTGATCGTCCCCGCCTACGCGGCAGCGGAGTTGGACTGGGAAGCCGAGTTGGCGTTCGTCGTCGGGAAGCAGGCGTATCAGGTGTCCGAGGCCGACGGCGAGCAGTACATCGCCGGGTACTCGGTGATCAACGATTACACGATGCGCGACTACCAGTACCGCACCCTGCAGTGGGATCAGGGCAAGACGTTCGAGAAGACCAGCGGATTCGGCCCCCACCTGGTCACCGACTACACCCTGGGCACCCGGATCGAGACCCGGCTCGAGGGCGAGGTGATGCAGTCGGCGACCACCGACGACCTGGTGTTCACCCCGGCCAAGCTGGTCGAATACATCAGCCACATCGTGACGTTGCAGCCCGGTGACGTGATCATCACCGGCACCACCGGCGGGGTGGGACACGCCCGTAAACCGGCCCGATACATCCAGGACGGGCAGACCGTCGAGGTGACCATCGATGGCCTCGGCAGCGTCCGCAACAAGACGATCGTCAAGTAGCGGCCTTGTCGTTTCAAGACTAGATCGAACTGACCTCATCCAGCGCAGTCATCGCTTCGTCGTCGAGGGTGATGTCTCCGGCTGCGGTGTTTTCGAGTAGATGCGGGGCGCTGCTGGTTCCCGGGATCAGCATGGTGTTCGGTGAGTGGGCGAGTTGCCAGGCGAGACCGACCTGTGAGGGGGTCACCCCGAGCCGTGCTGCAACGGCTTGGACGGCGTCCTCGTCGACGACCTTGGGGAGGGTGCCGAACCCGCCGCCGAGGGGGAAGTACGGAACCCAGGCGACGCCGTTCTCCGCGCACAGGTCGAGTAGCTGTTCGCCGGATCGATCGACCATGTTGTAGATGTTCTGCACGCACGCGATGCCGGCGGGCAGTGCGCCGACGAGCTGCTCGACGGTGATGTGGCTGAGTCCGACGGCGAGAATCTTCCCCTCGTCGCGCAACGCGGTCATCTCCGCGAGCTGGTCGTCGAAGGGCACGATCTGGTCGCCTTCGGCGAGCAGCCCGGGGGTGAAGTCCATGCGCCTCAGATTCACGACGTCGATTCGGTCGGTGCAGAGGGTGCGCAGGTTGTCTTCCACAGCGGCGCGCAGTTCGGCCGGCTTCTGCGCGGCGGTCAGAGGGATCTGGGCTCCTGGAACCGGTTTCGCGCCTGCCTTCGTGGCGATGACGATCTCGTCGCGGCGGCCGCCGACGCTGTCGCGAATGAGTTCGTTGGCCAGTCCGTTCCCGTAGAACTGGGCCGTATCGAAGTGGGTGATCCCGAGTTCGAGCGCGAGGCGCAGAAGATCCACCGCCCGCGCCCGTCCGTCGGCGTCCCCTGCCCGGCGGGTGACCTGGCCCATGCCGTAGCCGACGCGCGCGGTCGGCCGGCCGCCGAGGGGAAAGGTCCCGCCCGGCGTGGGACGGGGTGAATTCTGCACGGTCTGGTTCGGCCGACTCATCCCTGATCGAGGGTGTGCCGGCCATCCGGCGACGCCGGCGGAACGGGCACTGCCCCATTCTGCGCTGCTGCGGTGCCTGCGTCCGAGTGCGCGGCGGACCCGTGATGGGTGGCCTTCTTCGCCAGCTCCTCGACCTTGTGCTGCACCTCCGGGGCCTTCTCCTTCACAACGTGCGTCGCACTGCTCACCTTCTCCTGCACGGCGGGGTTGTGCCAGAGCTCGAGGGACTGATCGCGCATCTTCTCGTAGCCCTGCCGGCCGGTCCGCGTACCCACGACGAAACCCACGGCCACCCCGGCTGCGAAGGTCAGTGCTCTCATCATGACGTTCCCCTTTGCTCGATACGTTGTCGGTCCTCCCACCGCGTGCCCAGTGCGGGCCCAGGGGAAACATCCGCCGGACCGATCAGGAATCGAGAAGCGCAGACCCCCGGGGCCTTCTAACGTAATGGACACAGTCGTCACGCGGTCGCCGATTCGACCGCCGTACCCGGAGGAGAAAACATGAGTGCCACCATCCGCAGCCTGGTGATCCCGGTATCCGACCTGGACGCCGCGAAGGCCGTCTACACCGCGCTGCTCGGTGCGCCGCACACCGACCAGCCCTACTACGTCGGCTACAACGTCGACGGCTTCGAGGTCGCCCTGAATCCGGGCGACGACAAGGGCGGACCGGTGGCCTTCGCCGACGTCGACGACCTCGACGCGACCCGCGAAACCCTGCTCGCGGCGGGTGCGACCGAGCGCAGCGCCCCGCGCCAGGTGGCACCCGGGGCGCGAGTGTGCGTGCTCGCCGACGCCGACGGAAACCCGATCGGGCTGCGAGGAGCGTGACCGGGCCGCGTCGGGTCTACGTCACTTCTTCTGTGGCTGCAGGTCGCACTGGAAGAACTCGGTGATCCCGAGGCGGCCCATCATCGCCGCGACGGGGCGGGGAAGTAGCGCTTCGGCATCGGCGCCGCGGAGTTGCGGATTGTGGATGGTGTAGGTCTTTCCTGCCCTGGTGATTTCACCGCCACCGGCGATGATGTTGCGCGCCCAGTTCGGGTTCTGGTTGTAGGCCAGGCCGACGACCACCCCGCTCTTCGTGCGGAATGCCTGCACGGGACTGCTGTAGGGGGTGCCGGAGCGGCGGCCGCGGTGATGGATCACCGCCAGCGGCGGCAGGTACGCGGCAAGGGGCCGCAGCACCGGATTGAGGTACTTCGGCAGTACGGCCATCTTCTCGGGCAGTGGCATCGATCTTCGTCCTTCTCGGGAATGGTGCAGGAGCACTCGTGGATTGGTGGGTGTCAGGGGATGTCGCGGCGCCGGAATCCGGCGAACCCGACAACGAGGAAACCAAGGGTGAACAGGCCCCAACTGTTACCGTAGTCCCTAATACTTCCTATCCCTTCCTATCCCTTCCTATCCCTTCCTGTTACTAGTGGATCATGCGCATCGGCGAGGCGGCGGCATACCTGAACATGTCGGTGGTGGGGGTCCGCAAGGCCGCGTCGGAGGGCCGGTTACCGTCTCGGCGTACAGGTTCCGGTCAGCGAGCCTTCGATCGGGAGGATCTCGACGTCTACCTGGGTCGACCTGCACCGGCGAGTGTTCGGGCGGACAGGGCGGAAGCGTTGTACTGCCGGGTGTCCGGCTCGACCGGTCAGGAATCCTCGCTCGCCAATCAGGAGAAGATGCTGCGTGAGAGTGCCACCGGCCACCGTGTACCGGGTCTACAAGGATCGTGGTTCAGGTCTGCGGGAGACCCGAGCGGGACTGAATCGGATGCTCGACGACGCAGCCAAGGGCCGGTTCACGGTGGTGCGAGTGGTGTGGCGGGATCGGCTGGCGCGATTCTCCGGTGGCGTGGATCGAACGTTACCTGTCGGTGGTCGGCGTTAAGGTCGAGGTGCTGCGTGAACATGGGGATAAGTCGCTGGTCGAGGAGCTGATGGATGACTTCATGGCAGTGCTCGCTTCATTTTCCGGCCGCTTCTACCCGTCGCGGTCGAAGCGGAATCAACGTCGACTTCCGGGCGATGCGGCAGCACGGTTGGAGATGGACTCACTGATGGCCGATGCCGGATTCACTGCGCCGCGGCAGTTCTCGTTCACCACCCGCCCCTACCTGGCGGTCGATGACATCACCGGTGAGCCGATCGGGCTCGACGACGTCGATGTTCGTGTCGGGTGGCTGCTCGACCTGATCTCGGGCGCCGAAGCGCAGATCCTGTCGCGGCTGTGGCAACCGGCCACCTTCGACGTCCTCACCGCCGGCGTGGACCGCCAGGGCCGCAAGCTCCCGATACAGGGCCATGTCGCCGCTGCCCGCCTCGGCTGGAACCCGCACTACCCGGACGGGCTCTACGTCCCCTCGCGTGTCACGCGAGTGGTGACCGCGCAGGCAGTAGGCACGTTGCGGACTCTGGCATACCGGGACACCGCGATCGCGTCGCTCTCTAAGCGGTTCGACCCGGCCACAGGCCGCATCGCCGCACCCACCGCAGCGGCGGAGTACCTCCCGGCCGGATACGCCCGGGGCGTGGTGCGGCAGCTCACCGCGCGCGCCCGCCGCGACGGCGACGCGGTGCCGGCCGGCCGGTTGCGGATCACCGACATGCAGGCACCACCGCAGACGAGCGCGATGGCCCGGCTGTCCGCAGCGGATCGGCAACTCGCACACCTCACCGTCACCGACGCTGTCATGACGTTGACGGTGAAACTCCCCACCACTCCCGCCCCGACAGGCCGTGCGCAGTGGCGACGAGTCCGGTTGACCGCCACCATCCCCGGGCACCTGCACGGCCGGCCGATCAGCGACTGGCACCTGCCGACCCTGGTCCTCGACAGGAAAGGCCTGTTGTGGCGGTGCGCGGCGACCGAACTCGTCCCCGCCGGTGACCTGGGATCGGCCACCGTCGCGGTGGGGGTCGATTGGTCCCCGGCCACGCTCGGTGCCGCCGCCATCACCACCCAGAACTCGGACGGGTTGTCCTCGGACTTTCGGGGTTGGACCTACGACGACCGCGGCCTCGGGATCAAACTGGCCCGCCTGCAGGCCGAGGAGCAGATGCTGCACCGCAAGGCCGCCCGGCTGCGCCGGCTTGCCGCGGCCGCCACACCCGAGGTCCGAGCGCAACTCGACGCGAAGATCGCCGTCCTCGACGCCCACCGCGAGGCGGTCGGTATCAAGCGCGGGAAGATCAACCGGGAACTGGGATTCCACTTCGCCCGCCAGGTCACCGACTACGCCACCGCGGCGGGCGCGCAGGTGATCGCGGTGGAAGACCTCAGCACCCTCGAAACCCGCGGGCACGGGCGCGTCAACAACAATCGGGCCGCGCAATCGGCCCGCCGCCAAGCCGTCGACGCTCTCACGCACACCACCGCCGGTGTCGGTGCGGTGGTGGTGTGCGTACCGGCACGCGGATCTTCCGCGTTGTGTCCGGGCTGCAATGAACCACTCTCTCGCCCCGGCGGTTACCACCGGGCATGGTGTGCGGGGTGCAAGGTTGGCGGAAACCGTGACCGTGTGGCGGCCGTGAACCTGGCCAAACGGGCATTGCTGGGACGCGGAAAAGCCGTTCGGAAGCGCGGCCGGAATCCGCAGATCCGGGTGATCGAGCATGCGCAGGTGCGCCGACGCCGCGACAAGATGTGTCCCACTCCGAGCAGGCCGCGGCACCGCCGGGTCCGACACAGTGCTCCCGCCGCGGCACCGCCGGTGGGGGTGAATCAGACAAAGACTGTTCCTGCGCCACAAGCGTCGGTGTGGGACACGGTCAAACCCGCAACACCGCAAGGTATTACGGGTAGCCGTGAAGTACATACATCTCCAACGCCAGCCACGTCAGTGGTAGGAAGTAGGAGATCTATGTAGACGCTGATCCAGAGCAGTCCGGACCAGTCCGGTGATCCCCCCGGCACGTTCGGGATGTGATAGAAGGGGCTGATTCCCAGCGCCCAGTCGGGCAGTTTGAAACTCGGCCCGAGCAGGGTGAGGACGAACGACGCCAGCACCCGAGCCAGGACGCCAGTTGCACGTGTGGGCGGGCTCCGATGACGGCGACAGACGGGCTGACGACGGTCCACACCGCGGGGACCGTCGCTGCCGCCTGCAGCACGGCGTCCCCGAAACTGATGCCGATGTCGGCGGGGGAGGCGAAGATTCCGATGACGATTCCCGCGATCAGGACGAACACTGCCGGTGCGACGAAGGCGACCGCGACGTTGCTTCCCAGGTAGCGACTGCGGCCGATCGCGGTGGCCAGCACGGGTTCGGTGCGATCGTCGAGTTCTTCGGCGCGGACGCGGTTGATCGTCTGCACTCCGGGGACCGAGGCGATGATCCCGATCAGGCTCAATATGGTGACGAGGAACTCGGCGACGAGCGCTGGCGGGGATGTCGCACCGGCGGCGAATACTCCGGCCATCGCGGGATTCGCGGCGAACAGGTCGTTCACCGAGCCGGTGAAGTACCCGAAGATCACGCCCAGTCCGATGAACGCCACCGTCCAGTAGATGACCGGCGCCGAGTTCAGTCGCACCGCCAGGCGCAACGGGGTGCGTGCGGCACCCTGCCGGGGCCCGGCCGCGGGGCGATCAGTCCCTGACCGAAGTCGCGACGTCTGCAGCCCGAACGCGACGGCGCCCATCACGATCGCGAATGCGATCCCGAGTAGCAGCGGCCACCAGTGGTTTCCGCTCGCCGGGCGGGTTTCCTGCACCCAGCCGAGCGGATTGATCCACGTGGTCCAGGCCGGCGCGCCGACCGAATACAGGAAACCGCGCAGGACGAACAACACGCCGAGGGCGCCGACGGCGATCGAACTGGCGGTCCTTGCGTCGGAGCCCACCTGGGCGGTGACCGCGGCGACGGTGGCGAACATCCACCCGGTGACGGTGAACCCCGCCCCCAGCAGCAGCGACGGTCCCCACCCACCGCCGCACAGCCCGGTCGCCACCGCGGCGACCACACCGACCGCCAGCGAGGCGATCACCGCCCACGGTGCGAAGGACCGGGCCTCGTTGGCGAGCGAGGCCCGCAGCAGCGGCGGGGTGCCGACGATCGCCGCCGCCATCGGGTGACCGCGCTTTCGTCGTCGCCTTCGTACAGTCGCAGGAGCAGGCTTTCCAGCGACGGCGGTGCGACCGTGAGCGAGCGCAGACCGCACGGGGTCAGCGCTTCCATCGCCTCGCCGATCCGGTCGGAATCGACCGACGCGGTCAGCCGGTTACCGTCGAACCGCACGTCCCGCAGCATCGACAGCCGCCCGGTGTCGGGAATCGTGTCCAGTTCGGCATGCACCGTGGTCCGGGTGTGCCCCCGCAATTCGGTCAGGGTGCCGGTCTCGACGATGGCGCCGTCGCGGATGATGCTCAACCGATCCGCCAGCGTCTCGACCTCCGCCATGATGTGACTGGACAGCAGCACGGTGGTGCCGCGGGCCTTCGCCTCGCCCACCACTTCCTGGAATACGTTCTCCATCAACGGATCCAGCCCAGACGTGGGTTCGTCGAGGATCAACAGCTCCACATCCGACGCCAGCGCGGCCACGATCGCCACCTTCTGCCGGTTGCCCTTCGAGTACTGGCGCCCGCGTTTCGTCGGGTCCAGTTCGAACCGCTCCAGCGGGTCCGCGCGGCGGGCTTCGTCGAGTCCGCCGCGGAGGGACCCGAGCAGGTCGATCGCCTCACCGCCGGTCATGCCCGGCCACAGCGACACGTCGCCGGGCACGTACGCCAGCCGGCGATGCAACTCGACCACGTCCCGCCACGGGTCGCCGCCGAGAAGTCGCACCGTGCCGGCGTCGGCGCTCAACAATCCCAGCAGCACCCGGATCGTCGTGGACTTGCCGGCGCCGTTCGGACCGAGGAACCCGTGCACCTGCCCCCG
This sequence comes from Rhodococcus sp. NPDC056960, assembly GCF_042674125.1. Classification (NCBI taxonomy): domain Bacteria; kingdom Bacillati; phylum Actinomycetota; class Actinomycetes; order Mycobacteriales; family Nocardiaceae; genus Rhodococcus; species Rhodococcus sp. NPDC056960. The sequence continues at coordinate 189,848 of NZ_JBHURF010000002.1, read as the reverse complement.
TTCGACCTGAAGGTCCAGACCCCGGAGTGCCCCTCCTGCCCGGCGAAGGCGCACCCTGACGCACCGGAAGCGGAGCACACGATGAGTTTCGCGGACGCGGGGAGTCTGAACCTCTACATTGATCATCTGACGGGCGGGAGAATCGAATGACACAGCTACTACGGGTACAGAACTTCGGCGTGTCGAGCGACGGCATCGGTGCCGGTGAGCATCAGAGTCTCGAGAATCCGTTCGGCCTCGACCACAGCGGGATGTTCGCCTGGGCCGGGGCCACGGCCAGCTGGCCCATGCGCACCGACCCGGGTGGAAGCCGGGGTCTGGACGACTACTTCACCCGCGACTACCCGCGCAACATCGGCGCCGAAATCATGGGCCGCAACAAGTTCGGGCCCTACCGGGGACCGTGGAAGGATCTCGAATGGCAGGGCTGGTGGGGAGACGAACCCCCGTTCCACACCCCGGTGTTCGTGATGACCCACCACACCCGCCCCTCCCTCACGCTGTCCGACACCACGTTCCATTTCGTCGAGGGCGACCCGGCCACCGTCCTCGAACAGGCGCGGGAGGCGGCTGACGGCAAGGATGTCCGGCTGGGCGGCGGAGTCACCACCATCCGGCAATTCCTCGACGCCGATCTCGTCGACACCATGCACGTGGTGGTCTCACCGGTCACATACGGATCCGGGCTGCGCCTGTGGGAGTCACCCGAGGAACTGCTCGACCGCTTCCACCTCGACGTCGTACCCAGCCCGAGCGGGGTCGTCCACCACCTGTTCTGGCGCAAGTAGTAGGACAGGGGCCCACTCTGCTCGTCCTCGACCCACCCGGCTCCCGCAGTCGCGTCCCCGCGCACTGAACTGCGGTTTTCTACATTTGTAGGGCAAGTTCTCCGGATCTCTCATCATTTGCAGGTCGTGACCCAGCTCACGCATTCCTAGTGTTGACGTCGTAGCAAAGACGTCCTCGCGAATCGGCGAGAAACACTTTTCGATAGGAGCATGTGATGACTTCCACCGTTGGCTTTGTGGGCCTCGGGAACATCGGCAGCCGGGTGATCGCGCATCTGGTGAAGGCGGGTCACGACGTCGCGGTGTACGACCTGAACACGGTCGCGGTCGAAGCCGCCGTCGCGCTCGGTGCCCGCTCGGTCGCGTCGCCCGCCGAAGCGGCGACCGAGGCGACGGCGCTGTTCCTGAGCCTGCCGACCCCGCCGATCGTCGAGGGCGTGGTCGCCGAGGTTCTGCAGCAGGACAACCCGGGTCTGATCATCGTCGACCACAGCACCATCGACCCGGACACCTCTCGCCGTCTGGCACAGGACGCGCTGGCTGCCGGGGCGAGCTTCCTCGACGCTCCGGTCAGCGGCGGCGTGCAGGGCGCAGAGGCCGGCACCCTCGCGGTGATGATCGGCGGCGACGAAGCGTCGGTGAAGAAGGTCGTCCCGCTGGTGGAAACCTACGCGGGCAACATCTTCCACGTCGGACCCTCCGGAAGCGGCCAGGCGATCAAACTCGCCAACAACCAGATCACCGCCGCCAACATCGTCGCCCTCGGCGAGGGCCTCAGCAGCGCCGTCGCCGCCGGGGTCGACCTCGACACCGCGGTCGCCGTGCTGACGAAGAGCTCGAGCAACAGCAACGTGCTGAGCAACTACTTCCCCAAGACACTGTTCACCGAGGACCGGCCGACCGGGTTCGCGCTCGACTTCATGCACAAGGACCTCGGCCTGTTCCTGGACTCCGCCGGCAAGGCCAAGCTCCCCACGCCGGTGACCAGCCTGGTCCGTGACCTGTTCAGCATCGGCCGGCGCGACGGCCGCGGCGGCAAGGACTTCACCAGCGTCGTCGAGTTCTACGAAGACTTCACCGGCATCCGCCTGCAGACGAAGGGAAACAACCAGTGAGCACCCCCACCCTGACCACCGCCACCAAGGTCGCTCAGCTCATCGGCGGCGAATGGGCCGCATCCGACTCGGGTAACTGGATCGAGGTCGAAAACCCGGCCCGCCGTGAGGTTCTCGCCCTGGTTCCCGAGTCCGGCGAATCCGACGTCAACCGCGCGGTCGCCGCGGCGAAGGCCGCTTTCGGACCGTGGAAGGCCCTGCCCGCCCGCGAGCGCGGCGCCCTGCTGATCAAGATCGGCGACAAGATCGCCGAGAACGCCGAAGAGCTCGCCCGGATCATCGCCTCGGAGACCGGTAACGCGTTGCGCACGCAGGCCCGCGGTGAAGCGGCCAGCGGCGCGGACATCTTCCGCTTCTACGGTCAGATCGCCTCCGAGCAGAAGGGGGAGACCCTGCCGTTCGGGGAGAACCTGGTCAGCTACACGGTCCGGGAACCCATCGGTGTCGTCGGCGCGATCGTGCCATGGAACGCCCCGGTCACCCTGTCGTCACTGAAGATCGCGATGGCCTTGGCGATGGGCAACACTCTCGTCCTCAAGACCGCCGAACTCGCACCGCTGGCCGTCTTGAAGTTGGCGGAGTGGGCGCACGACGTTCTGCCTGCCGGCGTGCTCAACGTGCTGACCGGTTCGGGCATGAAGGTCGGTGTGCCACTGTCGAAGCACCCTGATGTGGCGAAGCTGACCTTCACCGGTTCCACCGGCGTCGGCAAGGAGATCCTCGCCGCCGCGGCGGACCGGATCGTCCCGGTCACCCTCGAACTCGGCGGCAAGTCGCCGGCGATCGTGTTCCCCGACTCCGATGACGACGCCACCGTCGACGGCGTGATCGCCGGCATGCGGTTCACCCGCCAGGGCCAGTCGTGCACTGCGGGCTCGCGCCTCTACTTGCACGAGGACATCTTCGAATCGTTCCTCGAGAAGCTGAAGAACAAATTGGCCACGTTCAAGATCGGCGATCCCCTGGACGAGGCGACCGACATCGGTGCGATCGTCAGCGAGAAGCAGTTCGACACCGTCTGCCGCTACATCACTTCCGGGATCGAACAGGGCGGCACCGTCATCACCGGCGGGCCGGAACGACCGTTCGAGGGCGACGGTTTCTTCGTCTCCCCCACCGTGATCACCGGCGCCGGCCCCGACTGGGACATCACCCGCGAAGAGGTCTTCGGCCCCGTCCTGGTGGTCATTCCGTGGAACGACGAGGACGAGGTCGTCGCCGCCGCAAACGACAGCGCCTACGGGCTCGCCGGCTACGTGTGGGCCAAGGACATCACCAAGGCCATCCGCACAGCGAACGCCCTCGAGGTCGGCTGGATTCAGATCAATCGCGGTGGCGGCCAGCTGCCCGGCATGTCCTACGGCGGCATCAAGCAGTCCGGCCTCGGCCGCGAGTACTCCATCGACGGTGCGCTCGAAAGCTTCACCCAGGTCAAGAACATCACCATCGCGGTCTGACCCCGCCTCTCCCGGCGCCGTCACGCGGCGGCGTCGGGAGACCCCGAACTGCACGGCAGAACCCACCTCGGGCGTCCTCGGACACGCGCACCTTCTCACGGCCGTTCCGACCCCCAGCTAGAGCCACCGAGCGACGCCCGGCACCCCACGGTGTCACGGCCGTCCTCGCCGACCCTGGAAACAAGGACCCACCATGACAGTCCACAGTTCGCACGAACAGTTGAACGAGGACGGCCTCGCACAAGGCCTGAACAAACGACATATCCGGATGATCGCCATCGGCGGCGCCATCGGAGTCGGGCTCTTCCTCGGCTCGGGCAAGGGCATCTCCTACGCCGGTCCCGCCCTGATCGGCGTCTACGCCGTCACCGGCGTGTTCATCTTCATCATCATGCGCGCTCTCGGCGAGCTGCTGATGTACCGGCCCGTCACCGGCTCCTTCGCCGAGTACGCACGCGAATTCCTGGGCCCTGCCTACGGTTTCATTACCGGCTGGGGGTACTGGATCACCTGGACGATCATCGGGATGGCCGAGATCACCGCCGCGGGCATCTTCGTGAAATTCTGGTTCCCGGCGATGCCCCAGTACCTGACCGCCCTCATCGCGCTGATTGCGTTGGTGTTCCTGAATCTGGCCAAGGTCGGATTCTTCGGTGAGGCCGAATTCTGGTTCGCCTCCATCAAAGTCCTCACCATCGTCGCCCTCATTGCAGGCGGAATCTTCGCCCTCGTCTTCGACGTCGGCAAGGCCGGCCAGGAAGGTGGTATCAACAACCTCTGGGATCACGGTGGCATCGCCCCGCACGGTCTGCTCGCCGTTCTGCTCGCCTTCCAGATCGTGGTCTTCTCCTACCAGGGCGTCGAACTGATCGGCATGACCGCCGCCGAGACGAAGGACCGCGCCACGGTCCTGCCCAAGGCGATCAATTCCATTCCGTGGCGGATCGGCATCTTCTACGTCGGCACGCTGATCGTGCTGCTCTCGCTCTTCCCGTGGGATCAGTTCAACGCCGACTCCAGCCCATTCGTGAAGGGATTCACCCAGATTGGGCTGCCCGCCGCCGCCAGCATCATGAATTTCGTGGTCCTCGCCTCCGCGTTGTCCTCGTGCAGCGCCGGTCTGTACAGCAACGGCCGCCTGCTCAAGAAACTCGCCACCGACGGGGTGGCCCCGAAGATCTTCGAGAAAACCAACCGCGGCCACGTCCCGGCGCCCGCGATCATCGCGTCGGGCTCACTGATGCTCGTCGGGGTCGCGATCAACGCCATCGTTCCCGAGAAGGCGTTCTCGTACATCTCCGCGGTCGCCACCCTCGGTGCCATCTGGTCCTGGGGCGTCATCGTCGCCTGCCACCTCGTCTACCGCCGACGGGTCGAACGCGGTGAACTGCCCGCCAGCACCTTCCGTCTTCCGCTCGCAACGCCGCTGTGCTGGGCCACCCTCGCCTTCCTGACCGCGGTCACCGTCCTGCTCGCCTTCGACGAAGGCCAACGCATCGCCCTTTACGCGCTCCCGATCTGGGCCGTCGTGCTCCTCGCCGGCTACTACCTGTCCACCCGCCGGACCGCGGCAACACCCCTGGTCGACGGCGCACCGGCCGACGACGACTCGCCCGCGCTCCATCACTGACACCGACAGGCCGCACCCGCTCGGCGGGTGCGGCCCGCGTACCGTCCGATAATCGAGGAGATCGACCGCATGACATCCCGTTCGCTCATCGCCCCGTGGGCATCGCCGATCGCTCAGGACCGTCTGTCGGCCCTCGAACAGCAGCACACCGAGAACACGACCGCGCAGGTCGTCGAGTCGGTGAACCGGTCGCTGGCCGAATACCACCACCGCATCGACGACGGCATCGTCCTCTACGCCGGCACCAACGTGCTCTCCCCGAACGTCACGGCCGCACACGACACCGCCCTGTCGACGCGGCCCGCGCTGGGGTGGCCGGGAGAGAAGGTGCAGACGGCGGTCCAGGAGATCGAGCACCTCGAGGTCGTCGCCGCCCGGCAGGTCGCCGCCTCGATGCGCGGCACCTACGCCGAGGTGAGGTACCTGACCGCGACGATGGCCAACCTGGCCGCCTACATCGCGTTCACCGAACCCGGTGACACCATCGCCGTGCTGTCCCCGGAATCCGGGGGCCACGCCAGCCACCAACAGGTCCTCGGCACCGCGGGCATTCGTGGACTGACCGTCGAGCACTTGCCGTACTCGCCGAGCGCTTTCGACCTCGACGCGGGGGAGATCGGGGACTTCATCGGGCGGGTTCGCCCAACCTTGATCGTGATCGGTGGCAGCGTCACCCTTTTCCCGCACGATCTGGCCCCGGTCCGGGAGGCGGCGGACGGTGTCGGGGCGGTGGTGCTGTACGACGCCTCGCACACCGCCGGCCTGATCGCAGCCGGCTACTACCAGGATCCCCTCGCCGAGGGCGCCGACGTGGTGACCTTCTCGACCTACAAGACCTACGCAGGGCCCGCCGGCGGCGCCGCGGTCACCAACTCCGCCGAGTACGCCGAACGCCTCGCCGAGGCCGCCTATCCGACGATGCTCTCGAACTACGACCCGGCCCGACTCGGGCCACTCGCGATCGCCGCCCGCGAAGCCGTCGAGCAGTCCCCGGCATGGGCCGCAGCCACGATCGAATACGCGGGTGAACTGGCCGCGAACCTCAACGCGCGGGGTCTCGTCGTCGCAGGCCGCCGACGCGGTTACACCCGCAGCCATCAGGTCGTCATCGACGCGCAGGCACTCGGGGGCGGGCCCGCCGCGGCGCGCCGCCTCGAGGCCGTCGGTCTGTACGCCGGCGCATGCCGCCTGCCCTGGCAGACACCCGACAGCGCCCCCGAGGGCATCCGGCTGGGCGTGCAGGAATTCATCCGCCGCGGCGCCGGATACGACACGGTGACAACGCTTTCCGGCCTGATCCACCGTTCGTTGACCGGCGCGGGCGGAGGGACCCTGATCTCCGAAACCCGGCAGTTGCGGAGCATCGTCGACACCGACCTGTGGGGCCGTGAGACCGTCGGGGCGCCCGCAGAATGGAGCGCCGTCTGATGCCGATCAGCGCGTTCGACCTGTTCTCCATCGGAATCGGACCGTCCAGCTCCCACACCGTCGGACCCATGCGTGCCGGCGCCATGTTCGTCGAGGAGGTCGAGAATCGTCTCGACCTGCGGACGATCACCCGTCTCGAGGTCGACCTCTACGGTTCCCTCGCGGCCACCGGCCGCGGACACGGCACCCTCGGCGCGACATTGCTCGGTCTGGAAGGCAACGCGCCCGAAACGATCGACCCCCACTACGCCCGCAACCGGGTCACCACGATCGACGCCGACCGCCGCCTCGCGCTCGGCGGGGCGAAGCACCTCACATTCGGCACCGAGTCCATCGGCATGCACCCGCTGACCATCAAGGACCGGCACACCAACACCATCCGATTCGCCGTCCACACCGACCCGGCCGCCGCCGACCACACCGCCGCACAGCTCGCGGCCGCCACGCCGGCCCACGAGGCGGTGTACTACTCGGTCGGCGGTGGCTTCGTCGAACGCGAAGGCCGGAATGCCACCGCCGGCGCCTCGCCGTCCGTGCCGCTGCCCTTCCGCACCGGTGCGGAACTGCTCGAGATCTGCGAGCGGGAGAACCTGTCGATCAGCGATGTCATGTGGCGCAACGAAACTGCGCATCGCAGTCCGGAACAGGTACGCACCGGGCTGCTCACGATCTGGCGGGCGATGGCCGATTCGATCCACCACGGATTCACCGCCGACGGATATCTACCGGGGAGCCTGCGGGTGAAGCGCCGCGCCCCCGAGTTCTACCGTCGCCTCACCGCGCGCGACCGCGGAATCGACCACACCGATTCGATGGACTGGCTCAACGTCGCCGCGATGGCGGTCAACGAGGAGAACGCCGCCGGGGGCCGGATCGTCACCGCCCCCACCAACGGGGCCGCCGGCATCGTCCCGGCCGTGCTGTTCTGGGCGCTGCGCTACCTGCCCGGCCTCGACGAGACCCCCGCGAGAAACGCCGCCGTCGTGAAATATCTGCTCACCGCCGCCGCCGTCGCCGTGCTCTACAAGGAGCGAGCCTCCATCTCCGGCGCCGAGGTGGGCTGCCAGGGCGAGGTCGGCTCCGCCTGCTCGATGGCCGCCGGTGCCCTCGCCGAACTCCTCGGCGCCACCCCCGCCCAGGTCGAGAACGCCGCCGAGATCGGTATCGAACACAACCTCGGCCTGACGTGCGACCCGATCGGCGGACTCGTGCAGATTCCCTGCATCGAACGCAACGCCATCGCCGCCGTCAAGGCCGTCAACGCCGCGAAGATGGCGTTGCACGGCGACGGCACCCACCGCGTGAGCCTCGACCAGGCGATCGAAACGATGCGGCAGACCGGCATGGACATGCACGCCAAGTACAAGGAAACCTCGCAGGGTGGGCTCGCCGTCAACGTCCCCGAATGCTGACCGACCCGACGAACGAGCACCACCGGGATTCGACGACGCGAACCCGTGGTCCCGGGTCGCGCACCGAACAACGTGCGAGGCGGATGATGAGACGGTGAGTGAACGAGAGATCCAGGCAGCGATCGACGAGATCGCCGACGCGTTGCATACCGGCGCATCCCTCGACGACCTCACCGGTCGGCTCGTCGCCTACAGCGCCCAGCACGGCCGCGCCGACGACGCCCGGGTCCGGGCGCTGCTCAACCGTGAGGTCCCCGAAGACATCCGGGAGTGGGAATCCCGGCACGGCACCGGTACCGCGGTCGAACCGTTGATCGTCCGCGCCAACCGCGACCTGAAGATGGAGGCGCGGATCTGCGTTCCCCTGATCCACCGCGGCGTGCGCACCGGACTCCTCTACGTCATCGATCCCCTCGTCGAGGAGCACCCGGACCGCGTCGCCGCAACCGTCGACATCATCCGGGTCCAGGTCGACCTCCTCGCGGCCGTCCTCTACGAGATGGCCTCGCCGCACCTCGACGAGCGGCATCAGCGCGAAGTCGAGTTCTTCGCGGCGTGCCAAGGCGAACCCGCCGCCCTGGCATCGGTGGCCGCGTGGGCGGGACTGCGGTCGACCCTGTCGTTGCGCCTGGCCGTGTCGATCTTCACCACCGGCTCCGATGTCACGGAGGTCTCCGAAACGCAGGCCGCACAGGTGCGACTTGCCAGCCAGCAGACCGTGTCCCGGTACCCCAGTGTGATCGCCGGAGCCGTGCAGGACACCCATTCCGTGGTATTGCTGCGTCCGGACAACGAAGCCAACGCCGCGCTGCACCTGCATCAACGCCTCGCCTCGGCATCGGGAGCCGGACGCCCCGGGGACAATCGTCGCGAACGTCTCTACACCGGTGTCGCAGAAAACCTCCGGTCTGCCGACGAACTCCCCGAGGCCTACCGGCGCGCTGTCATCGCCGCTCAGACCGCGGCTGTCGAGCCGGAATCGGGCACCATCGCGTCCTGGGAAACGATCGGACCCTACCGTCTCATCGCGACCCGAATGCGCACCGACGGAACCGTTTCCGACCTGCTCGAATCCCTCATCGGCGCCGATACCACCGGCGACCTCGTCGGCACCCTGGAGGTGTTCTACGACAAGGGCGACAACGTGCAAGCCGTCGCCGACACCCTGCACCTGCACCGCACCAGTCTCTATTACCGGATCAACAAGATCCGCGACATCCTCGGTGTCGATCCCCTCAACGGCGCCACCCGACTCGAACTACACCTCGCCCTCAAAGCACGCCGCTGGAACCGCCGTCCGCGGATCTGACGCGCGACGTCCTCACGGAGGACGATTCGGGGAATGTCAGCGCGCGGCCTCGCCGGCGGTCTGACCGCCGGCGTTCTGCGGTTCGACTCCCGGTGACTCGTGGATGTGGTGTCGCAGTGCGGTCCGGATCTCGTCGATGTCTCCGCGGCGGATGATCTCGACCAGTTCCTCGTGCACACCCGAGACGTCTCGCGGGTCGAGGAAGGCGCTGTGATCGGCGACGAAGAACAGCCGCAGTCTCGATTCCCAGGTCCGCCAGAGGCCCGCGAGGAGATTGTTTCCGCACTTCTCGTAGAAGTAGCCGTGGAAGGCCAGGTGCGATTCGATCTGCGCGCTGGCGTCGCCGTCGGCAGTGGCCTGGTTGAGCCGGGTGAGGATGTCGACGACCTCCTGCCAGTGCTGCGGCTCGAGGCGGGGGAGCGCCTGCTCGATCACGTACGGCTCGACGACCACTCGCACGGCCGCGATCTCCGCGATGGTTTCCGGGGGCACTGCCGAGACGAAGGCGCCTTTGAAGGCGACCTTCTCGACCAGGCCCTCTTCCTCGAGGCGGCTGAGGGCCTCCCGCAGCGGCGACCGGCTGATGCCCATGTCCGTGGCGATGTGGGCCTCGCGGAGTTGACTTCCCGTGGGCAGCGTCCCGTCGAGAATGGCCGCCCGGATCTGCAGGTAGGCCGCGGTGGCGTTCTTCTGGTGTCCCAATGGCACGAACACAGACATGCGCGGCCCCTTCGTCGACAATGAACTAACAGAGTATGACAGGCGGTCCCGGGGAGCGAGACCCTGGTATTTTTCGGCATTCACGCTACTATTGTCGACAAAGAGCAATATTGGCGTTCGTCGTCGAATCGGACTCGGCGCCTGCACGGAAGGGCAACGCGATGACTCTGACCGCGAATCGAGCGCAGGTCGCTGGAGTGGGACGACGAGACGACGCGAACATCTCGCTCGGGCCGATCGAAAATCGCACCACGCCCCGGACGGTCGCGAACGTCCTGCGCACGGCGATCCTGGACGGCACCCTGTCACCGGAGAGTCCGCTTCGAGAAGCACGCATCGCGTCGGATCTCGGCGTCAGCCGCGCACCACTGCGCGAAGCGCTGGGCATCCTCGCCGACGAAGGCCTGGTCGACAAGATTGCCTACAAGGGTGCCTACGTGGCCGAGGCCAACGCGAAAAAGATCGCCCAGATCGCCGGTCTGCGGAAACGGCTGGAGCCGTTCGCTATCGAGTTGGCGATGCCGAGACTGGCCGGCGGTGGCCGGACCAGGGTCGTGCACGCCCTGCAGGAGATGTCGCGCGGCGCCGACGGCGCGAACCTGGCGATGACCATCGAGGGGCACATGAGCTTCCATCGCGCCTTCTACGAACTCTCCGAACACGACCTGCTGATCGATCTGTGGCACAGCTGGGAGGGGCAGCTTCAGCTGTTCCTCTCCGTCGATCACCAGTCGTTCGCCAACCTGCACGACGTGGTCGCCGAGCACGAGCGGCTGCTGGCCATCATCGATACCGGCGACCTGGAGGCCATCGCGCTCGAGATGGACCGCCACGTCCACGACCAGATCGAGGCCGGATAGACGTCGACGCTCGGTCGGTGATCGCTCCGGAGACGCTACCCGGATCCTCGCCGTTCACAGAAATGCAATCAGGGGAACCAGAGCGATCGCGGAGGCGATGATCCCTGCGACTCCGGCGACGACTCCCAGCAGGGCACGCAGAGAAGCGGCCTCGTCGTCGGCGACCGCCGGCCGCAGCGTGGCCAGAGCCCCGCAGGCGACCGCGCCCAACCCCAAGGCGAAGCCGAGTCCGAACACCCAGAACGCCCCGATGGACAGCACTCCCATCAGGATCGACACCGAGGGCAGGCGTGAACCACGTCTCCCGTATCGCGCGGAACTCGGGTGGTGAGGCGCAGGCCTCATGATCCTCCTTCACGCGGTTGATAATTCGGGTCGCGTCGCCCCGGGCAGACGGCGCGCGCGAGGATGCCTCGACACATCCTCGCGCGCGTCGGCTACCTAGCGCACCGCGGCGCGGAGTTCGCCGTCGATCCGGCGCGGGATGGCGGTGTAGCCGTCCCGGAGTTCTTCGGGAAGAACAGCTTCCGGCGCGTTCTGGTAGGTGATCGGACGGATGAACCGGCGGATCGCGGTGGCCCCGACGGAGGTGTGCAGCGAGTTCGTCGACGGCCACGGTCCGCCGTGGGTCTGGGCCCAGGACACCGCCACACCGGTGGGGAATCCGTCGAAGACGATGCGGCCGGCGCGCGCCGAGGCGAGCGTCGTCAGCGCGGAGACGAGGGTGCTTTCGCCGTCGGAGACGTGCAACGTCGCGGTCAGCGAGGACGGGAACGTGTCGAATACCTGTGCCGCAGCCTCTTCCGTCTTCTCCGGGTTGTACCGGGCGATGACGGCCACGGGCCCGAAGACCTCGTGCACGATGGTGTGGTCGAGTTCGTCGAGCGTGGTCTCGAAGAGCATGGGCGTCACCGCGAATCCGGTGCCGGAGTCGGCGGGCGCCTTCAGCGCCCGGAGGTCGGCCCGCCCGTCGAGAGTGGCGGTTTCCTCGGTGTAGGTGGTGAAGATGCGCTCGTTGAGCAGGACATGCCCCTGCGCGGCGGCCAGCGCATCCCGCGCGGCCTCGATCAGCCGGTCACCGGCTTCACCGGTGGGCACCAGCACGAAACCCGGCTTGGTGCACAGCTGCCCGGACCCGACGGTGAACGAGGTGACGAGCCCGGTCCCGATATCGGCGCCGCGCTCGGTCGCGGCACCCGGCGTGATGATGACCGGGTTGAGGCTGCTGAGTTCGCCGTAGAACGGGATCGGCTCCTCACGACCGCCGATGATCTCGAGCAGCGCCTTGCCGCCCGACAGCGAGCCGGTGAACCCGACCGCCTTGATCGCGGGGTGGGCCACCAGCCGCGCCCCACCCTGGGTGCCGAAGACGATCCCGATGACGCCCTCCGGTGCCGCGCTCGCATCGAGCACGGACTTCAGGATCTCGTAGGACAGCTGGGAGGTGGCGGGGTGCGATCCGTGCGCCTTGACGATCACCGGCGATCCCGCTGCCAGCGCGGACGCGGTGTCGCCGCCGAGCACGGAGAACGCGAACGGGAAGTTGCTCGCCCCGAACACGGCCACGGCGCCGATCGAGGTGAGGATCCGGCGCAGGTCCGGGCGCGGACCCATCGGGGTCTCGGCGGCTGGGTCGATGGTCGCTTCGAGGTAGCTGCCTTCGCGGAGCACGTCGGCGAAGAAGCGGAACTGGAACGCGGTGCGGGTCAGCTCACCGCCGAGCTTCACCTCACCGAATCCGGTCTCCCGTGAAGCGGTTTCGATCAGGTCGCTGCGCCGCCGCTCCACCTCGTCGGCGATCGCGTCGAGGATCTCGGCGCGGGTGCCACGGCTGAGCGACGCGAACGCCGCGGCCACGTCGTCGGCGGCACGGGCGAGCGCGTCGACCTGGTCGGCGGAGGTGATTTCGGCGACGGGGGGAAGTGCGTCGCCGGTTCGGGGGTCGGTGCCCGCGATCATGGTCATGGGGTTCCTTTCGTGGTGACCAGGTGGTGCATGAGCGAAGAGACGTGTGGGGTTACTGCGGTGTGGACGGTTCCAGGAGGACACCCGTCGTCAGGGGAGTGCCCGTGACGGCGCGTTCGTGTTCGAGGCGTCCGGCGAGGGCGATGAACAGGTTCGCCGTGGTGAGGGCATCGCCCAGGGCGTGGTGGGGAGTGTGGATCGGAAGGTGGAGCGCGGTCGCCGCGTACTCGAGCGACACGAGGCAGTCCGATTCGGCGGTGACGTCGAGGAACGGCATCGCCAGTTGCGCCGTGTCGACGATCGGACAGGCGAAGGTTCTGTGGGAGACGTGGAATGCGCGGCGGAGGAACGTCCGTTCGACCCACGCGCCGTGCGCGACCACGACCGTATTCGCCAGGAGTTCGTCGAGTGTCTCGACGCATGTCGCGAGCGGCGGCGCCTCGTCGAGGTCCTGGGTGCGGATTCCGTGGATCCGGGTCGATTCCGCCGGGACGGCTCGGGGCGCCTTGACGAGGCTGTACACCGACTCCCCGACACGGATGCGACCGTCGCGGACCGGCACGGCGCCGTAGGAGACGATGTGGTCCCGTCGCGCATCGAGGCCGGTGGTCTCGAGGTCGACGACGACGAAATCGGTGTCACGCCAGTTCTGCTGGAGCAGCGCGCCCTCCGGTGCGTCGAGTCCGCCGAGGTACCGCCGGAGCGAGGTGGTGATCTTCACGGCAGGACCTGCTCGAATCGGTTGCTGCCGACCCGTTCCTGGATGTGGTTCACCGCACGGAAGGCGTCCCGGAGGTGGCGGCGTTCGAGATTGTCGAGGGTGTCCGGGCGGATCACGGTCTCGATGGCGCGCCCCGCCTTCATCGCGCCGATCTGATCGTCGACCACGAGCTGATAGCACAGCGAGAACGCACCCTTGAGCGACTCGGCTTCGTTCTCGGTCAGCAGGCCGGCCTTGCGCGCACGGTCGAGGCGATCGGTGGTGGACCCGGATGCGTCCCTGGCGCGCACGGCCAGCGCCCGCGCGAGGGAGACGATCGGGCGCAGTCCGACCTTCTTCAGGTTGAGGTATCCCTTCTGCTCGCCGAAATGACCGACCACCAGTTCGCGGACGAACCCGGCCGGGGGCCGGGTGGTGATGGAGAACCGCGTCATCGCCTTGGCGAAGTCGTCACTGCCGTCCCCACTGAGCAGGGCGCTACGGAGGGGGTGGGCGAGTTGGTTGTGGGTGATCGGCCGCCCGTCGAGCATGGTGGACGCGAGGAGGAGGTTGTCGACGTCGGGGTGGCGTCGCCAGTCTTCCGCGGCGCGCCGCCACCCCTCACTCGACCGATTGAACAGGGGATAGGACGCGTTGAGGCCCTGCGGGCACGGCTGCAGACCGCATTGCCGCATCGCGTCGATGAGCGGTTCGACGGCCGCGCTGATCTGTACGCGGGTGAACGGCACCGGACCGCCGTCGCCGTCGCGGGCCCGCCAGATGACGGCCGTGTCGACGTCGGAGTTCGGCAGTGGCTCGCGCCGGCCGAGGGACCCGAGCAGCAGCCAGCTGCATTCGAGTTCGGTGAAGGGCCACTGGTCGCCGTGGAGGTCGACGATCTTCCGGAAGATGGCCTCGATCATGGTGGACCGGACGGCGCCCAGGTGTTCGGCGGGCACGCCCGCATCCCACAGTTCGACGGTGGTCGGATCGAGCAGTCTGCTCGCCTCGGCCAGTTCCGCCAGCGTCCGCGCGGACGCGACCGCGCTCCGGATCACCAGGGGATCGCGGATCTCACGCGCAGCGATGTCGACGACCCGCGCAATTCCCACGGGTCGTCCGGTGTCGCCCAGCACCACGAGGTGGTGGATGCCGTGTTCGACCATGTGGAGGTACGCGGCGCTGACCGTCTTCTCCGCGGACACCGCCAGGGCGGGGACGCTCGCGATGGTGTCGATCGTGGCGTCGACGCTCACCTCACCGGTGGCGATACGACGACGAAAGTCGTCGTCGGTGACGATTCCGATCTCGTCGCCGCGCACGAACACCGCGCACGAACCGCCGCCGGCGGTCATCCGCGCGGCCACGGTCCGCACGGATTCCGTGCTCTCGCACCAGACGACCGGTTCGATGACCTCGGACAGGGGGCGTTCGAGGCGCGGGAACGAACCGCCCGACGCGATCAGACGCTCCCGCGCCACCAGCGTTCCGTAATGCGCATAGCGCAGTTTTTCCGGGTGCGCCACCAGCTTTCGAGGGTCCGGCAGCCGATAACAGAGTGTGTCCTCCGCTGCCCGCACCGCGAGCGGCGGAGGGAGCCCGGACAGGACCGAGATGTGCCCGAACGTGTCGCCGGGACCGAGGACGTCCACGGTGCGGCCGCGATCGAGAATTTCGACGGATCCGGTGCGGATCACGAAGATGTGGTCGAGGGTCGGGGCGTTCTCCTCGACGATGATCACACCGGCCGAGAAGAACTCCGCCTCGACGGTGCGGGCGAGCCGACTCAGATCGTCGCCGTCGAGGCGATCGTACGGAGCTTGCGCGCCGAGGAATTCGACGAACTCCTTCATCTCGCCTCCCGCGATCGGATCGTGCTGTGGTTCCCGGCCTGTCAGTTACCGACGACGAACAATGGTGCGCCGAGCGCGTCGGCGTCGACGGTGATGCCGAGGCCGTGCCCGGTGGGGGCCGAACCCCGGCCCTTGACCGACCGCGGCTGGTGACCGGCGACGTGACCGTCCGTCCAATCGTTGAAGAACGGCGTCATCAGCAGGCTCTCGGGACGGGTGGTCGCCGCGATGTGACTGGTGGCGGCGGTGATGACGTCGCCGCCCCACATGTCTTCGACCGAGACGAGCATGTTCAGTTCCTGGGTGAGGTCGCGCATGCGGACGACGTTGGTCAGCCCCCCGACCTTTCCGAACTTGATGTTGATCGAGACCGCGTTGGCCTCGTTCTTGGCCCGGAACACCTCGGTGGAATCGACGATCGACTCGTCGAGCACGAGCGGCACCTCCGACCCACGGTGGGCGAGGATGCAATCGGTGGTGGTGCGGCACGGTTGTTCGACGAAGATCGGCAGATCCTTCATGCCCTTGAGGGCGATCTTCGCGTCGGAGATGTTCCATCCGCCGTTGGAGTCGGCGACGATGACGGTGTCCCGGTCGCCGGCCTCGACGCAGGCGCGGGACCGGACGATGTCGTCGTGCGGATTGTTCCCGACCTTGAGCTGGAATCGATTGATGCCCTCGGCCCGGCGGGCGCTGATGAAGTCGGCCATCGATTCGGGGCTGCCCAGGGGGACGGCCTCGTAGAGCGGGAAGTCGCTGTTGACCACTCCGCCCAGCAGCGCCGAGATCGGCTGTTCGGTGGCCTTGCCGAGCAGGTCCCAACAGGCGATGTCGAGGGCGCTCTTGGCGAACGTCTGGCCCATCAGGGTCGAATCCATCACGTCGTAGACGTTGCGCACATTCGTCGGGTCGAGCCCGATCAGTGCGGGACCGAGTTCCGCGAGGGCCGCCCGGATGCCGCGCGGGAAGGTGGGGAGATAGGTGGTGCCGAGCGTGGTGATCTCACCCCAGCCGTCGACTCCCTCGTCGGTGCGGATGCGCACCAGGGTGCCGTCCTCGGTGACGGCGGCCCGGTTGCCCGACATGACGTACTCGCCGTGGGCGTATCCCAGCTCGTATCCAAAGACGTCGATTCCCACAATCTTCATCAAGAAGCTCCTCCACGCGATGTGGCGACGACTACGCGACACCAATCTAGAATGTAATCGGTAATCGACTACTCTACACCCAGCGCGGTGCGTGGGCAATGGCCGCACCGGAGGAGTCCCGAGCTCCGGCCACGGTGGCGCAGATCACCGCCATGTCGTACATTACATGTAACATCTTACTAGCCGGGTTCCGCACACCGTCGTCACCGACGACACGGCCCCACCCAGGCACATCGCCACGTTACGACTGTCGTACCGACGGCCCGGCCTGTCGGGAAAGGAAGACCATGTCAGAGCACACCCCCACCGCGATCGTCTCGGGTGATCTCCCCGCGCAGGACTTCGTCACCGCCGACGAGGCGCGTGAGCAGGAATGGTCCAACTGGGGCGGAAACCAGAGCTTCACCTTCACCGCCTCGGCCCGACCCACCACCGACGACGACGTCGTGTCGGTCGTGCGCCGGGCCGCAGACGCCGGTACCGGCGTCCGGGTCGCCGGAAGCGGGCACTCCTTCACGCCGATCGTGCAGACCGACCACACCCTGATCAGTCTCGAATCCATTTCCGGAGTCACCGGAACGGACGCCACCACCCTGCGCGCGAACGTACGCGCCGGCACCCGGCTGTGCGACATCGGCGCACCACTGTGGGAGGCGGGGCTGTCGCTGGCCAACCAGGGCGACATCGACGCCCAGTCTCTCGCCGGTGCCGTCGCCACTGGGACGAAGGGCTCCGGCCCCTCCTTCGGCAGCCTGTCGTCGATGGTGCGCACCGTCCGCCTGGTCGACGGCACCGGACAGATCGTCGACATCGCCGAGACCGACACCGAGCGACTGCGCGCCGCACAGGTTTCCCTCGGCATGCTCGGAGTCTTCCTCGACCTCGGGATCGAGACCCTGCCCGCCTACAAGCTTCGCGAGCACAACGCCGTCCTGCCCTTCTCCGAGCTCCGGGAGAATTGGAACCGATTCCTGACGGACTACCGCCACTTCTCGTTCTGGTGGATGCCGACCGCCGAATCGTCGGCCATGTACGACCTGGGGACCGTCCCGCAGGACCACTGCGTCGTCAAACTGCTCGAGCAGTTGCCCGCCGACGCCGAGGACGTCGACGCCGACCCCGGCCAGCGCACCGGCCGCGCGCACCTGATCTACCCGGACGCCACGACCGAGGCCCGGTTCCACGAACTCGAATACATGGTCCCTGCCGACCGCGGCGTCGAAGCACTCGACGTCGTCCGGAACCTGATGCTGCACAAGCACACCGATCAGATCTCGCCGGTGCAGATCCGCTGGCAGAAGGCCGACGAGGGATATCTGTCCGCGCATTACCAGCGCGACACGATGTCGGTGTCCGTGTCCGGCCAGGTCGGGACGGTCTACGAGCCGTTCCTGCGCGAACTCGACCGCGAACTCCAGCGGTTCGACGCCCGCCCGCACTGGGGCAAGATCCACTTCCTCACCCGCGACCGCGTCGAGGCCCTGTATCCCAAGTACGACGAATTCCAATCGATCCGTAAGGAATTCGATCCCCAGGGCATCTTCCTCAACCCGCACCTGCGCGAGCTCTTCGGCTGACCACCGAGTCTTCCGGGCTCGGACCGGAGACACGGTACAATGTAGTGTGTTACATTGCACACTAGCGTCGGATGGTCGGATGGAGTGCCTTCCAGCGTCGTAAATTTTGGAGGTCCACGATGATCACACCCACGTCGAATCTCAAACGTGCGAGCCTGCGCGAACAGGCTCTCGCGGTGATCCGTGAAGGCATGGTCTCGGGAGAACTCGTGCCCGGTGGCATCTACTCCGCAACGGCCCTGGCATCCGAACTCGGCGTCTCCGCGAGCCCGGTCCGGGAGGCCATGCTCACCCTGGTCAACCAGGGGTTGATGGAGGCCGTCCGAAATCGCGGCTTCCGAGTGGTGCCCCTCGGCGACGCAGACCGCCGGGAGATCTACGAACTGCGGGTCATGCTCGAGATTCCGGCGACCCAGAAGGTGGCGGGCATCCCGAGCGTGAGGGATCACTACGACGAATACGTGGGCATCGCCCGCGAGATCGTCGACGCCGCTCGAAGCGGCGACCTGATCGCCTACCTCGACGCAGACCGCCGATTCCACCTGGGACTCCTCGGATTCCTCGACAACGAACGCCTCATCGCCATGGTGGACGGCCTCCGGGATCAGACCCGCCTGTTCGGCCTGAAGGAAATGTCGGAGCGCGGCGACCTGACGGCCTCGGCGGAAGAGCACGAGCCGATTCTCGACGCGATCGTCGCCGGTGACGCCGACAAGACGGGCGCACTGATGTACCAGCATTTCGAGCACATCAAGGGCGACTGGGCTGTCGGTGCGCCCCGCCGCGCCACACTGACGGCCATCTGACGGTCACCGGTCTCCGCCGGTGGCAAGTGAGTGTTGACACGATCCCCATCGGTAGCGATAAAATACTACCGATTACCGGTAATGCGGCGCTGCGATTCGAAGCAGGGGCCGGACCGATCGACATCCGGCGCCGGTATCTCGGACAATTCACAACAACCACCTGCCGGCACGCCGGCGATTGGAGAGCAACATGACCACGTCACTCCCGGCGTCCGTGCGCACCCAGGCGTACATCGACGGCAAGTTCGTCGATGCCGAAGACGGTGCCACCTTCGACAACCTCTCGCCGGCGACCGGCCAGGTCTTGAACAAGGTGGCAGCAGCCTCCGCGGCGGACGTGGACACCGCCGTCGCCGCGGCGCGCCGAGCGTTCGACGGCGGTGCGTGGAGCAAGATCTCGCCTGCCGAGCGCAAGGCGGTCCTGCTGAAGTTCGCCGACCTGGTCGAGCAGAACGCGAACGAGCTCGCCCTCATCGACTCGATCGACGCGGGCAAGCCGATCACGGACTGCGAGCAGCTCGACATCCCGGACGTCATCATGACCATCCGCTGGTACGCCGAGGCGATCGACAAGGTCTTCGGCAAGGTGTCGCCGACCGGCGCCGACAACGTGGGCCTGATCGTGCGCGAGGCCTCCGGTGTCGTCGGGGTCGTCGTTCCGTGGAACTTCCCCTCCAACACCCTCGCGTGGAAGATCGCTCCGGCACTGGCCGCCGGCAACTCGATCGTCGTCAAGCCTGCCGAGCTGTCTCCCCTCAGCGCGCTGCGGTATGCGGAACTCGCCACCGAGGCCGGCATCCCCGACGGCGTGTTCAACGTGGTCACCGGGCTCGGCCACGTCGCGGGCAAGGCCCTCGGCCTCCACGACGACGTCGACGTCGTCGCGTTCACCGGGTCGGTCGAGGTCGGCCGGATGTTCCTCAAGTACGCCGCCGACAGCAACCTCAAGCAGGTCGCCCTCGAGATGGGTGGCAAGAGCCCCCAGATCGTGTTCGCGGACATGCGCGACGAACTGCACACGGTCGCCGAGGATCTCGCCGGAGCCGCGTTCTGGAACGGTGGACAGAACTGCACCGCCGGCTCGCGCATCCTGGTCCACAACTCGATCAAGGACGACTTCGTCAAGCTGATCGCCGACCTGGCCGCCAACCTCAAGGTGGGGGATCCGCAGAACCGTGAGACCGAAATCGGACCTCTGATCGAGGCGTCCGCGCGCGAGCGGGTGCTGCGGTACATCGACGACGCAAAGGCTTCCGGGGCGAAGGTCATCGGTGGCGAGCGCATCCTCGACGAAACCGGCGGATTCTTCGTCTCCCCGGCAGTCATCGACGAGGTCGAGCCCACCTCCGCCGTGGTCCGGGACGAGATCTTCGGCCCCGTGGTCGCCGTCCTCGGCTTCGAGACCGAGGAAGAGGCGATCGCCCTCGCCAACGACACCGTCTACGGTCTCGCGGCCAACGTGTGGACCCGGGACATCAACGTGGCGCTGCGCGTGGCGCGATCCGTGCGCGCCGGCACCGTGGCCGTCAACGGCTTCAGCGAAGGTGACATCTCGACGCCGTTCGGCGGCTTCGGCCTGTCCGGCTTCGGGGGACACGACAAGGGGCTCGAGGCCTTCGATCAGTACAGCGAGCTGAAGACCATCTGGGTCACGCTGCGCTGACCAGCGGCTCTACCAGGCTCTCGGCGCACCCGTGGTGCGCCGAGAGCCTTGCCCGGGGAACCGAATACCTCGCGCAGAATATTCATAATCAATGGTAGAATGTTACCGGTTACCGGTGATACTCTTTCTGTACAGGCCATCCACTAGAAATGAGGCTCTTATGACCGCCAAGCCATGGCACGGAATCGTCGTCGCGGCCACTCTGCCGTTCAAGGACGATCTGTCGATCGACTACGACCGCTTCCAGGATCACGTTCGCTTCCTGGCCGAGAGCGGGGCCCACGGTGTTACGCCGAACGGTTCGCTCGGCGAGTACCAGGTCCTGTCCGACGAGGAGCGCGCTCGGGTGGTCGAGCTGGCCGTGGAGGCTGCGCCCAAGGGTTTCAATGTCGTTCCGGGCGTGGGAGCCTACGGCTCCGCCGAGTCGCGGCGCTGGACCGAGCAGGCGCAGCAGGCCGGTGCGCAGGCGGTGCTGGCGTTGCCGCCGAACTCGTACCGCGCCAACGATGACGAGGTCGTCGATCACTACCGGGCGATCTCCAAGGTGGGTCTGCCCATCGTGGCCTACAACAACCCGTTCGACACCCGCGTCGACCTCACCGCGGAGCTGCTCGGCCGGATCGCCGAGATCGACAATGTCGTTGCGGTGAAGGAGTTCTCCGGCGACATCCGGCGGATCACCGCCATCCAGCGGATCGCTCCCCGGCTCGACGTCCTCTCCGGCGCCGACGACAACGTCCTCGAGGCCACGCTGCTCGGTGCGGTCGGGTGGATCGGCGGATTCTCCAACGCTCTGCCCAAGGCCTGTGCCAAGATCTACGAACTCGGCACCACCGGACAGATCGAGGAGGCCCGCAAGCTCTACGCCCTGCTGCAGCCGGCGTTCTTCTGGGACACCAAGCACACCTTCGTCCAGGCGATCAAGCTCGCCCAGAAGGTTGCCGGCCACTACGGCGGACCGACCCGGCCGCCGCGTCAGCCGCTCAGCGACGAGGACCGCGCCCAGGTCATCAAGGATGTCGAGCTGGCCCTGACCGCCGAGGTCTGATCCACCCGCCACGAGACGTGGCATTGCACCTCGTGAGTACGCCACGCACGGGACCACCGTTCGGCGTACGCACGACTCGGTCCCCTTCCGGACGCGCCCTACCCGACAGCGCCTCCGGAAGGGGACTTCCCAATTTCACGAGCCTTGCGTCCTGGTAGACGCCCCCGCCCGTACGGGCGCCGAGGAGACGACGATGGAACTTCGCATACAGCACCGCGACGGGATCGACACGTTCCGCGGCAATCAGACCGCCCACCTTCTCGGGTGCGGCACGCTCCGAATCGTCGATTGCGACAAGGAACTGCAGGCGTCCTACCCGCCTGCCGGCTGGACGATACTCGTCACTCCTCCGGGCGACGCGCCACACGGCGGATGATGCGACATCTCGGGTAAGGACAACCGACCCGATTCAAAACCACCTTCACCCCGCATGGAGGCGTGTGGCCGGTTCGGCGACACGCCTCCCTCTGCATGCGGCGGGACCAGCTCGACTCGTCGATCCGGCTACAATGAACGGTAATCTGTAGTATTCGACACGGCGAGAGCGGGCACGAGTGGCCATCAGGACGGATCAGCTCGAACGTACGAGCCTGCGGGATCAGGCGCTGGCCGTCATCCGGCAGCGGATGGTGACCGGTGAGATCGCGCCAGGAGAGATCTACTCGGCGTCTGCGATCGCGGCAACGCTGGGCGTGTCGAACAGCCCGGTCCGTGAAGCGATGCTCTCGCTGGTGGAGCAGGGACTGATGGAACCCGTCCGTAACCGCGGGTTCCGGGTGATCCCGTTGTCGGATACCGACCGCGAGCACATCCACCAGCTCCGACTGATGCTCGAAGTCCCCGCCATGGGTCAGGTCGCCACCGCCAAGCTGGTGAAGCCTCACAAAGCCGAGTACCAGAAGCTCGTCGATTCGATCATCTCGCTCGAAGCCGAAGGCGATTACGTCGGATTCCTCGAGTCCGACCGAGAGTTCCACCTCGGTCTGCTGGCCCTGCTGGGCAACCCGTACCTGAATACGATCGTGGGGAACCTGCGCGATCAGACGCGGTTGTTCGGCCTGATCGAATTGGCCGAGCAGGGACTGCTGGCGGAATCCGCCAAAGAACACCGGGGAATCCTCAACGCGATGGTCAAGGGTGACGGACCGTTGACCGAGAAGCTCATGACCGAGCACCTCGAACACGTTCGGCAGCATCAGTTCGGCAATACCCCCGCGCCCTGACCCGTCACAACTCCCGCCGACAGCACGACAGCACGACGCCGGCCCCTCCTGGTGAGGGGCCGGCGTCGTTCGATGCTGCCGAACGGGTCAGTGCCGCAGTGACGTGCGAATTCGGCGGAGCATCGCCGACACGAGGGACTCGACGAGCTCACGTGCACCGGTGTACATGTCGGCCTCGGTGGCCGGACATTCCTGGAGAGCCGCGCATTCCTGCCGCGAAATCGTCATGAGTGTCATTCCTGATAGACGGAAGGCGCTACCGGTCGGTGGACAGGATCGGCTCGCCCAGAGCCTGCGCGTCGACGGTGATTCCGAGGCCGGGACCCACCGGTGCGGATCCGCGGCCGTTGACCGACCGCGGCTGGTATCCGGCGACGTGCCCGTCGGTCCAGTCGTTGAAGAAGGACGTGTTCAACAGGTTTTCCGGGCGCGTGCTGGCGGCCAGGTGGCTCACGGCGGCCGTGATGACGTCACCGCCCCACATGTCCTCGATCGACACCATCATGTTGAGTTCCTGCATCAGGTCACGCATGCGGGCCGCCTTGGTCAACCCGCCGACCCGGCTGATCTTGACGTTGACCGACACGGCACCCGCCTCGGTCTTGGCCTTGAACAGGTCGGTGGGTCCGGTGATGGATTCGTCCAGCACCAGGGGGAGGCGGCAGTTGCGGTGGGCGAGAATGCTGTCTTCGGTTGTGCGGCAGGGCTGCTCGACGAGGACGGGCAGGTCTTCCATATTGCGCATGGCGATCTGAGCGTCGAGGAGATTCCAGCCGCCGTTCGAGTCCGCGATGATGACGGTGTCGCTGTCGCCGGCCTCGGCGGCCGCGCGGGTGCGGTCAGCGTCCTCGAGCGGCCGGTTGCCGACCTTCAGCTGGAAGCGGTTGATTCCGGCTTCCCGGCGCTCGGAAATGTAGTCGGCCATGCTTTCCGGGCTGCCGAGCGGCACCGCTTCGTAGATCGGGAAGTCCTCCTGGAGGACGCCACCGAGGAGGGCGGAGATCGGCAGGTTCGCGGACTTCCCGAGCAGGTCCCAGCAGGCGGTATCGATTGCGCTCTTCGCGTATCCCTGGCCGAGGAGAACCGCATCCATGATGCGGTTGATCCGGGCGATGTTCGTCGGGTCGGCACCGACCAGGTGCGGGAGGACCTCTGCGAGCCCGGCGCGGACGACGTCCGGGGAGGTGGGCAGGTAGGTGCTTCCGAGCGGGGTGATCTCACCCCAGCCCTCGAGTCCCTCGTCGGTCCGGATACGCACCAGGGTTCCCACCTGATGCACGGCGGCGCGGCCGCCGGACATGACGTACTCGCCGTGCGCGTACCGCACCTTGTAGTCGAAAACGTCGATGCCGACGATCTTCATGGGGTCTCCTTCTCGGGATGTGTCGTTGTGGCGCGAATGGCCAACTAGTACGTAATCGATTACCGGTAACAATAGACGTGTGTTGCCGATCACGCCAGCCCCGAAAGACGGGAATGACCAACAGATGTGGACAACTGCTGTGGATTACCTGTCAGCAGAGGGTCGGAACGGCCTCGATCAGGCGTCGACCGTAGTCGGACGTCGGCGAATCCAGGACCGTCCGTGCGACACCGCTTTCGCGGACCCGCCCGCTCTCGAGGATCATCACGGTGTCCGCGATCCCGGCCACGACGCCGAGGTCATGGGTGATGAACAGCAGAGCGACACCCAGCTTCCGCCGCAGATCGTTGAGCAGTTCGAGAACGGCAGCCTGCACGGTGACGTCGAGGGCAGAGGTGATCTCGTCGCACACGATCACCTTCGGTGACGCGGCGAGTGCCCGGGCGATGCAGACGCGCTGCCGCTCACCACCGGAGAGTTCGCGAGGAAGCCGGTGTGCGCAGGATTCCCGAATCCGGACCATCTCCAGCAGTTCCGCCGTCGTCGTGGTGACGGAGGGATCGGCCTTCTTCGTCTGCCGCAGAACCCGCTCGATGGCCGTGTGCACGGTTTCGCGCGGGTTCAACGCCTGGGTGGCGTTCTGGAAGACGATCTGGAGGTCGCGGCGCTGCTCGACGGTGCGGGCGGCGCTGTCCGAGGGCAGTTGCCGCCCACCCAGGACGAATTCCCCGGTATCGACCTTCTGGATGCCGGCGACCGCCCGGGCGATCGTCGTCTTGCCGCTGCCGGACTGGCCCACCAGCGCCAGGCACTCACCGCGCTTCAGCGCGAAGCTGATGTCGCGGACCGACGCTGCCTCGACGCCACGGACCCGGTGGGTGATGTTCAGGCCGCGGACATCGAGCACGGCGTCGGTCGGTTCGCTCGCCGGTGTCCGGCCCGGGCGCCCGTCGTCTTCGGCTGGGGATCCGAATGTGCGGGGGCGATGGATGTCGGGCCGCGACTCGAGGAGCCCCCGGGTGTAGGGGTGCGACGGCCGCCGGAGCACATCCTCGGTGGCACCGACCTCGACGACCTGTCCGGCGTACATGACGGCGACACGGGTGGCGAGCTGGGACACGACGGCGAGATCGTGGGAGATGTACACCATCGAGACGCCGATCTCGGATCGCAGTCGCTGGAGCTCGCGGATGACCGCTGCTTGCGTGATGACGTCGAGGCCCGTGGTGGGTTCGTCGAGCACGATTGCCTTGGAGCCGGACAGCAGCGCCATCGCGATGCAGACACGCTGCTGTTGTCCGCCGGACAGCTGGTGCGGATAGCGCTTCCGGAACTCCGGGGTCGTGGGGAGACCGACGATGTCCAGAGCCTCGGAGGTCACGACGTCGCGGCGTTCCCGGAAGACCGGGTCCACGGCCGCCCGGCGGTCACCGACCTCGCGCAACAGTTTTGCGATCCGCATGGTGGGGTTGAGCGCGGTTCCGGGGTTCTGCGGAACGTAGCTGAAGTAGCGTCCGCGCAGGTCCCGCATGTTCGTTGCCGTGGCCAGGTCGATGGGATCGCGACCGGGGACCGTGACGGTGCCGTCGACGAACCGTGCGCCGTGCTGGGCGAATCCGAAGAACGACAGCACCGATGTCGTCTTTCCACTGCCCGATTCGCCGACCACGCCGAGGATTTCGCCGGCGTGCAGGTCGAACGAGACGTCGTCGACGATGCACAGACCGTCGCTGGTCTCGACGCGCAGATTCCTGACGGCGGCCACGGGCTGGGCGGTCGGGCGGTCGGCGACGTCGCCGGTAGATTGGGGACTGGTCATCGCAGCTCGGCACCTTCGCTGTTCGTAGCATCGATCACCGGGGGTGTGACGCCGGGGCTCTTCGGTTTCTTTGCGCGCCGGGTGGTCCCGCGACCGGCGACGGCCTTGACGTACGCGTCCGCGACGAGATTGACCCCGATCGACAACAGCGCGAGCATGACGCCGGGAGCGACGATCGCCAGCGGGTTGAGGGTGACCAGGCTCTGGTTCTCCGACGTCATCAGACCCCAGTCGGACGCCGGCGGCGCGAGGCCCAGCCCGAGGAAGTTCATGCTCGCCACCAGGATGATCGACAGGCCGAATCGGATGCCGAAGTCGGCCAGCACCGTCGGAAGGATGTTCGGGAGAATGTCACGCTTCCAGATCGTCAGCGTCCGTTCCCCGCGGGCCTTGGCCACTTCGACGTAGGCCGATCGTGCGACCGCGGCGGTCGATGCCCGCGTGACCCTGACGATGTTGGGGATCTGGACGATCACGACGCCGAGGATCAGCACCCAGATGTGCGACTGGAAGCCGCCCACGAGCAACAGGAGCACGAGCAGGGGAGGGAAGGCGAGGATCACGTCGACGCACCGCATGACGGTGGCCCCGACGTATTTCTCGACGTATCCGGCGAGCAGACCCAGCGTCACACCGATCAGGTAGGCGATCAGGGTGGCGGTCAACCCGATCGCGATGACGGAGAATCCGCCGTTGAGGACCCGGGAGAGCACGTCTCGGCCGAGATAGTCGGAGCCGAGCAGGAGATATCCGGTCCCGAGGACGCTGGGGCCCGGGCCCATCCCCGGGGCGGTGATCGGCTCGGTCGGTGAGTACGGGGCCATGAACGGCCCGCCGACCGCCACGACGGCGACGAATGCCAGGAGGATGCAACCGACGCGGCCGCTGGTTTGGGAAAGTATCTGCGTCAGGCGGTTTTTCATCACACTGCCGTTCTAATCTTCGGATCCAGCACGATGCAGATCAGGTCGGCGACGAGGTTGATCACGATGTAGGTCGCCGCCAGAATGGTTGCGATAACGACGATCTCCTGGGTGTCGCGCACGGCGATGGCGCGCACCAGGGTGCTGCCGATCCCGGGATAGTTGAAGACCGCCTCGACGACGATGATGCCGCCGATGAGATATTGCAGCTGTTGAGCGAAGATCTGCACGGTGGAGACCATCGAGTTGGGCAGGACGTATTTGCGCAGCACCTCGCGGGCGGGAAACCCGCTCAAGCGGGCCATGGTGACGTAGTCCTGGGCCATCACTTCGATCACCGTCGCTCGGAGCATCCGGGAGCCGAAGGCCAGGCTCACCGTCAGCAGGGTGAGGACCGGGAGCGCCATCAGATCCGGATGCGACAACGCGACGTCACCCGCGGGGATCGCGCTGATGGGTGGCAACCAGCCCAGCCACGAGAAGAAGATGGTGATCAGCGCGGACGCCACCAGGAACTCGGGCAGGGCACTGATCGCGAGGGACGTCATCGACACCACGTGGTCGGTGGGCTTGTAGGCCCGGACTCCAGTGAGCAACCCGAGTCCCAGCGCCAACGGGACGAACAGCACCATGGTCACCGCCGCCAGGGTGGCGGAATTCGCGAAAGCGGGGCCGATGACGTCCGCAACCGGGATCTGCACCCCCTGCACGAGTCCGGCCGTCGAGTACCCCAGATTGCCGGTGAACAGATCGCCGAGGAACTGGAAGTACCGTTCCCAGACCGGTGTGTCCAGATTCAGTTGCGCTTCGACCTCCGCGATGCGTTCCGGGGTGGCGTTTCGCCCGAGAACCACTGTCGCCACGTCGCCCGGCAACACCAGGATTGCCGCGTAGACCAGTGCCGACGCGGCGAATACCGTGGCGATGCCCGCCAGGATGCGACGGACGATCATCGCGCCGAGCGGATAGCGATATCTGAGGGGCCGACGGCCCGCGGGTGTCTCGGGGGCCGCCGATGGGGGCGTCAGTTGCGTCGTGGACATTGCTCAGCCTTCCAGCCATGCGGAACTGAAGTCGAAGTTGTTGCACGGTCCCGCGTTCGTCGTCTTGACCCCTCGCACGCCGAGCCCGTAGCCGTCGAGCCAGTTGTAGTTGGCGTAGTTCAGCGTTCCGCCCTGATCGTGCTGAAGCACCTGCACGTCGTGCCACTTCTGGGCTGCGAGCGCCTCGTTCTTCTCGGCCATCGCGGCATAGGCGAGCTCGTCGTGTTCGGGGCTGCCCCAGTACGACACCTGGAACGGTGCGCCCTCGACCAGGTCGAGGAGGTAGAACAACGTCAGGGAGTTGACGCCGTTGGTCCACAACTCCATCCCGAACGGCCGGGTCTGGTATCCCCCCGAGGGCGTGAAGTACGTCGACGGGTCACTCTGGTTGACGCTGACGTCGATTCCGGCCTTCTTCGCCTGCTCCTTGTACAGCGTCGCCAGTGAATTGGTCTGGCCGGAGAGTGCGGCCGTGTCGAGTGAGACGGCCAGCCCGTCGAACCCCGCCGATTTCAACAGCGACTTCGCCTTGTCGGGGTCGTAGGACGAGGTCAGGTCGTTCGCGAAGTATTGACCGGTGTAGCCGCAGCAGTCGTTGCCCGCGGTGGCGTACCCGCTGAACACCAGATCGACGGCCGCCTGGCGGTCCAGGCTCAGTTTGAGGGCCTCACGGACTCGTTGGTCTCGAAACGGCTCGGTGTCGACGCGGAACACCGGGCCCGTCCAACCCGGGCCCGGCTGATTGCCGAGGTTGATTCGTCCCGCGGACTCGTTGGCTCGGGCGAGCGCGGGCGGAATGCCCGGCATGATGTCGATCGACTTCGCCAGCAACGCGTTGAGACGGGTGTCGTCCTGGGCGAAGGACGAGTCGATGATGAGCGAATCGACGGGAGGGCGGCCCGTACTGCGCCAGTAGTTCTCGTTGGCGACGAATTCGCTCTGGCGGCCGGCCGTGAAACTCTTGAACTTGAACGGACCGGTTCCGACCGGACGATCCCAGTTGCTGAACCCGTCGGGCACGACGTAGCAATTCTGGATACTGGCCACGGTCGGGAACTGCGCGAGACGACGCTTGAGGGGAACGACGACGGTGAATTCGCCGTCGGCCCGCACGTTCGGGGCATCGATGATCTGCTGCAGGACTGCGCCGAACCCGTTCTCCGGGGCCACCCAGGAATTCTGAATCGTATAGACGACGTCGGCGGCGGTGAAGGACTTGCCGTCATGCCACTGGACGCCTCTGCGCAGCTGGATCGTCCACACATCGGCGGCGTCGTTCGAATCCCACGACTCGGCCAGGCCGGCGACGACCGTCCCGCGCTCGCCCACGAACCACAGCGGGTCGTACAGGGCGGAGACGCGCGCGATGTCGGGAACCTGCGTCGTCCGCCGGACGTCGAGTGTTTCCGCGTTGCCGCCCGAGATCAGCCCCACCCGGAGGGTTCCGCCGGAGGTGGGAACTCCGTCCTGCGGCGGACCGAACGAGTAGGCGCTCGGGTCGCTCGCCGATCCCCGCGACGCACAGCCTGTCAGCGCTCCGCTGCCGAGCAGCGCGGCGCCCCCGACAGCCAGGGCGCCCAGGCGCAGTGCCTCGCGGCGACTGAATAGCTGGCTCATCGCCTGGCTCCTAGGGAATGTCGTGAATTGCCCGAGTGGCGCACGTGTGGTCAGTCCTTCGTTCGGAGAGTCACGAGGCTCGAGTGCGGCGGCCGATCGGTCGGCGGCATGCGGGAGTGCAATCCGCAGAAGGGTGGCGACGTGTACCCGCTACCGGCCATCTCGATACCGCTCTCGCACGAGTCGTGGATCACATATGGAATATAACCGGTAGCATACGACCGTTTCGCGCACCTGGTCAAGGACGAAAGGCGCCAATTCGCCAGCGGCGCAGGGCGAGAAACACAAAGTTGACCGCCACGCCCCGTCTGGCGACGTAGCGACATGTTCTATATTACATGTCAGCGGTCACATTTTGACCGCAAGGACGTGAGAATCCAGCGGCAGATCGGAGATGTCAGTGCACAGCCATACACCGATCAACAGCACGCCCGAACCGGGCGAGGCGGGCGAGCATCGGCGAGCCGTGTGGGCGGTGGCCGGCACCTTCATGCTCCACGGCTTCATCTTCTCGACGTGGGTCTCCCGCATCCCCACGGTGCGTGGCGCGCTGGGGCTCACGAACGGTCAGCTGGGAGCGCTGATGCTCGCCCTCTCGGCCGGTGCCCTGATCGTTCTGCCGTTCACCGGAATGGTGGTGGGACGC
Source organism: Rhodococcus sp. NPDC056960 (assembly GCF_042674125.1). NCBI lineage: Bacteria > Bacillati > Actinomycetota > Actinomycetes > Mycobacteriales > Nocardiaceae > Rhodococcus > Rhodococcus sp. NPDC056960. The sequence goes on along the minus strand of NZ_JBHURF010000002.1, from coordinate 159,735 downwards.
TTCGGCGCGAACAAGACGGTGGTCCGCACCTCGATGATGTTCGTGCTGGGCCTCGCGACCGTGGCGTTCGGCGCGGACTACGCGGTCGCGACAGCGGTCGTCGGCGGGTTGTTCGTGCTGGAATGGGCCACGCGACCTGGGATGTCGCGATGAACGTGCAGGCGACAACGCTGGAAGTGACACTGAAACGCCCCCTGATCCCTCGCCTGCACGCCGGCTTCAGTATCGGGGCCGTGGCAGGCGCGGGTTTCGGGTCTCTGATGCTTCGGTTCGACGTTCCGTTTCCTGTTCACGTACTGATCGTCGCGGCGGTACTGCTCGCCCTCACGCCTCTGATCGCCCGCAATTTCCCCGCCGATGCGGCGGCAGCCCCCGCGAAGTCCGCGCCCGAGCAGTCGAACGCGAACGGTGCGCTCTCGGCGTGGCGCGAGCCCCGGACCCTGGTCATCGGGGCGTTCATCGCCATGTTCTCGTTCTGCGAGGGAACCGGAAACGACTGGCTGGCAGTGGCGAGCATCGACGGCCACGGCGTGTCCGAGTCGAACGGTTCGCTGATGTTCGCCGCGTTCACCTCGGCGATGACGATCGGCCGCTTCGTCGGACCGATCGCCATCGAGCGCGTCGGCCGGCAACGGTCGGCGGTGCTGTGTTCGGTGTCCGCGATTCTGGGCGTATTGAGCGTGGCCCTCACCGCCTCCACCACGTTCGTGATCGTCGGAGCCGTGTTCTGGGGTATCGGAACATCTTTGGGTATCCCGCTGGGGATCAGCGCCGCGGGTGACGATCCCCGGCGAGCGGCGAGACGCGTCAGTGCCGTGCTCACGATCAGCTATGTGTCGTTCCTGTCCGGACCGCCGCTCATCGGTTTCCTGGCCGATCACACCGGTGTTCTGAACGCGATCATCCTCGCGGCAGGCGCAGCCGCGGTCGGTCTGCTCCTGAGCCCCGTTCTTCGAGCGACCGGAGCGGCCGAAGAAGCGCCACAGCCGTCCCGCCCGAACTGATGGTGCGGTCGAGGTACCGATAGAAGTGCTCGAAAAGCCCGTAGCCCCGCCGATGACGGCGGGGCTACGGGCTTTCGGGGGAGGACTCGGCCTAGCTCGTCGTGTTGACGGTCGGCCTTCCGGGCCACATGTCGCCCACGGTGAAGCCGTGCGCCAGTGGATCGTTCTCGTTGACGACGATGTCTGCGCGGGCGATGATCCAGCCCGTTCCGGTCAGTTCCGGAATGATCGCAGGCCTGCCGTGGAATTCTATTTCCTCGGCGACCTTGGCGATGTACACCTCGTCGATGATCGACTCCATGCGGAACTCCTCGCCGACGGCGAGCTTTCCCTTCGCGCGGAGGGCAGCGATCATCGCGGACGTCCCCGTGCCGCAGGGGCAACGGTCGATCAACGCGGGGAGGCCGGTGGGGTACGCGGGCGGGCCGGGGAGCATCGGCATGACCACACCGTTGCGGCAGTTGTTCTCCGAGAACTTCGGGGGGCCGTAGATCATCACGGCATCCACGGCGCTGAGACCCTGCGCGGCCGGGTTGTCGATCACGACCGACTCGATCGCGGCGGCCCGCACCCGCTCACCCATCTCGCCGATGACGGCGGCGTTGTCGGCGGTGAGCTCGATGCCGAGCGCCTCGGCTTCCACTAGCGCATAGAACATTCCGCCGTAGGCGATGTCGGCGGTGACCGTTCCGACTCCGGGAATCTGGAGGGGAACGTCGAGGTGCGTGGCGTACGAGGGCACGTTGGCCACCGTGACATGTTCGACCTTGCCGGCCGGGCCGATCTTCGCCGTCGCCGTCACGAGGCCTGCCGGGGTGTCCACGTTCACCGTCGTGATGTCGGAGTCGGGATTGACCGGTACCACGCCGGATTCGAGGATCGCGGTGAGGAACGCCAGGATGTTTCCACCCGACATCAGGGGGGCGATCGGGCGCTGGTTGAGGATCACCAGACCGACATCCGCGCGTTCGTCGCACGGCGGAAGCACCAGATCGGCGTTGAGAGCGACGTTGCCGCGGGGCTCCTTCAGCAGCGCGGTGCGGAACCAATCGAGGTTCTGCTCGATGTACTTCTTCTTCTCGAGCATCGTCGAACCCTGGATCCCGAGCTGGTCGAGACCATCGATGACGATGCGACACGGGGCGCCCGAGGAGTGGACGTCGATAACCTTGAATTCCATGACCAGTCCTTCTAGCTTGTCGATGCAGCGATCGCCGATTTCGTGGTGAGCAGTGCGGGGTCGATCTGGGCGATGAACGCCTCGAGCTGCTCGACCTGCGCGTCGTCGGGCATCAGATAGGGCGCCCGGGACACGCCGACATCGCAGCCGAGAATGCGGAGAACGGCCTTCAGCTTGCCGATGTACGGGCCCTCCTGGAAGAACTCGAACAACGGCTTCAGGGTTTGCTCGATCGACGTGACGACCTCGTTGTCGCCGGCCTGAGCTGCGCGGAACATCTTCACCATGCCCGGGCCTGCGACGTTCGCGCCGCCGACGATCGCGCCTCTCGCGCCTCGGAGCAGGGTGCTGCCGACGAACTTGTCTTCGCCGTTGAAGACGGTGAAACCATCGGCGTCGGGGTTGTCGAAGTGATCCATGAGCACGCTCTGGCCCGACGAGTCCTTGAGGAACTTGACCGACGGCACTTCCCGGATCAGCGTCTCGAGAGTGTCGACCTGCCAGGCGAAGTTCATTGCCGGCGGAAAGTTGTAGGCCACGATCGGAAGGGTCGAGGCCTGCGCGACGCCCTTGTAGTAGGGCAGGACGTTGGCGAAGGTGAGCGGCTCGTAGTACGGGGTGGCCAGCATCAGGGCGTCGGCCCCGACCTGCTGCGCGTGCGCGGACAGTTCCGCCGCTTCCCGAGTGCTCGTCGCACCGGTCTGGGCGACGATCGCCATCCGGTGGTCGTTCTGCTCCACGACCACCTCGAGAACCCGCTTGCGCTCCTGATGGGTCATGGCCGCGAACTCGCCGGTGCCGCCACACACGACCAGACCGGCCAGGCCGTCGGCCACGCTGCGGTCGACGAGCGCACGCAGCGCGTCCTCGTCGACCGCGTCGTCGGCGGTGAAGGGGGTGAGCAACGCGGCGAAAATGCCTTCAAGCATTGTTTGATGTCCTTAGCGAAGAGTTAGTGGGAGTCGATCAGAAGAACGACTCGCGCGGAGTCGTGCGGATACCGATGGTCTTGGTCTCGGTGAACTCGCGGAGGCCCTCGGCCCCCTTCTCACGGCCGATCCCACTGGTCTTGTACCCGCCGAACGGAAGCTGAGGCTGTCCCTCGAGGGAGGTGTTGATCTCGATCGTTCCGGTCCGCACGCGGCGTGCCACGGTCAGCGCGGTGTTGATGTTCGTCGTCCAGACGCTGCCGGCCAACCCGTACTGGGACGTGTTCGCGAGCTCGATCGCCTCGTCCACGGACGTGAACCGGGTGGTGGTCAACACGGGTCCGAAGACCTCGTCGCTGAAGATCGGCATGTCGGGGGTCACCTCGTTGAGGACGACCGGCGGATAGAACGCCGTCCCCTCCGGAACCTCGGGGAGCGCGTTGGTGGTTCCGAGCGAGGCGCCGTCCTGCACGGCGCGGTCGACGAACCCGGCCACGAGGTCGCGGTGCTGTTCGGAGATCAGCGGCCCCAGATCGATGGAGGCGTCCGCCGGGTCTCCCACCGACAGCTGGTTGACACGATCGGCCAGGCGGGCGAGGAACTCGTCGGCGATCGAATCCTGCACCAGCAGACGCGATCCCGCGCAGCAGACCTGTCCCTGGTTCATGTAGATCGAGAACAGGACGCCGTCGATCGCCGCGTCGATGTTCGCGTCGTCGAACACGATGGCCGCGGACTTGCCGCCGAGTTCGAGGGACACGCGCTTGAAGTTGACTTCCTGCCCCTTGAGCACCTGCAGACCGGTACGCGTGGAACCGGTGAACGAGATCATGTCGACGTCCTCGCTGCGGACGAGGGTGTCGCCGACGGGAACGCCGTAACCGGTGACCACGTTCAAGGCCGACGCGGGAATGCCGGCCTCGTGTCCGAGCCGGGTCATCTCGATGGCGGTACCGGACGTCATCTCGGACGGCTTGACGACGACGGTGCACCCGGCGGCCAGTGCGAACGGAACCTTCTGCGCGAAGATGATGCTGGGGAAGTTCCAGGGCACGATCGCGCCGACGACGCCCACGGGCTCGTGGACGACCATGGCCTGCAGATCCGAACCGAAGTCCGTGTGCGATTCGCCGGTCAGGTTCTGGGCGAGGGCTGCCGCGTAGGACGTCAGGGTGACGACGCCCTCGATGTCACCGCGGGCGACGCGGGCGGGCTTTCCGCCCTCTTCGATCTCGATCCGGACCAGGGTCTCGGTGTGCTCGGCGATCAGCTCGCTCCACCGCTGGAGGATGCGTGAACGCTGGGTTCCGGACAACCTGGGCCACTCACCCGAGTCGAACTCGTTGCGTGCCGCCGCAATTGCGGACAACGTTTCTGCCGCAGTGCCGTTCGGGAACATCGCGACAACTTCACCAGTCGCCGGATTCACGCGGGAGATGTACCCGTCCGCAGGCGCTACCTCGCGTCCGCCGATGACGTGGGCATGCTGCCTGACACTTTCGGAAACAACCATTGCTACCTACCCGTCGAGTTCAGGGGTATACGACAGACGCCCCGAGAGGCGCCGTGACAACCACACAGTGAAGAAAGCGTTTCGCGATGCTCTACTTCACCACCGACCAGGTAGAATGTCAAGGGTCATATACTACCCATAACCGACTTCCGGCAGCCCTGCGCAATCGCCTCGAACTTGTCGGTCCGCGAGTCTTGCCTCTGCGCTCTCGCCGAGTAAAATACAACCCACTACACGTAACATTCTATAACTGAGGAGCCAGGGTGACTGTAGAACAGCCCGATCAGACACAGGTGCTCGTCATCGGCGGAGGTCCCTCCGGGGCCGTTGTCGCTCACTCCCTCGCCGTCGCGGGCATCTCTGTGACCTGCTTGGAACAGGGCGACTGGCTCAACCCGAACGAGTACGCCGCAAACCACAGGATGTGGGAACTGGTGGCCCGCACTCACTGGGGTCTCGAGCCGCAGCAGCGCCGCAACAAGGCGGACTACCCGCTCGAGGTGACGGACGCCGATCTACCGCCGTCGATGTACAGCGCCGTCGGTGGTTCGACCATCCACTTCGGCGCACTGTGGCCCCGACTGACCGCGTCGGACTTTCACCTGAAGACGCTGGACGGAATTGCGGACGACTGGCCGATTTCCTACGCCGACCTGGCTCCGTTCTACGCCGAAACCGACGCGTTCATCGGTGCGGCAGGTCTCGACGACGATCCCGCCTATCCCGAGGGCCTCGAATTCCCGCAGCCACCGCATCCTCTCGGCAAGACAGGCATGCGTGTCGCGGAAGGCCTCAACAAGCTCGGCTGGCATTGGTGGTACGGGGTCAATGCGATACCCACTCACAAGATCGGCGACCTGGCCGCATGCGCTCGCTGGGGAACGTGCGTGCAAGGGTGTCCGGAGGGCGCCAAGGCCTCGTTCGACCTGGCCTACTGGCCCGCAGCCATCAGAGCCGGCGCGAAGCTGGTGACCGGGGCGCGGGTCAAGCGGGTGCTCACCGACGCCGACGACCACGCGATCGGCGCCGAGTGGATCGACGTCGCCACCGGCGACGTGAAGACCACCCGCGCGGACTACGTGGTGCTGTGCGCGAACGGCATCGGCACCGCCCGGCTGCTGTTGATGTCGGGCAACGACGAAAAGGGCCTCGCCAACTCGTCCGGCCTGGTGGGCAAAAATCTGATGCTGCACCCGAATTCGATGGTTCTCGGCTACTACGAAGACGATCTGGAAACGTGGCGCGGTCCCCTCGGCGCGATCATCAGCTCGATGGAATTCTATGAGACCAACCTGGACCGCGGCTTCTACCGAGGACTGAAGCTGCACGCGTCCACCGCCCCCGGACTCATGATGAGCGGTGTCGAACCGTCTCGCACCCTCGGATTCGACGCACTGTGGGGTGAGAACTTCCATCAGATAGTCGACGACGCACGGAGCACGGTGCTGTGGGCATGCAACATCGAGGACCTGCCCGAGGAAAGCAACCGGGTCGAGCTCGACTACGACCTGAAAGACAGTTCCGGTCTCCCGGCAGCGAAAATCCACTACAAATACAGTGAGAACACACTGAAGATCCGAGATTTCGCCATCGAGAAGATGAGCGAGGCCCACTACGCGGCCGGCGCCAAGCGCATCCTCCCGATCGCGGAGATGCCGGGCGAACCCGGTCACCTGCTGGGTACGGCACGGATGGGCGACGACCCGGCCACATCGGTTGTCGACTCGATGGGCCGCAGTCACGATATTCCCAACCTTCGCATTGCCGACGGCAGCATCTTCGTGACCAGTGGGTCTGCAAATCCGACAAGTACGATCATTGCCCTCGCTCTGCGGATCGGCCGCGATCTGGTGAGCGAAATCCAGGAAGGCTCGAAATGACCCGATCGACTTCGGTTGCCTCACCGCAGATCCAACGACTGTCTGCGCCGACCGTCCGGAAGACTGCCCGCCGCAATCTCACCGAATCCGAACTGCGCGACCTTCGCCGCATCGCGGCATCCCTGATCCCCGGTGTTCCGGGGCGCATCGCGGCCGATCAGGTCGCGACGTTCGACGATCTGGTTCATGAGGCTTTGGCCATCATGGACCCGCACTTCGACTCGATCGTGGCCGCGATCGACCGCATGAGCGATGTCGAGGACGCCGACATGTTCGCCGCACTCCGCGCCCTCGACGCGGAGTCGCCCACACTGTTCTACCCGCTGTCGCTTCTGGTGGCCGGCGTCTACCTGTACTCGCCGGAAGTCGAGGCGGTCCTGCAGTACCCGCATCCGCACCGAAATCCAGCGGGAGCCATGGAGGCAGCGGACGAGATCGAATCCGGCATTCTGGATCCGGTGATCGAACGCGGGCCCATCTACGTGGCGGCGCCTACCGAGTAGGTCCCGAAAGTCGGGCTTCAACCGAATCAATTGCCACCGCTCACATGCGGGCTCGAATGCCGCTGCGTCTCGTCGCGCAGCGGCATTTGCGCGTTTGCGCGTGAACCCGGTGTAAATCCTCGCCCGTGCCCTTGACAGCAGTGTGTTGCCGGTCATATGTTACCGATCACACCTTACGGAAGAATCGAGCGACGATGTCGATTTCTCAGAACGAGATTCCACAGCAGACCGCAGCCGCCCCGCACGACGGCGCCCCCACCGACCACGGGTTGAAGAAGAACTCGCTCGGCGTCTCGGCGATCGTCTTCTACATCATCGCCGCGGCGTCACCGCTGACCGGTGTCGTCGCGATCGTCCCGATCATGATCGGCCTCGGCAACGGTGCCGGCACGCCCGCCAGTTTCGTGGTGGCAGCCGGAATTCTCGTGCTCTTCGCCGTCGGGTACCTGGCAATGGGTCGCCACGTCACCAACGCCGGCGCGCTGTACTCCTACGTCACGTGCGGGCTGGGCCGGGTCACGGGCCTCGGATCGGCATCCCTGACGGTGTTCTCCTACAGCAGCATCCAGTTCTCGCTGTACGGCGGATTCGGGTACTACCTCAGCAGCCTGGTCCGGAGCGTCACCGGACTCGACGTGCCCTGGTGGGCATGCGCCGTGCTTGCCATGGTGTTGTGTCTCGGGCTGGGTCTGCGGGGCGCCCACGCGGGCGGAATGATTCTCGGAATACTGATCACGCTCGAGTGCCTGATGCTGATCGTGCTCGGCGCCGGCATCGTCTTCAGCCCCGATACCCACGCTGCCGACGGACTCACGCTCGAGCCGTTCAGCGTCTCGGCTCTGTTCGCTTCGGGAGTCGGCGTGTCGGTCATGTTCGCGCTCACGACGTTCATCGGGTTCGAGGGCAGCGCGATCTACTGCGAGGAAGCGAAGAATCCCCGGCGCACGATTCCGCGGGCCACGTATTTCGCCGTCGTCTTCATGGCCGCCGTCTACGCGGTGACCTCGTTCCTGATCGTCAACGCGACCGGCACCGCCGACGCCAAGGGCATCGCACAGTCCGAGTCCGGAAACCTCATCTTCTTCGTCAGCGGACAGGCCCTCGGTCCGTGGGCGGCACACGTGTTCCAGGTGCTGATCGTGACGGCCATCTTCGCCGCGATCGTCACCTTCCACAACAACCTCTCGCGGTACCTGTACGCCATCGGACGCCAGGGGCTGGTGTGGAAGCGGCTCGGGCACACGAGCCGCGTGAACAAGACCCCCCACGTCGCCGCGGTCACGCAGACGATCAGCGCCGCCATCGTCGTCCTCGCCTTCGCCGTGATCGGTCTCGACCCCTACACGACCCTGTTCACCTGGCTGGCGGGCATCGGGACCCTCGGGATCATCGGAGCCCAGACCATCGCCGCCGTCGCGATCCTCGTGTTCTTCCGGCGCACCAAGGTGGATACCCGACTGTGGCACACCAAGATCGCACCGACCCTCGCGATCCTCGGGATGCTGGCCATCTTCGTCGTGGCAGTGAGCAGCGTCGAACTCCTGCTCGGGACGTCGGGCCCACTGACCGTGATCCTGGTCGGACTGGTGCCGGCCAGCGCGCTGCTCGGCATCGGATACGCACTGTGGATCCGCGCCCGATCGCCGCAGAAGTACGAACAGATGCGGGTGCTGCTCACCTCGAACGACTCCACCACCCCGGCGTAGGCAGCGTGGCACAGGAAGGGCGGTCGGGCGGTCCGCCCGACCGCAGTCGTTCCGGCGCCGAGGGGTCGTTGCTGATCGAGTTCGCCCGGACGTGGGCGCCCTACGGCGGCCCTCCCGAGCAGGACCTTCTCGTCCACTTCGGAATGACAGCGGACCGGTTCATCGAGCGTCTGTGGCACGTGGTTCCCGAATCGGACTGCACCCCGGCCGAGATACGTCACCTCGAGCGTGTGTACCCACGCGATTGGCACGGTCCGGCCGAATCGGTCGCACCGATCGCCGACGGTGAACTCGCCCGCCGATTCGATCGACGCGCAAGCACCCCGGCCGCCGGCCTCACCCGACGCAGGTGGTGGTAGGGCCGTCGGAGCTATCGCGATCCGCGCGGGGTGGAGGCGGCGGCTCCGGACGCGAGCACTGCCAGCCCCGCGGCGCCCAGCACTGCGTAGAACGAGTTGAGCAGCCCGAAATGCTCACCGAGAAAGCCCAGGAACGGCGGACCGACGAGGAACGCCGTGTAGCCGAGAGTGGACACCGCCCCGACCTGTTTCGCGGCCGCGCCTTCCATCGAGGACGCAGCCGAGATGGCGAGGGGAAATCCGAGCGCCACCCCGACACCCCACAGCACACAGCCCGCGACCAGGGCAACGGTGGGCAGTCCGCTCGACAGAACGACCACCAGCACACCGATCATCGCGATCACGGCCGACGTTCGGATACAGGTGACGCGGCCGAATCGGTCCACCAGGCGTCCGCCGAGCAGGCGTGTGACCGTCATCGACGCCACGAACACGATGTAGCACGTCGACGCGGCGGCGGGGGAGAGCGAATAGCCGTCCACTACCGACAGCGGCAGCCAGTCGTTGGCCGTTCCCTCGGCGAAGGCCATACCGAGCGCGACGAGACCGATGAGGAGAATCTGCGGATTCCGCCACACCGTGACGCCACGACCCGCCGACTCGCCCGGTTGGTCCTCGACAGTTCCGGTGTGCGGAGGGAGGAAACGGACCACTCCCACGCCGCAGCCGGCGACCACACCCGCGACCACGCCGAGGTGTATCACCAGCGACACTCCCAGGAACTCGGCCAGGGCGCCGAAACCGGCACCGAGCAACGTGCCGAGGCTGAATGCCCCGTGCAACAGGGGCAGAAAACTGCGGTTGCGTCGAACCTCGAGCGCGGAACCCTCGACGTTGAGCGCCACCTCCCCGATGCCGGAGCCGGCGCCGATGAGGGCGAGCCCGCCGGCCGCGAGCGGCACGGAGGACGCCGCCGCGCCCAGCCCGAGCAACGTCGTGCCGGCGCACATGGCGACTGCCGACCCGGCAACGGAGACTCGGCCGCCGAGACGCGACACCGCCCGGCCGGCCACGAAGAGACCCGCCATGGAACCGACGGCCACGCACAGGATGACGATCCCCATCCCGGCGGTCGACACTTCCAGGGCCGAACGAATCGCCGGGGTCCGAGCAACCCAGGACGAGACGACGACACCGATGCTCATGAAGCCGGCGAACGTGGCAATCTGCCACCGGCGATCCGAGCGGACCGCGACATCGACCGACAAGGCAGAGCTCCAATCTCCGCGAGTGTTGGCCGATGTTCTAGAGCGCTGACGGGATACGGCTCGACGCCACTTCGTAACAGTGCGACGCGACCACGACGTCTTCCCACGACATTCCGATGCCGTTGTAGACGAGCGGGCCCGACTCGGGCACCGAGGCCCGGCCGTTCACGAGGTCGGCGACATTCGGCAGTGGCCGCGACTTCCACTCGTCGACGGTTCGGGCGGGTACGAGATTTCCGCCCTCCCGCAGTGCCGAGGCGCGGGCTTCGACGAATACGTGTGAGCGCCGGACGAGACCCGGATCGAGCTCGCGGGCGTCGAAGCCGTGAGATCCGATGGCCGCCACGACCGCGGTGTCCGGCACGAGGTCACCGTCGAAGAGCGGAGTCGACGAGGAGGTGGCGCACAGGATCAGGTCTGCGTCGGCCACATCGGACACCGCACCTGCGCGAACCGTGCTCCCGTCGGGTCGCGCATCGACGAACCGCCGGGCCTTGTCCGGGGTGCGCCCGACGACCACGACCTCGTCGATGGCGAACGTCGCCGTGAAGGCATCGATGTGGCGGTGCGCCTGGGGCCCCGTGCCGAACACCACCAGGCGTCCGACCGACGACCTGCCGTCGCGATGCGGTCGGCGCGGCTCCAGCAGGTGGGAGACCGCGAGCGTGGTGACCGCGGGAGTGCGGACCAGGGTCAGCTCGACGCCGTCCAGGGTGGCGAGCGGGGCGAGCGTCTCCGCGTCGAAGAGAACGTACATGCCCTGGATCTTCGGAAGGCCCCGCGACGGGTTGGACGGTGCCAGCGTGAGCACCTTCGTCCCACAGTATTGCCCCGCCGCGGTGGGCATGATCAGGAATTCGCCGTCGGGAAGGGGACTGAAGAGTCGAGCGCTGTCGCCTTCCGGGTCGAAACCGGACCGGAGAACCGCACCGAGATGGCGGGCAGCGCCGGGGGCGTCCACGAGCTCGGCGATCGACCGTGCGTCGAGATGAATCACGTTGTCCTTTCCAGCGTGCGGCGGTACTCACATTAGTAATCGGTTACATTTTACACGTCACCCGCACACCGGTCGGAACTCGGCGCACTCAGGCCAGCTTCGCGAGGATCCCCTCGAGCTCGGCGAGCGACGACGCCGACAGATCCTGAGCGGGGCGACGCACGGTCGAACCCACCGGAACTCCGACGATCCGCAGCGCGTGCTTGATCGCGCTCGCGTAATGGTTTCCCTCGGCAAAGGTGAAGAACGGCAGGAGGCGGGACCACTCGTCGATCAGCGCCGAGTGATTACCGTCGGCGGCAGCCGCGTACATGGTGGCGAATTCCCGGGGGAAGACCTGCGACGCCCCGTTGACCACACCCACCGCGCCCATGAGAAGGGCCGGAGCGGTGTGGCTGTCACTGCCGGAGAAGACCCCGACCTTGCCGTCCAGGGACGTGGCGATCCCGTGGACCTGCCCCAGATCACCCGCGGAATCCTTGACGTATTCGACCGACGGCACCGCCGACACGAGTTCCGCCGTCAGCTCCGGAGTGAAGTTGAATCCGGTCGCGTACGGGTAGTTGTACGCCATGAGCGGTAGATCGACTACCGCGGCGATGGCCGAGAAGTATTCGATCACCTGGTCGATGTTCAGCGGCTCGTAGTACGGCAATCCGACCATGAGGGCGCCGGCGCCTGCTGCGGCCGCATGCTCGGAATGCTCGATCGCCTCCGTCGTGGTCATGGCTCCTGTCTGCGCCACGACCGTGACCTTGCCGGCGCTCTGCTCGGTGACGATCTCGACCGCCCGTCGGCGCTCTTCGATTGTCAGGGAGTTGAATTCGCCTGATCCGCCGCACACGACGAAGCCGTTGACGCCGCCGCTCACGGCGTGGTCGACCACAGTCCGCAGGGCCTTTTCGTCGATCTCGCGCGCGTCCTCGCTGAACGGCGTGACGAGGGCGGGGAACACTCCGCGCAGCCCGCCGAAGCGTGCAACCGTTGATTCGGGCATGGGTTGAATCCTTTCTCAGATGTAAATACCGGTCGCCGCTCCCGCCTCCTGCGGAGCAAGGACGGGAGCGGCGATCATGTGGCGAATGCGTACCGTCAGGCGGACGGGGATCCTGCACGATCCGGGGCTTCGAACACCCGGTCGTCGACCGCTTCAGGTGCGGCCTGCGCGTGCCCCGCGGCGTCGACGGTTGCCGTGTGTTCGGCGACGGGGACGTCCTTGCCGTCGCGGTGCAGGTAGAAGTAGATCGCCCAGCCGATGGAGAGCGCAGCGCCGACGAAGACGAAAGCGCCCCACTGGAAGTACCACCCGGCATCGCCGTAGATCTCGACCCGCGGCCACATCAGGTTGATCAGAGCGACGATCTGGAACACGACAGCAGCGATGTTGATGGTCGTCGCCAGGCTGCCGAGATTGAAGTAGGGGCCGTGGTCGGGCTTCGGCCACTGCTTCTTGAACCGCCGGATGAGCAGCGACACCGTGACGATGAGGTACGCGATGTAGAACAGGACCAGCGCGATGGACGCGACGGTGGTGAACACCTGCTGGTTACCGACGTTCACCAGGAGCAGGGCGACCGGTGCGACACCGAGCAGAATCGAGGCGCCCACCATGCTTCGGGTCTTGGAGTTGACGCTGGCCAGCCGATTCGAAAACGGGAGCTTGCCGTCCCGAGCCATCGAGAACACCATGCGAATGCCGGCGGCCTGGACCGCAAGCGCGCAGACACACATCGAGATCGCCACGGCAACCAGGAACAGCTTGGCGAAGGTTTCGCCGAGCACCGCCTTGAGCACGTAGGGCAAGCCCTGCGCGGCGATCATGTCGAGGTTGTTCTGACCGAGGATGTCGGGCATCGCCATCTGGGCGGCCAACACGAGGGCGGCACCCAGGATCGCCGATACGACGAGCGCGCGGATGATCTCGCGGGGCGCGAACCGACGGGGGTTGGACGTCTCCTCGGCCAGCGCTCCCGCCGCGTCGAAGCCGCAGTAGATGTTGACCGCGAACAGGCTGGCGATGAGCATCGCGCCGAAGATGCCCCACGACGTCGAGTACGCGCCGTCGGTATGGGTGACGATGTCCGGTCCGCGCTGCGCCTTGGCGAACAGGACCAGGATGAGCACGGTGCAGCCCACGAGTTCGGTGAACACGCCGATGTTGTTGATGAGGGCCATGAGCCGCACACCCAGGATGTTGATGACCGTCGCCGCGATCAGGAGGATGCTGCCGAGGAGGACGGCATTACGGGCGCCGTCCACGGTCGAGTAGGTGCCGATGTCCGCCGCGGTTCCGAAGACCTGAAAACCACTCCAGATCTGCGGCAGCACCACCTGCAGACCGACCGCCGGTCCGGTCACCGCGACCATGCTGCTGAGGATCATGACCCAGCCCGCGGTCCACGCCGCGAAGGGCGAGGCGATCTGTTTCGTCCATTGATAGATGCCGCCGGCGATCGGATACTGCGACGCCAGCTCCGCGAACAAGAAGGCGACCAGCAGCTGGCCGGCGACGACGATCGGGATCGACCACCAGAATGCCGGGCCGCCGAAACCGAAGCCGAAACCGAAGAGCATGAAGACTCCGGTCAGGATGGACAAGAAGCTGAATCCTGCTGCGAATGAGGAGAACTTACCGAGGCTGCGATCGAGTTCCTGTTTGTATCCGAACTCGGCCAGGTAGTCGATCTCGTCGGTGGATGAGCGCGTCATCTTGATTCCTTGCTGAGACTGTGTGTGGGGATGGCGAGAACTGGCGCCACTGCTCAGTGCAAGCCCTGTAGCGCTAATGTGTCAAGGATAACATTTTACCGATAACGTGTGAAGCCAAAAATGTTGTTTGACCAGCGGTCGACAGAATCGTGACCGCGCGCGGATGGGCAGCCGGCAGCGCCGGCCGCCCACGGCCCGTCGTCTACGCGAAGGTAGTGGTAACGGCGTCGGCGCGTGGCTACTTGTAGCCGTCGGCAAGCGCCTTCTCGGTGTCCTTGCGAACGGCGGCGGCGACCTCGGGTGCGAGCGGGGCACGGGGGGCGCGGCACACGCCGCCCTTGCGTCCCGCGATGTCCATGGAGAGCTTGATGGCCTGGACGAAACCGGGCTTCGAGTCCCAGCGCAGCAGGGAATGCAGGTCGCGGTACATCGGGAGGGCCTTGTCGAGGTCCTTTGCCACGGCGAGGTCGAACAGTTCGACGCAGCTGGCGGGGAGCGCGTTCGGGTAGCCGGCAATCCAGCCCTTGGCACCGGCGACGGCCAGTTCCAACAGCACGTCGTCGGTGCCGACGAGAACGTCGAGTTCCGGTGCGAGTTCCCCGATCTCGTAGATTCGGCGGACGTCGCCACTGAATTCCTTGATCGCGGCGATCAGGCCGTCACGGTGCATGCGAGCCAGCAGTTCGGGGGACAGGTCCACCTTGGTGTCGTGGGGGTTGTTGTAGGCCACGACGGGAATGCCGACCTCCGCGATCTGTGCGAAATGGTCGTAGACGATTGCGTCGTCGGCGCGGTAGGCGTTGGGCGGCAACTGCAGGATCGCCTGCGCGCCGGCGTCCTTGGCGTGCTGCGCCCAGTACACCGATTCCCGGGCCCCGTAGGCGCCGGTGCCGGGGACGACCGCGAAACCCTCGGGTGCGGCTTCCACCGCGACCTCGACGACCTTGGCGCGCTCCGCGGGATCGAGGCACTGGTACTCACCGAGCGATCCGTTGGGGGTGATTCCCGAACACCCGTTGGCCGCCAGCCAGCGCACGTGCTCGGCGAACGCGCCGAAGTCGACCGAAAGGTCGTCGTTGAACGGCAGCGCGCTGGCCACCACCACTCCGTGCCACGGTTGCTTGCTCATGTCGCGATCCTCATTTCGTCTGTTGTCGACAATGTGCGATAAGTGTGCAGCGTCAAGTGCACGGCGTCAACCGTCACGTGTGAAATCGATCGCAGGACGCCTCGGTCACGAGTCGATCACGAGTGCCATTGCACCT
Organism: Rhodococcus sp. NPDC056960; assembly: GCF_042674125.1. Classification (NCBI taxonomy): domain Bacteria; kingdom Bacillati; phylum Actinomycetota; class Actinomycetes; order Mycobacteriales; family Nocardiaceae; genus Rhodococcus; species Rhodococcus sp. NPDC056960. Next base: position 144,482 of record NZ_JBHURF010000002.1, on the reverse strand, counting down.
GAGTTGATTTGACGGTCATGATCGAGCCACGCCGGATCATGTCGCCACCGGGCGAGCGTGCGATCTCGGTCGGCCGGAGATTCGGTCTAGCCACGCTCGCGCCGCCGGTGTACGCTCTAATCACGTTGTCGACAATAGACAAACTCAGTTCCCCTTCCCCGGTTGTACGTGCCGAGGCTCAGTCGACAACGAAGAACGGCCGTGCTTTTCCGGCCGGTGCAAACGAGAGACCGGAGAGGAAGCCAAGACGGTGACAGACACGACCACCATCGAGCTGACCGCCCTCGAGGAGCGGATGCTCGCCGGCGACGAGGGGCCCGCCACTGCCTTGGCGATGCGCATCGTCATCGTCGCCGCGCGGACGCAGCGCGCTTCCCTATTACTGCCCGTGCGCTCCGCGCACGTCGACAGCTGCCTGTACCACGGGCCGTCGAGTCTGGATTTCGTCCGCACGCTCATCGAGGGTGGGGGTGAGGTTCGGGTTCCCACCACGCTGAACGTCGGCGGCCTCGACCTCAATCGGCCCGACCTGTTCCGCGGTGCCCAGCAGGCGGGCGCGGCGGCCAGGGAGCTGATGGAGGGCTACGTGAAGTTGGGATGTCAGCCGACCTTCACATGCGCGCCCTACCAGCTGCCGGGGCGGCCCGAGTTCGGCGAGGACGTCGCCTGGGCCGAATCCAACGCAATCGTCTTCGGCAACAGCATGATCGGTCTGCGTACCAATCGCTACGGAGATCTGATCGACGTCTGCGCAGCCATCACCGGACGCGTTCCGTATTCCGGCTTGCACATCGAGTCGAATCGGCGCGCGAGCGTCGTCTTCACACTCGACGACGACGTGATCGCATCCACCGATTCCGACCTGCTGCCTGCGCTTCTGGGGCATCACGTGGGTCGTCGAACCGGTACCCATATTCCGGCCGTCGCCGGGCTCGACTCCGTCACGATCACGGAGGACTGGGGAAAGAACTTCGGTGCGGCCGCAGCGAGTAGCGGCGGTGTGGCGATGTTCCATCTGGTCGGCGCCACCCCCGAAGCACCGGACCTGCAGACCGCCCTGCAGGGCGGAACGCCGTTGCGCGAGGAACGGATATCGCTCGACGACCTCCGGAGGGCTCGCCGTGAACTCACCACCGCGACCGCGGACGCACCCCTCGGCGGGGTCAGTATCGGCACCCCGCACCTCTCACGCAGTCAGCTCGTCGCGATGGCCACGCAACTTCGCGGTCACGAGGTACGGGTGCCGACCTACGCCACGACGAGCCGAGCCGTACTGTCGGCCGAGCCCGACGCCGAGCGGCAACTGGAAGAAAGCGGAGTCACGATCGTGCGCGACACCTGCACCTACGGCCAGTCGGTCATCATGGAACCGGCCGGCGCCGTCATGACCAACTCGGCCAAATGGGCGTACTACGCGCCCGCACACCTGGGCTTCTCCGTCGTATTGGCGAGCCTGACCGACTGCCTGCGCAGCGCCGTTCGCGGCGAGATCACCCTGACGGACGGAGAACTCTCGTGACAAGCCGACGACTCGACGCCGAACTGATCCTCGGCGGGGCCGCCTCCGCACCGCTGCTGGTGCTGCGCGAACCGGTGAGTTTCTGGGGCGGCGTCGACGATCAAGACGGAACGATCATCGATCGCAACCACCCTCAACAGGGCACCAGTCTGGCGGGAACGGCCCTGTTGATGGACGGCAGTCGCGGTTCGAGTTCGTCGAGCAGCACCTTCCTCGAATGCGTCCGGCTGGGCACGGCTCCCGCAATTCTGCTGTTCACCGAACGCGACACGATTCTCACCGTCGCGGCGGCCGCAGCGTGGGAAATCTACGGGACCGGCCCCACCGTGCTGATCCTGCCCGAGATGCCGGACCTCGCCGGCGTCCACACGATCACCGTCGACGATGAAGGTGTCCTCCATGCGAGGTCGGACGTGGAAGAGACGTCCGCGAGCGGCGGGCGCACCTAGCGTCAGCTCAGACGCGCGATCACGTACTGGCTGACGACCAGATCCAGATGCGCGCCACCGGCATTCTTGTACGCGGTGATCTCATCGCGCCCGCGCTCGAAGGCAGCCTGCCTGCTGAGATCGAACAGATCTCCCTCGATGCACGCCTCGTCGATGACCCCCGCCTCGAGCGGGATGAGGATGTCTCCCGCCACCGCGGCCGACCGGCGGTCGTCGACGAATATCCTTGCCTTGCCCAGCAGTTCGTTGTCCGCCTCCTGCATGTCCGGGCGAAAGCCGCCGACCAGGTCGACGTGGGTGCCGGGGCGGACGTGGCGTCCGTGGATCAGGGGGGTGGAGGTGCTGGTGGCGGCGCTGATGATGTCGGCTCGTGCCACGGCCTGGTCGAGGTCGCCGACGACGACCGCGTCGATGCCCCGAGCCTGCAGGTCTGCCCGCGCCTCCCCCAGCTTCTGCGGCGAGCGGTTCCACAGCAACACCTGGCGAAGCGACGGGCGGATGTGCAGGTAGGCGTCGGTCAATGCCCTGGCCACCGGTCCGGAACCGAGCACCAGGAGCACGCTGCTGTCCTCGCGGCTCAGGCTGCGCGCGGCCAGGGCCGAATCGGCCGCGGTCTTGGCGGCGGTGACGGCCGGGCCGTCGAGCACGGCGGCGATGGCCTTGGTGGTCTGGTCGATCACCAGGAACGCCGCATGCTCGGTGGGCAGCGGTGGAACGGCCTGGGCATTGGCAGTGTGGATGGAGGCGACCTTGAGCCCCGCGCCGCGACCCGGCAGGATCGTGCCGCGGCTGAACAGCCCGTAGTCTGAATCGCCGACGAAGTAGCTCTCGCCCAGCGGCCTCGGGCCGAGATGGGCGTCGTGCAGCGCTCGCAGCACCCCTTCCCAGTCCAGTACCGACCGAATCTGTTGTGCCGAAATCACTTGCATCTTCTGATCCCCACGAAATTCCGGGAAGGGTCGGGGCCGAGAACGTCGCTCAGTTTCACGGCCCCGCGGACCTGACGGGCTGCTATCGCCCGATGACAGCCACCGGCTTGCCGAGCACCGCAATGTCGGGTGTCACGCCCAGCCCCGGCGCCGAAGACGCGACCATGTAGCCGTCCTTGATCACCGGCCCGCCGTCGGCGATCTGCACGCTGTGGTACTCGTGGAAGGCCGAGGACTGGAAGTGGAAACCCTGCGGCGTGGAATGCGCCAGGTGTGCAATGGCCGCGGTGGCGATCTCGCCTCCCCAGGTGTCCTCGATGGTCATGGTGATGCCGAGCGTCGCGCACAGGTCGCGGAACTGCCGGGCCCGGGTCAGACCGCCGACGCGACTGACCTTGAGGTTGACCACATCCATCGCACTGTCCTGGAAACCGCGCATGAGCACGCGCGGATCGTCCATGCACTCGTCGAGGATGAACGGATGGTCGGTGTGCCGGCGCACCGCCAGGCACTCTTCGTACGACAGGCACGGCTGCTCGATGTAGATGTCGACATCGCGAACAGCCTTCACGACGCGGATCGCCTCGTGTTGCTTCCAGCCGGTATTGGCATCCGCCGCAAGGACATTGCCGGCCTGCAACACCTCGGACACCGCGAGGATGCGTTCGATGTCCTCCCCGGCGTCGGCACCGACCTTCATCTGGAACTGGCGAAAGCCCTGCTGCTGGTAGTCGGCCAGCTTGCCGGCCATCGCGGCGGGGTCCTGGCGGCTGATCACCTTGAACAGGGTGACCTCCTCCTGCAGCAGGCCGCCCAACAGGTTGTACACCGGTTGCCCGGTGGCCTTGCCGAGCAGGTCCCAGCAGGCCATGTCGATGGCCGACTTGACGTAGGGGTGGCCCTTGAGAAGTGCGTCCATGGTCTGGTTGATCCGGCCGATCTGCAGCGGATCCTCACCGATCAGGCCCTGGGCGATCTGCGCCAGGCCGACCCGCGCACCCTCGGCGTAGGCCGGTAGATACGACGGTCCCAGCGGGCAGATTTCGCCGACACCGGTCAGTCCGCTATCGGTCTCGATGATCAGCACGGTGCTGTCGAAGGCGGCGAAGCTCTGGGTGGACCAGCTGTAGGCACCCTCCTTCAGCGGAAGGTCGACCTGGTGGATAGCGATGCGGGTGATTTCCATGGATGCCGCTCCTGCGTCGGAAGTACGAACGAACGAGCACCACGTTATTTGCCATGCATGTCTGCGTGATTGTAGATTCCGGACCGGTAATGGTACGTCTCGACGGTACCGACGGAGACAGCATGCAACCGGATCTCGCCTACCTCGGCCCCGGCCCCAGCAGGCCCGCCCCGCAGGTCGACACGCCGCTGAGGGTCGGCATCGCCCCCACCCCGGATTTCACTCTGATGTCGCTGTCGTGCTTCGTCGAGTTCCTGCGCCTGTCGGCGGACGAGCGCGACTTCAGCCGGCAGGTCTACTGCGCCTGGGACCTGCTGTCCCACGACGACCAGCCGATCACCTCCAGCTGCGGGTTCCCCATGGTGCCGACCCGGCGCTTCGGGGACCCACGCGATTACGACTACATCGTCGTCCACGGCGGGATCCTCCACGGCACGACCCCGATCCCGGGCGCCCTGTTCGCGTTCGTCGAAGAGGCGGTGGCAGCCGGGGTGCCCGTAGTAGGGCTGTGCACCGGTCAATTCGTTCTCGCCCGCCTCGGCCTACTCGACGACAGTCGCTGCGCGGTGCATTTCTCCATGGCTTCGGCCCTGCAGCAATTGCATCCGCAGGTCATTCCCGTCACCGACCAGCCGGTGGTGCGCGACGGTGGCTTCATCACCTGTCCCGGAGGGCTGGCATCGATCAACCTGGCAATGCAGCTGGTGACCGAGCACTGCGGCAGCGTGCGATCGGACAAGACCTTGCATTACCTGATGGCCGACCGCGGCTTCGACGAGATACAGGCACTGAAGCAGGATCCCGACATCGGCCTGAAATGCCCGGACCAGCGGGTAGTCAACGCCGTGGGACTGATGCGCCAACGTCTGTACGAGACCGGCACGGTGGCCGATATCGCCAAGGCCGTCGGCGTCACCGAGCGCGAGCTGACTCGGCTGTTCAAGCAGCACCTGCGCACGCCACCTGCGCAGTACTGGCGGCAGATCCGTCTGAAAGCGGCGCACTGGATGGTGCTCAACAGCAACCGTTCGCTCACCCAGATCGCCCACGAATGCGGCTTCACCGACAGTTCGCACCTGATCCACTGGTTCAAGCGCGCCTACCAGGTGACGCCCTCACGCCTGCGCAGTGTCCGCAACGAGTTGGGCGTCCACTGATCCGGTCACATGTGGACGCGTCCACATGGGGCGCACACTGGTACGAGATAGGAACCCGATGTCGGAGACGAAGAGTCCGGTAGAGACTCCCATCAGGAAATGGCCCCGCAAGGTCAAGACCGCGGTGGTCGGCGCGACGGTGGGCAACATCCTGGAGTGGTACGACTATTTCGTCTACGGGACGCTCGCCGGCCTGGTGTTCCCCGCATTGTTCTTCCCCGACGTGGATCCGTTCATCGGAACGGTCGCGTCCTTCTCGACGTTCTTCGTCGGCTTCCTCGCTCGCCCACTCGGCGGCATCATCTTCGGTCATTTCGGTGACAAGTACGGCCGAAAAAACACCCTCCTCGCATCGCTTCTGACAATGTGCGCCGGCTCGCTCGCGATCGGCCTGATGCCCACCTTCGATCAGATCGGACTGTGGGCACCGGTTCTCCTGGTGGTCGCTCGCTTCGTCCAGGGCATCGGTGTCGGCGGCGAATGGGGCGGCGCGGTAATCCTTGCGTCCGAATGGGCTCCCAAGACGCGGCGCGGACTGGTGACCAGCTTCGTCGAGATAGCGGCACCCGTGGCCACCCTCCTTGCCGTTGGTGCCGTCAGCCTCTCGGCCTCGATCTCCGGAGACACGTTCGACGACACCGGCCTGACAGCAGGATGGCGGTGGCCGTTCTACATCTCGGTCCTGATCGCCGTCGTCGGCTTCTACCTTCGGTCGAAGGTCGACGAATCGCCCGAATTCGAAGAAGCGAAAGCCACGCGCGGAGACACGAAGGAAGCCAACTCACCCCTGCGTTCGCTGATGCGGAAACAGTGGCGCGAGGTCCTGCTCTGCACCGCCCTGCGAGCGGCCGAGAACTCGTCGTATTACATCTTCGCGACGTTCTCCATCCCGCTCGCGATCATGTACGTCGGGCTTGCCGAACAGACCATCCTGAACGCCTTGGCTGTCGCCTCGGGAATCTGCATTCCCTTCATGCTCTACGCGGGTCACCTGTCCGACCGAATCGGGCGCACGAAGGTCTACGTGGGCAGTGCCGCGTTCATGGCGCTCGCAACGATCGGGTTCTTCGCCACGCTGCAATTCGGCAGTGAAGCACTGATCATCGTGGCCTTCTCCGGGTCACTGATTCCGTGGGCACTGCATTACGGGGCGCAGCCGGCGCTCATCATCGAGTCCTTCGGCGTCCTCCAGCGCTACTCCGGGGCGAGCATCGGATACCAGGTGGCGTCGCCACTCTGGGGCGGGCTGTCACCACTGATCGCGACCCTCCTCGTCCAGATCAACCCCTGGCTCGTCGCCGCCTACCTCGTCGTTCTCTGCGGTTTGACCATCGTCGCCACACTCCTCCTCGTGCGGGTTCGCGCGAAAGCCCTACGCGAGGAACAGGAATTGATCACCGACGGGAACAGCACGACGGAACAGGCAGTGCAGTAGCGGAATCACCGTCTTGCGACGCTAGCCGGCCCCGACGCTGTCAGCTCGGGATCCGTTTCCTATTCCGGCTGCCGGGCTCGCTCGTGTGCGGTGAGGATGAGGTGGTCGAATCGGGTGCGTAGGTGGGTGTCGGGTTCGCAGTCGGCGAGGCCGGCGACGATCTGTTCGGCGATCGTGCGGAGGCGGGTGTTGGTCTCCTGGGAACGCCAGGTGAGGATGTCGAAGGCGCGGGCGGCGGGAATGCCGTAGACGAGCATGAGGGCACCCTTGGCCTGTTCGATCACCGCCCGCGACTGGGCGAGTTCGGCGACGGCCTCGTCGACGGAGCCGTTGAGGTCGGTGCGGTACGAGTCGGTGATGTCGACGTAGAAGCCGGAGGTACCGATCACCGTCCCGCTGTCGTCGAACATGCGATCGCCGACAACCACGACCTGCCGGACCTTTCCGGTGGTGTCGATGATGCGGTGTTTGCTGCTGAACGGTTCGGCGGCGTTGACGGTCCGGTCCAGCACCCGGGCGACATTCGGCTGGTCTTCGGGGTGCTTGTGGGAGAGCAGCAGCTCGGTGGTGGGGGTGACCTCGCCGGGCCGGTAGCCGTGCATCTGGGCGACGGTGTCGGACCATTCCCACCGTTGTCCGTCGAGGTAGAACCGGAAACTGCCTACCCGCTGCGGCTCACCGCCACCGAGAACCTGCTCTGAATCCACCCCAAAGTTCTACCGCACCGCCGCCCCGGGGGCGAGTAGGTAATGCCTGGGCACGACCCCTGGTGTGTGAGGTCGGGCCCTGCGGGGAACTCTTCCTCATGGCTTCGACTGCCGGCAGTCCGATCAGCCCCGCCGCTCTGGGTGGGCGTTTGACGTGGCTGATCGGAGAACGGGACAGCGCCGCGCTGGCCCACGAGGTGTCCGCGGTCAGCCTCGAGCCTCGTCCCGACTCCGGTCGCCCGCGATACGAAGACGTGCTGGCGTGGGTGATGGAGTCGATCGTCGAGGTGGTCGAGGCCCGGCTGGGCGCGGCGCCTCCAGGGGAGACGTTCCTGCTGGAAGTCCGCCGCACGGACGGGGGCGCAGTCACCGCGGCCGAGTTGCCGGCCTCGGGAGAGTGGGTGCTGCGGACCGCCGCAGCGTTCCTCGCCGACGACCCCGCCGCGGGACGGCATCAGCTCGCGGTGGCGGCGCGGCAACTCGAACCGTTGAGGCGGGCGGAGACCCTCACCGATGCCCTGATCTGGCTGGACTTCCTCCTCGACGTCGATCTGCCCGACCCACCGGACGTCCCCACCCGCTGAGCGCACAGTGCCGTCGAGTCGCCCGCGGCGACGCGGTGTCAGGTGCCCTCCCCGCAGGCGACGGGTGGCCGAGCGCGGCGCGTGGCGAGCTGTTCGAGGGAGTGTCGGTGCTCCGGTGATACCTCGAGGCGATGCACTCCCACGGGCTCGGGCAGTACGCCCGTGTCCTGCCCGGCGACTACACCGAGCTGTCCGGCTCCGCGGCCGCGCGCACCCTCCTCGACGGCGATACACTCCCGACCGCCGTGGTCGCCGGCAACGACCAGTGCGCGGTCGGCGTCCTCGACGAACTGCGCCGATCCGGAATCGACGTTCCCGGGCAGGCCTCGATCGTCGGATACGACGACAGCCGCCTCGTCCGACTCGCCCACGTCGACCTGACCACCGTCCGTCAGGACGCCGAGCAGCTCGTGCGGCTCGCGGTCGCTGCCGTCGTCGAACTCCTCTACAGCGCAACGGAACTCGACCGCGAACCGCGCGTCTTTTCGCTGTCCCCGCATCTGGTGGTCCGAGGATCCACCACGCGGCCCCGAGCCTAACGTTCCCACTCGCAACCTGCTGTAGCCGACCGCCACCTCGCGCCACCCCGTGCGAAGCGCGCCTAGTCTTACTGCATGACGTGGGCGGTGCAGGGCGGCGACGAGGACGAGTTCGCATACGTGTTCACCGATGAACTCGCTCAGCGTGTGGTGGATCAGGTGAGCCCCCGACTGGCCTACAACGTCAATCTGATGGACCGCAAAGGCCGCATCATCGGGTCGGTCGACGGGTCACGAATCGGCACAGTGCATGCCGGCGCACTCCAGGCCATCCGGGACGGGCGGCCCGTCCTCGTGGACACCGACGAACAGTCTGCGGACGTTCGAGCCGGGATCAACATCCCCCTGGCGCTCGACGGGCGGATCGTCGGAGTCGTGGGGGTCACGGGCGATCCCGGGGAGGTCGAGTCGGTAGGCAACGTCCTCGCGCTCACCGTCGAACTGTTGTTGCGGAACGAACAGCACCGGGACAGTTCGCGGTGGCGAGAGACAGCCGTGCGCGAACTACTCCTCGGCCTGGTGAACGGTACCGTCGCCGAGACCGGCCTGCTGGAAGCGTTGCGCCACATCGGTTCACCGATGACCCCACCGTGGAACGTCACCGCGGTCATCCCGGCGGCGGGCAGCGGGTCGTGGTCGCTGCCGTCGTCGACCTCGGTGGCCCTGCTTCGCAGGATTCAGGGAACCTCCCACGTGGTTGCGGCCGAGCTGCAGGGTGCGGTGTGGGTTCTGAGCGGGTCGGCGACGGACCGCGAGCTGGCCGCGACGTGGGAGCGACTGCGCTCCGCCGACGTACGTCTCGTCACCGGCAGGCGTGAGGCCTCGGCCCGCGAATTGTCGGTGGACGCCGCGCGACTCGGCATACTCCTTGCCCGGGCGCACCTGCTGCCGGCCGACAGCGAGATCGAACTGTCCGCACTCGCGCCCGAAGTTGCTGTCGCACAGCAGTCTCGAGACATTTCGCACGACACCGTGGAGCGGGTCCTCACACCCCTCTCCACGATTCTGCGCGACACCGCTCGCGCCTTCCTGGCGCAGAACCTGTCGATCGCGGCGGCGGCGACGGCTCTCGACGTGCACCGCAACACCTTGGTCCAGCGGCTCGATCGGATCGAGCAGCTGACCGGGTTGAACCTGCGCACCTTCGACCACGCGGTCGCCATGCGACTGGCCCTCCTCGCGGCCACGGTACTGAAAGATCCCCACCACGAAGCCTGACCCACTATCCGATCTACACATGTTTCCGAGGACGAATCCGCGCCAGAACTGTGCATATTGCACATACCGCATCGGGGGTAGGCGACCTACGCTTCATCTCATGCGAAAGCGCACACCCACCGTTGTCCTCGCTCCCGACTCGTTCAAGGGGAGCCTCCCCGCCGTCGAGGTCGCGGCCGCGATGGCGGCCGGGGTCCGGCTGGCGCTCGGCGCCGATGTCGACATCGTGCAGTGCCCTCTCGCCGACGGTGGCGAGGGAACCCTGCAGACGTTTCTCTCGGCGGGTAACGCCGCGCCCCGCCTGATCGACGCTCACGACGCGGCCGGGCGCCCACGGCGTGCGCGCTACGGGCTGTCGAACAGCGGCACCGTCGCGATCATCGAGGCCGCGGAAGCGAACGGTCTGCCGCACGTGGCGGACATTCCGCCGGCGCCGATGCAGGCGGACACGTACGGCGTCGGTGAAATCGCTGTGAGCGCACTGGAAGACGGTGTCAACGAGATCCTGCTGTGTATTGGAGGCAGCGCCACCACCGACGGGGGCACCGGGATGCTCCGCGCACTCGGGGTCCGATTCCTCGACGAACACGGACAGGACGTGGAAACCGGCGGCGCCGGGCTCGGACGCATCGTCGCGGTCGACGAGTCGCGCCTTCACCCCCGGGCACGGGCGGTGCGCTGGCGCGTCGCGACCGACGTCGACAACCCGCTCTGCGGGGATAACGGCGCCGCCGCGGTCTTCGGACCGCAGAAGGGCGCCACCCCCGACCAGGTTCGCGCACTCGATTCCGGACTCGAACAGTTGGCGGCCACCCTCCGCACCACCTACGGGACCGACGTCCTGGCATTGCGCGGCGCGGGGGCGGCCGGCGGCATGCCCGCCTGCCTGAGCACACTCCTCGGCGCGGAACTGGTACCCGGGATCGACCTCGTCGCGGACACGGTGGGACTGCGGTCGCTGTGCGCCGACGCCGACCTGGTGATCACGGGAGAGGGGGCCTTCGACGCGCAGTCACTGCAGGGGAAGGTGGTGCAGGGCGTCGTGCGCCAGACCCCGGCGGATTGCCCCGTCGTCGTGATCGCCGGGACCGTTCGCCTGCCCGCGGCCGCAATTCGTGCAGCGGGGGTCTCGGCGGCATTCTCCATCGCCCGTGGGCCCGCGGAACTTCAGGACCTGCTCGACAACAGCGCCGAACTCCTCCTCGACACCGCCGCCCAGGTCGCCGGACTCGTCGGCAGTCGATGGGCGCAGTCCGTTCCCGCCGGCGAGCCGTCGGTCGGCATCCTCAGTGGATAGAGCTCCGGCACAACCATTTCCGCACCCATTCGCGAGGAGTCACATGACCGCCATCGATCTCGAACAACCGGCGACACCCACCGCACAGCCCGGACTGCTCGGCACCTCCCGGCGCACGAAGATCGTATGCACACTTGGACCTGCTACCGCCACCGGTGACCGTATTCGCGAACTCGTCGAAAGCGGTATGGACGTGGCCCGGCTGAATTTCAGCCACGGAGATCATTCCGACCACGAGGAGAACTACAAGCGGGTGCGGGCCGCCTCGGATGCGACGGGCAAGGCCGTCGGTGTCCTCGCGGACCTGCAGGGTCCGAAGATCCGGCTCGGCCGGTTCGCCGAGGACCGCACCACGTGGGCCGACGGGGAGGTCGTGCGGATCACCGTCGACGACGTCGAGGGCACCCACGACCGGGTCTCGACCACCTACAAGCAGCTCGCCGAGGACGCCAGGCCGGGTGATCGGCTGCTCGTCGACGACGGCAAGGTCGGTCTCGTCGTCACCGGGGTCGAGGGCAACGACGTGGTGTGCCGGGTCACCGAGGGTGGTCCGGTGTCCAACAACAAGGGTGTGTCGCTGCCGGGGATGAACGTCTCGGTCCCGGCGCTGTCGGAGAAGGACATCGCGGACCTCGAGTTCGCGCTCGGTCTCGGTGTCGATTTCATCGCGTTGTCGTTTGTGCGGTCCCCGGCGGATGTGGAGCTGGTGCACGCGGTGATGGATCGGGTCGGCCGCCGGATCCCGGTGATCGCGAAGCTCGAGAAGCCGGAGGCGATCGACAACCTCGAGGCGATCGTGCTGGCGTTCGACGCGGTGATGGTCGCGCGCGGTGACCTGGGGGTGGAGTTGCCGCTCGAGCAGGTGCCGTTGGTGCAGAAGCGGGTCATTCAGATCGCGCGGGAGAACGCGAAGCCGGTGATCGTGGCCACGCAGATGCTGGAGTCGATGATCGAGAATTCGCGGCCGACGCGGGCGGAGGCGTCCGATGTGGCCAATGCCGTCCTCGACGGTGCGGATGCGGTGATGCTGTCCGGGGAGACGTCGGTCGGCAAGTATGTGATGGAGACGGTGCGCACGATGGCGCGGATCGTGGAGGCGGTCGAGCACGAGTCGACGCAGGTGCCGCCGTTGACGCATGTGCCGCGGACCAAGCGGGGGGTCATCTCGTATGCGGCCCGGGACATCGGGGAGCGTCTGGATGCGAAGGCGTTGGTGGCGTTCACGCAGTCCGGGGACACGGTGCGCCGGTTGGCGCGGTTGCACACGCCGTTGCCGTTGCTGGCGTTCACGCCGTTGCCGGAGGTGCGCAGTCAGTTGTCGCTGACGTGGGGCACGGAGACGTTCATCGTCGATCCGGTCGACAGCACCGACGCGATGGTGCGTCAGGTCGACCACGCCCTGTTGGGGTTGGGCCGGTACCAGAAGGGTGAGTTGGTGGTCATCGTCGCCGGTTCCCCGCCGGGCACCGTAGGCTCGACGAACCTGATCCACGTCCACAGAATCGGCGAAGACGACCACTAGGCGTCGGAAACCACTACCCCATGCCATCTCTGACACTCACCGTCCGTCTGCTGAAACCCCACTCCGACCTGTGGGACTGGCAGACCCGTGCACTGTGCCGAACCACCCGGACGGACGTCTTCTTCGGACCGGACACCGAGAACCGGGCAATGCGCAGTCGCCGCGAGAAGCAGGCGAAGGAATTCTGCCGGAGCTGCCCGGTCCGGCACGAGTGCCTTCGCCACGCACTCGACGTCGGCGAACCCTACGGCGTCTGGGGCGGGCTGACCGAATCGGATCGGCGCTTCGGCGTCAATCGCCGTCAACAACAGCCACAGCCGAAACGCACTCCGCCACGGGCACTTCGCATCTCACCGCGGCACCCCCGCCCCGGGCGCGTCGTCACGCGGTGAGCTCTTGTCTGTGCACGTTGCCGGTTATCAGACGCCGAACGGGTGTGTCCTGCGCCGGCGTGCGGAGCTGGTGACCTTTTCGGTGCAGTACGCACGGAGGTACTGCTTGGCGGGGAATTCGAGTTCGCTGCGCGTGTCGACCATGGTGAGGACCCGGCGGTAGAACACTTCGGGGGTGAGACCGAATTCGGGGAAGATGTGTTCGTCGCCGCCCCCGTAGTTGCACCACCGCAGGGTGTACTCGAGCAGGGCCTGATCGTAGGGATCCATGTCGTTCTCCGTCGTACTTCGGATGGTTGATTCATGAGGTGCACCGTGTGGGGTGCGGTCCCTCGTTCGTGCTCCTCCGACAAGCACGAGCGAGGGGGTGGGTGTTACAACCCCACCGGCCTACTCTCCGATGACGGGGAGTATCAGCGAGATCCGCAGCTTCGAGTCGATTTCCTGCGAGAGGGCGAGGGACTGGTCCAACAGCGGGGCGAGGGTCTGCACCTTTCCGTCGGCGTCTCCGAGGGTGTGCACGATCTGTTCGGCCGGGACGGCGGCGGCGTTGGCCTGATCGGTGGCCGACGAGCCGGCGTCGATGATGTCGGCGAGTGGGGCGTCGGCGGACTCGAGTGCGTCACCGAGCGACGCGAGTTGGGTGCCGAGGTCGCCGAGGGTCTGGTCGGCGCGGGTCAGGGAGTCGAGGACTCCCACCACCTCGGGCAGGCCCTGGTTGATGGCAGCGTTCGCGGGAGGCAGCTCCTTCGCTCCCGCCAACGCGTCGTTGGTGGTCTTGTCAACCGTTTGTGCTTGTACGACACCGTCTTTGAAGATGTCGTTGGTGATGGCGAGGTCCCTGGTGACGATCAGGATGCCACACAGGAGCGCGATGGTGAAGGCTGCGGTGATTGCCCAGGAGAGCCGAAACATCGTCTGTGTTCTGCCTTTCACTCGGTTGCGGCCGGATCGGACGCGCGAGCGTTACGGGGTGGGAGCGGTTGCGATGCCCAGGGGTGGGAGGTTGAGGGAGTTGACCGGGGGACCGACCACCGCGAGCAGTGGCCCCATTTCCTGGACGTGCCGGGCTTCTTCCTGCACGTTCGACAGGGTCGCGGCGATGGCGGTGGCCTTCGGGCCGAGCGCGCCCAGGGTGCCTTCGATGGTGGTCAGCCCGGTGTTGATCGTTTCGAGTTGGGTGGTGACCGATCCGACGGCCGTGGACAGTCCCGCGACGGTGGGGCCGGCCTGGTTGGCCCGGCCGGTGACGTTCGCGACCAGATCCGGCAGCGGACCCGCGATGGCGCTGACGTCGCCGGTGGAGGAGTTCAGCGTTTTCGCCTGCCCGGTCAGCTCGCCGGCCTTGTCGGTGAGGCCTTCGAGGTCATTGGCGAGCGGGCCCAGGGTCTGGATGTCTCCGGCGAGTTGGGCGTGCTTGGGTACGAGAATGCCTGTGAGGGTGTCGAACTGGTCCGCGGAGTCGATGACCTCCAGGCTGAGCTGGGACGGCCGGCCGAGGGGGTCGACGACGTCGTCGAGTCCTGGAAGGAAGCCGTTGACGGCGCACAGCAGCACCGCCGGTGCCACGCCGAGCCCGAGGACGACCCCGAGCCATGCCTTCTTGGTGATCACTTCAGTTGCCTCCCGGTGCAGGAATGATGGCGTCTTGTGCCGGTATCAGCGCCAGCTTGTTGGTCGTGCGGGTGAGTTCGCTGTTGAGCTGGTTGACCAGGTCGATGGCGGTGGTGAGTTCGTTGTCGACGTCGGAGACGGTGGTGTCGGCGTCCGCGGAGATCTGGTGCAGTGAGGCGGCCGATCCCTGCAGGGTGGTGGCGACGCCTTCGAGCTGCCCGGCGATCGCGGTGTCGCCCTGACCGGCGGCGAGCAGGGCCCGCGCGTCCGGCAGCAGCGCCGAGAGGTGGTCGACGTCGGTCGCGGTGGCGGTGTTGAGCTGTGCCAGGACCCCGGCGAGTTCGTCGAGTTGCCTGCGGGCGGTGGCCGGTGCGGTCAGGTCGGCGCGCTGGGCGAAGTAGTCGTTGGTCGTCCGGAAGTTGTCCACGATGGTGCGGGCGCTGTCCTGGACGAGCTGACCTTTGTGGATGGCCATCAGGACCAGCGCGAACAGCACGAGCGCCATCACCGCAGCGAGGCGGCCCATCCATTCGGTGGCCACGGTGAATCCGTTCGGCGCCGTCGCCGCGGCCGCTGCGCCCTTGCGGTGTGGCAGCGCCGATGCGGGAACATCGGAACGCTGGAGTCCGGCCAGGCCGCGGCGTGGATATGCCTCATCTGGCAAGTCGGTGCCCTTCTTCATGTCACGTCCAAGTCAGTCGGTTGTCGGATCAAAGGAATGGGGGGTTCGCTCAGCCGGGCAGGGGCAGCATCTGGTTGATCGTCTGCGCCGCAGCGACCGACCCCTGCAGATCGCTGACCAGGCCCTGCACGATGGCCAGCAGTTGGCGGCCCTGATCGCCGAACGCGTCGGCGGACTCGACCAGCGGCAACACGGTGTTCTGGACTTCGCCGAGGATGCCCTGGATGTTGGTCAGTTGCTGGTTGGTCAGCTGAGCACCGTCGGTGCTACTGGACAGCATCTGCGCGGCCGGGGAGATCGCCTCGTCCAGCTTGACCAGCAACGGGCCCAGGGCCGCAGTGGAATCGAGGGCAGTCTGCGCGGTGTGGGTGAGCTCGGTGAGCTGCTGCAGCTGACCGGTGAGCCGGTCGTTGACGTCGACGATCGCCTGGGAGGCGGTGATGCTGGTTTCGTTGGCCTTTTGCTGGTTGTCGAGTCGGGTGTTGAGGTTGAACACCACGAATGCGAGCAGGCTGAGCACGCCTACCGCGACGACCGACAGCACCAGTCGGGCCGAACCGCCGCGGCGTCCGAAGAAAATCACGGGTACATCTCCTACTTTCCGGACAGATCGTTGGCGGACGATTCCGCGGACACACGGGCACTGTGGACCTTCTCGGCCGTCGAGCGTGCGTCGACGAGGATTGCGTCCAGGGTCGCCCGGTCGGCGGCGACGGCGGCAGTGGCGCCGTCGGCCGCGGGCTGCAGCGAATTGATGTGCGCGGTCAAGGTATCGAGGGAGGCCACCAGGTCGGTCACGTTCGCCCCGGCCTGATCCAACGTCGCCTGGACGTCCCCGCTGATCTGTCCGGTCAGGGTGTTCAGCTCCGCGGTCACCGCAGCGTCGGTGCTCAGCACATTGGCCAGCGAGGTCTTCATCTTCGCAAGCGAGTCGAACGCGGCGAGGGTGACCTTCTCGTGCTCGACGATCTGGTCGAGGGCCGGGTTGTAGTTGCCCGCCGAGACCACCGCCTGATCGAGCCGGTACGGCGTCGCCGTCAGATC
Organism: Rhodococcus sp. NPDC056960; assembly: GCF_042674125.1. Classification (NCBI taxonomy): domain Bacteria; kingdom Bacillati; phylum Actinomycetota; class Actinomycetes; order Mycobacteriales; family Nocardiaceae; genus Rhodococcus; species Rhodococcus sp. NPDC056960. The sequence goes on along the minus strand of NZ_JBHURF010000002.1, from coordinate 128,208 downwards.
GTAGATCCGCGGATACAGATAGAACGCACCGACCGGGATCAGCGCGGCCACGAGCAGACCGCGGGCGATGTTCATCTTCGCCGAGGCGCGCGGCGGCTGTTCCGGTTCGGGCGCGTCGGCGTCACCGATATAGGGCAATGCGAAGACGTCGGTGCGGTCGTCGAGGGCGTGAGCGTTCGGGCGCCCTCGGCCCGAGACGGCGGTCATGCGTCGACGACCGAGACCAACGCGATCGTGCGCAGCGCTGTCACGGTGTGGGTCAGCAGTCCCTTGACGACGAGCTTGTGCTGGAGGATCTGACCGAGGACGGACATGCCGCGGCCGGTGAAGAAGCCCACCGGAACCAGGCCGCCGGCCTTCATCGGCAACTGCGAGACATCGAGGATCTGATCGACGGTCGCCATCACCGTCACGGCGGGTTTGCCGACGATGTCGTTGTAGACCACGGCCTCGTCGCTGCCGAAGATGATGGTGCAGGCGGTCTCGGTGTCGGTGCTGTAGATGGCCACCGGCCGGGAGATGCGGCGCGCGAACTTCACGCGGGAGGGAAAGTTGTCGAGATTCTGCCCGAGCAGCATCCCGACGATACCGGCGACGCCGTTGGCGTCCTGGCCGTCGTACAAGGTGACGGCATAGCCTGTCTCGACGGTTGTCATGGGTCGAAGCCTTTCCAAGCAGGGTGATCGATCGAAGGGGTCGGTCCCGCGCGGGACTCACCGACGGTGCGGACGACGAGTCCCGCGCGAGGGGCGAACTGGTGCGAGTGCGACGGTTGCCGAGGGTGTTACACGTCCCAGTCGGTGGGGATCTGTCCCCAGGTGCGCAGGAAGGCGTTGAGGGCGCCGGCATTCTCGATCGCCGCGGACATCGGGCCCTTGGCGAACTTGACCAGCCCCTTCATCAGGAGCTTTCCGCCCTCTTCCTCACCGGCGGCCGCGGTCTGCCAGGTCTCGAAGCTGCCGTTGATGACCAGCCACAGATCACCCTGGTCGAACACGCGCGGCGACCAGGAGACGATCTTGCCCTCCTTGAATTCGAGGTGGCTGGCGACGTCGTCGCGGCCGATCACGCCGAACTCCATCTTGTTGGTGAACGACGATGCGTCCTTGAATCCGGCGAGGACGTCCGGGTTCGCGTTGACGGCCTCGCGTGCGGCGTCACACCATTCCTGCGAGAAGAACTTCAGCTTGTCGTTCATGTAATCTCATCTCCCTTTTCCTGTTTCGCCAGCACGGTGTCGCGCTGGTCGTGATTTCGGGGTAATTCGAGCATCCTGCGCTATTCGGCGTGTCCGGGTCTTGTCATTCTGCGCTCAGATTGTGCGACGATTCCGAACTCGTCCGGCTGCGGTATTTCGGCTCTCTCGCAATGGAAATGACACTCCGATGCGGAAGTAGGACCGGCCCGCAGAGTGGTCAGGCAAATCTGAACGTTCGTCGCGCCACCGCCGCCGCAGCGGCCGTCCACAGCGTCAGCACGGCGAGGCTCGGCAACGCGAGATGACCGTCGTTCGCCTGCTGGAGAGCGGCGGTGAGGGCGCCGGCAGGGGTCACCCCGACCGCGGTCTGTACGGCGTCGGGGGAGTGGTCGGTCAGGCTCGTGACCGAGCACAGACCCAGCTGCACGAACCAGAGGATATTCGCTAGTGCGAGAACGATGTCGGCGCGCATGCTGCCGCCGAGCAGCAGTCCGAGCGTCGCGAAAGCCGCGGTGCCGACGATGATGACCGCAGCGGTGAGGATGAGTTCCAGCGGGTTCGGAATCCAACCGAGGACGAGCGCGATAGTGCCGAGCAGCACCGTCTGCAGGCTGACCACGACCAACACGGCGGCACTCTTACCGGCGATCATCGCCCACTTCGGAATAGCGTTGGCGCCCAATCGTTTCAGTGCCCCGTAGCGGCGGTCGAAGCCGATCGCGATGGCCTGGCCGGTGAACCCGGTGGACATGATCGCGACCGCGAGGACCACCGGGAACACGGTGTCGATGCGCGGCTCGGGAAGGTCGCCGATCGGCAGGACCGTCAGCCCGATCAGGAAGGTGACCGGTAGCAACATCGTCAACAGTTGTTGTTCACCGTTGCGGAGCAGCAGGGTCGCCTCGAGTCGGGTGAGGGCGGCGAGCATGGCCGGTGCGGAGTTCCTGCGCGGTGCCGGGGCGAAGGTGCCGGCAGCGAACACCGGTGCCAGACCGGAGGCGGTGGTCATCGGTAGCTCAACTCCCGCCCGGTGAGGTCGAGGAAGTATTCCTCGAGGCTGCGTTGTTCGACCCGCAGTTCGGTCATGAGCACGTTCATCGCCGTGCACCAGGTGGAGACGGTCGTCAGCAGTTGCGGACTAAGGTGCCCTTCGACCAGGTAGGAGCCCGGGCCGGTCTCGCTGATGCGGTGGGTGCCGGCGAGGGTGGCTTGCAGGGTTGTCAGGTCCAGGCCGGGTATCGCGGTGAACCGCAACTGGTGTTCGGCGCCGCGGCGGACCAACTCCTCCGGGCTGCCGGTGGCCACGATCCGGCCGTGGTCGAGGATAACGACGTCGTCGGCCAGCGCTTCTGCCTCGTCCATCTGATGGGTGGTGAGCACGATGGCGACACCGTCGCGGCGGAGGCTGTCGATCAACTCCCACACCAGGTGCCGGGCTTGGGGGTCGAGTCCGGCGGTCGGCTCGTCCAGGAAGACCAATTCGGGCCGTCCGACGAGCGCACACGCCAGAGACAGAGGCTGCTGCCGGCCGCCGGAGAGACGCTTGTAGGGGGTGCGGACGGCCTCGGTCAATCCGAGGGTCCCGAGCAACCAGTCCGGGTCGAGAGGATCGGCCGCGCACGCCGCGACCACCCGGAGCATCTCGCCGGCGCGAGCACCGGGATAACCACCGCCACCCTGCAACATGACCCCGATACGGGGGCGGAGGGCGTCACCGTCGATGCTCGGGTTCAGCCCGAGCACGGAGATCTCACCCTCGTCCGGAATGGTGAAGCCTTCGCACATCTCGATCGTGGTGGTCTTGCCGGCCCCGTTGGGGCCGAGCAGGGCCAGCACCCGAGCGGGAGCGAGCTGCAGGTCCACCCCGCCCACCGCGGTGGTGTCACCGAACCGTTTGACCACCCCTTTCAACTGGAGACAAGGCTTGTCGGTGCGGGGGCGGTAGGCGTTCATTGCTACTCCGAAGGGGCAGAGGGAAATTCGGGGAGCCGGCTGGTCGACCCGGATCGAGATTCGGGCCGACCAGCCGATGGGTCTAGAGGACGATCGTGACGACCTTTTCCTCGGTATTGGCGAGGATGCCGGCGTAGCCGAGTTCACGGCCGATGCCGGAGGTCTTCATCCCGCCCCAGGGCAGGGCCGGGTCGATGGCGGCCCAGCCGTTGACCCAGACGGCACCGGCGCGAACCTGCCGGGACAGGGTGTGTGCGCGGGAGACGTCCTGGGTCCAGATGCCGGCGGCGAGCCCGTACCGAGTGTCGTTGGCCAGGCGGATCGCCTCCTCCGGATCGTCGAACGGAATGACCGTGCCGACCGGGCCGAAGATCTCTTCCCGTGCGATGGTCATGTCGTTGGTGGCGTCGGCGAAGATCGTCGGCCGCACGAAGTAGCCGGAGTGATCGGGCCGGGTGCCGCCGGCCGCGACGCGGGCGCCTTCCTTCTTGCCCTGCTCGATGTAGGACAGCACGGTGTCACGCTGCTTGGCGCTGACCAGTGCACCGAGAGTGGTGGACGGGTCGAACGGGTCGCCGAGCACCTGCGCGTCCGCGGCTCCGCTGAGGGCCTCGACGACGTCGTTGTAGAGGGAGCGGTGCACGAACACCCGGGTGCCGGCGGCGCAGACCTCACCCTGGTTGAAGAACAGGCCCATCGCGGTGCCCTGCACGGCCGACTCGACGTCGGCGTCGTCGAGGATGATCTGCGGCGACTTGCCGCCGAGTTCGAGGGTGACGCGCTTGAACGTGGCCGCGGCCCGCTGCTGGATCAGCCGGCCGACCGTCGGGGACCCGGTGAAGCTGATCTTGTCGACGTCGGGGTGCTCGACGAGCGCGTTGCCGGTGACCGCGCCGTTGCCCGGCACGATGCTGACCACGCCCGCGGGCAGACCGGCCTCCTCGAGGATCCTGCCCAGGTGCAGGATCGAGAGCGGTGCCTCCTCCGGCGGCTTGACGACGACGGTGTTGCCGCACGCCAGAGCGGGAGCGAGCTTCCAGGCGGCGATCATCAGCGGGGTGTTCCAGGGGACGATCGCGCCGATGACGCCGACCGGTTCCCGGACGGTGAACGAGTGGGTGGGCTTGCCGAAGTACCCTGCGGTCGGGATGACGCTGCCGGTGATCTTGTCGGCCCACCCGGCGAAGTGCCGGAACGTCGCGGCAGCGTTGGGGACGTCGAGCAATTTGGGCTGGCCGACAGGCTTGCCGACGTCGAGGGCCTCGAGAGTGGCGAGGATCTCGATGTCGCGCTCGATCAGATCGGCTATCCGACTGAGGATCTGGCCGCGGACGACCCCGGGTGTTGCACCCCACTGGCCGCCGAGCTGTGCCCGGGCCGCGCGGACGGCGGCGTCGATGTCGTCCGGGGTTCCGGCCGAGACCTCGGCCAGGACCTGTTCGGTGGCGGGATTGACGTCGGTGAAGGTGCCGCCGTCGGAGGCCGGCTGCCACCGGCCGTCGAGGAAGAGCTGGGTGGGGGTCCCGGCCGGCAGCGCCGCACCGACGCCGGGCAGGGTGTCTGCAGTGGTCATCGCAAAGTCTTTCTGGGTAGGTCGGGAAGCGGTGAATCGCGAACCGAACCGGCGGATCCGGTCGGCGAAGGTGGTCTCAGGCATTCGCCGATTCGAGTGCCGTGTCCTCGGCGTCGGTCTGCCGCAGGGCCTTGATGCCGATGATCGCGAGCGCGCCGATGGCGAGGACGCCGAAGACGTACGCCGGGGCCAGCGCGAGAACACCGAAGATGTTGGTCTCACCGAGCCGGTTCGAGCCGAAGCTCAGACCGCGGCTGGGGGCGAAGTTGCTGAAGAAGTAGAAGCAGACGTTGCCCCAGCCGTCGAGGACGATGATGTAGCCGAGCCGCTTGGCGGTCTTGAGGGGGAAGGCGAGCTTGGGCAACGCGAGGCCGATGGCGATCACCATCATGCCGTTGAGAGCGGGCCCGACGTGCGCCTTGGCCCAGCCTTCCGCCGTGCCGGGGATGTTGAAGTTGATGATGTACCCCGGGACGATTTCGAAGCCGCCGACGAGGTTCATCCACAGGAACAGCCCGAAGATCAGGGTGCTGAGGATCATCAGCACACCATGTCCGTAGATCTTGCGTTCGAGCGATTTCATGATTTTCTCCGTGTAGTTCAGGTTGTGGGTGATCGCGCCGGCGGTTGCCCGGAAGGGCACGAGTCAGCGGTCGCCCAGGACGGGTTGGTGGTAGGTGCTGGCGAAGAACATCAGTGGGGAGCCGTCTTCGGATTCGCAGCGGATCACCCGCGCCAGGAACAGGGTGTGGTCGTTGACCTCGATCGTGTCGAAGACCTTGCATTCGAACCGGGCGAGGCTGCCGAACAGGGTGGGCACGTTCTCACCGGCGACGAACTGGGGATGCCAGTCCGAGTCGCGGGTGCCGCAGAAGTAGCGGGAATGCTCCTGCTGGGCCTCGGACAGCACGCTCACTCCGTACCAGCCGCTCTTGCTGATCAGCTCGTGCGCGTATCCGGGCTTGAGCGAGATCATCACCGTCGGCGGGTCGAGGCTGATCGACGTGAAACTGTTGATGGTGGCGCCGTGCACGCCGCCGTCGCCGTCCTGCATGGTCACCACGGCGATACCGGTGGCGAAGAGGGCAACGGAGTTGCGGAACTCCAGCGAGTCGGCCGCGACGTCTACGGGCACGGGGGGAGCTTCGGCCGCGCGGGTCATCACCGTGCTCCCGTCTGTGCGAAAGGGCGAGCGGACTCCTCGGCTCCGGTCTCGTTCGCTTCGATCCAGGCGATCATGTTCTCCGGGCTGGAGAAGATGTCCCACTGCTTCTCGGGGTAGTTGAAGTTCTCGGTGAACCGGTCGGAGAGCTGCTGGTCGGTCAGAACCCGGCCGAGGAACTCGACGAAGTGGTTGGGAAGGTCCCGCATGTTGGTGAGCATGAAGTTGGTCCAGCGGGTGGCACCGAGAACGCGGGTGGCGCGGCGGGCGTCGACGCGCTCGCAGAACAATTCGTCGTAGACCTCGTTGTCGACGATCTCCTCGCCGAGGACGCGTGCGGCGTAGGAGGCCATGTTGCCGCCCTGGCCGAGTACCGGGTCGACGGTGGCGTGCGCGTCGCCGAGCAGTATCGCGAGCTTGCCGTTGTCGAGCTTGACGTGACCGTGCCGGACGGTGGGAGTGACCCCGCCCTGGAGGATGTCGAGGTGGCTGTTGGCGACGTCGAACTCGTTCTCGTCGAGCCGCTCGGCGGTGATCGGGTAGTGCTTGCGCAGCTTCTCGATCATCAGGTCGAGGAACGCCCGCGGGTCGTCCTCGTAGCGGGTGTGGGCGAGAACCTCGAGGTCGCTACCGATATGGTTCTCGAACACCAGGGCGGTGGCGTCGCCACTGAACGTGACGGTGGGGATTTCGATCATCTCGCCGGCGCCGGGGGAAATGCAGAACGTCACCGCCTTCTTCTCCGCCTGCGCGATGCCCTTGAAGATGCCGACACACAAATGGCGCTGCGGTTCGGTGAACGGTGAACTCTGCTCGTCGCGTGCGAACAGGGTGCCCAGCCCACCCTTGCCGGTGCCGATCACGACGAGGTCGTACTCCTCGGACAGGGCGGTGAGGTCCTCGACGCCGATCGGCCGGTACTCGATCTTCCCGCCGCGGGTTTCGAAGTCCTTCATCATCTGCGGCTGCAGGATGCGGTAGTCCACCGCGCGGCTCGGCTTCCCCAGATCCCCGTAGAAACGGATCGGCATGTTCGGGATACCGACGTAGTAGTAGTGCCCCTCGTAACCGTCGTTCGGCCAGTGGTTGATCGCGAGTTCGTCTTCGCGATCGATGGTCACGTAGTGGTGGGCCACGGTGTTCAGCAGCCGGATATTCGCGTATTCCTCGGGACGACGATCCGTGAAAATCGTTGCATCGATGCCCTTCTCGTTGAGGTACAGACCGAGATGCAGGCCTGCGGTGCCGGCTCCGACGATGGCGATTCGCTTGCTCATGGAAGGTCTCCTCCTGCTGACGCGCCGAGACGCGTCGGTGTGTGTGACACGGGATTTCTGGGTGAGCCGACTGCGCTTGTGGTGCGCTCGACGGTGTCTGCACCCGACTTTTGTGGTCAGTTGTGACCCGCATCACGAGTATGTACACGTCGGCACCGATCAGTCATGCACTGAGGCGCACGGATACTTGGAGAAAACCGCACACCGAGTTGTGTGCCGACCTCGCCCGAACCGGCACACCGCCCCGCACCTGTCCCATTTGTGCGGTATCGGCCGCCGAGTGGCCGGTATCGTGCCTCGACGGCGATGCCACCTGCCAAGATCTGGTGTGGATCCGGCGGATTCGGGAAGAGCAGGCGTGCGCGTAGCGTGGGGTCATTGGAGGCGATGGGACGATGCAGGGGTCGCCGAAAGCGGCGGGTGAGGCAGCTGGTGCGCCGGCGGAGCGTGAGGTCCGCGCGTTCGAGGCCACCGATCCCGACCATGCACAGGCTGCACTCGGACGCACCTACTTTCCGCACCGACTGGACCAGCTCGGCACGGGTGGGAACATGGACATGGCACTGCACCTGGTCGAACTCGGACCGCTGACGGTGGGGCGGCTGAGCTACGGGGTCGAGGTCAGCCTCGACCTCGGCGAACTCGGCAACGCCTACAACGTCGCCATCCCGCTCGCCGGGCGGCACGAGACGGAATCAGCTGGTCAAACACATATTTTCGCGCCCGGCCGCGCCTGCATCTACCTCCCGCACCGACCGTCCCGAATCGCGCATTGGAGCGCGGACGGCGTCCAGTACGGGATAAAATTCGACCGCGACTACCTCGAGGGGGAGCTGCAAGGAATCCTCGGGCATCCGACGCGGGGACCGGTGACGTTCGACCCCGTCCTCGACCTGTCGAATCCCCACGTCAGCAGCTGGCTGGCGTTAGTGAAAACCCTCGTCGCGGATCTCGACAAGGATCACAGCATGTTGTACTCACCACTGGTCTCACGGCCGCTCGTGGAGGCTCTGACCAGCGGTTTATTGCTCGCAACAAATCACGACTACCGGGATCTGCTCGACACTCGCGTGCCGGCAGCCCGCCCGAGAACGGTCAAAGCGGCCCTCGACGCCCTGCATGCACACCCCGAGGAAACCTGGACCGTGCGAGCCCTCGCCGACCTGGTCGGCGTCAGTGTGCGCACGTTGCAGGACGGATTCTCCCGATACGTCGGCGCTTCGCCGATGGCGTACCTGCGCGGCCTTCGCCTCGAACGCGCGCACGAAGACCTGCTCGCTGCCGATCCGCGCTACGACGCGGTCTCGGATATCGCCTACCGCTGGGGCTTTCGGCACCTCGGCCGGTTCTCCGTCGAATATCGCAAACGGTACGGCCAGCCTCCCTCCGCCACCCTGACCGGGTCGTAACCGCCGCCGAGAAAAGGGAGCGGCAAAGTCGTTGCGCAATGCGGATAGTCTCTGCGCTCGACGGACAGGGCCCCGCCCTCGTTGCGTCTATCGTTGCCGACAGAGGGCAGTACCCCGCCGGATGTAATGTCAAAAGTGTTGTTCCGGAACAGGTATGGAGTCCTCGAATGCCATGCGCGGGACATCCGCCGCATGAGTGACGAGCTACGCCGGCCGGCTGCCGAGTGAGGACCGATCCGTGAGTTCCCTGCATTCGTTCAACGACCTTCCCGCACAGGAAAAATTCGACGCCTGGCGCGAGACGGTGTCCAACGCTTTCGTTCCCCTGGATGCCACGTCGCACACCCCCGCCGCCTTCACCGGAAATCTGCTGTCCGAAGCCATCGGATCGCTGCAGGTCTCCGAGGTGACCGGAGGAGCCGTCGAAGTGCGCCGCACCCCCGATGCGATCCGCCGGTCGGATCCCGGGTACCTGAAACTGGGCATGCAGATCCGCGGCTACTGCGTCCTGAGTCAGGACGACCGCGAAGCCGCCCTGACCCCAGGCGACTTCAGCATGTACGACACCGGCCGACCCTACCGGGTGTCGTTCGAACGGGACTTCGCGCAGCTGGTGGTGATGTTCCCGCACGAGTTGATTCATCTGCGTCCGGACGCGATGAAGGACATGACCGCTCGCCGAGTGTCCGGTCGCCGAGGCGTCGGCGGATTGGTGTCGAAGCTCCTCGTCGGCATCGCCGAACAACTCCGCGGCATCGAAGAACTCGCCGCCAACCAGCAGTTGTCGAGCGGGGTCCTCAACCTGCTCGCCGCCGCACTGTCCGAACAACTCGGCTGTGAGTCGAATGTTCCCCCGGAAACACACAAGGCCGCCCTGGTGTTGCAGATCAAATCGTTCATCAACGCTCACCTCGACGATCCCGAGCTGAGCTCGGCACCGATCGCCCGCGCCCACAACATCTCGGCCCGCTATCTGCAGAAGCTGTTCGAGGGCGAAGGAACCACCGCCACCGAATGGATCCGCCACCGCCGCCTCGAACACTGCCGTCGTGACCTCGCCGATCCCCGGAACAGCGGCACACCGATCGCGACCATCGCCGCCCAGTGGGGACTTCTCGACTCCTCGTACTTCTCCAAGCTGTTCAAGACCACTTACGGCATCTCTCCCCGCGAATTCCGGGCACAGGCATCCCACGCCGCCGCCGAAGGCGTGCAGGCCTGAGACCGGACCGTGCGAGTGCAAGTGCAGACCGCCCCCTACGCGCATACTGGCAGTAGGTCGGGCCGGGACCGTCCTGCAGATCCAACCATCGTGCAGACCTCGCGAGCCGTTCCGGTGCGACCGGACATCCGTCCGTGCACGGCGATGGTCGAGGAGAGATGCGTCCCCATGTCCTCCCGCCCGACCGATCCCGAGCCGACCCAGGCCGATGCCGGCCCGGCACTCGAGGACGAATTCGCCGAGGCCGGATTCGAAGACGCCCGCGAGGTCGGCCGCGGCGGTTTCGGAATCGTCTACCGCTGCCGGCAACCGGAGCTCCGGCGGACTGTGGCAATCAAGGTGCTCTTCACCGATGACACCGACCAGGCCCAGCACGCTCGGTTCCTGCGCGAGCAGCAAGCGATGGGCGTCCTGTCGGGGCACCCCAACATCGTCGACATCCTGCACACCGGGACGACGTCCCACGGCCGCCCCTACATCGTCATGCCGTATCACCCCGGTGCCTCGCTCGACACCCGGATCCGCGAACACGGCCCACTGCCGGTCGCCGAAGTCCTCACCATCGGAATCAAGCTCGCCGGGGCCCTGCAACTCGCGCACCGCGCCGGCATCGTGCACCGCGACGTCAAGCCCGCCAACATCCTGATCACCGCGTACGGGGAGCCGCAGCTGACCGACTTCGGCATCTCCCGGGTCACCGGCGGATTCGAGACCACCGCCGGCACCGTGGCCGGATCCCCGGCCTTCACCGCCCCCGAGATCCTCACCGGGCAACCTCCCACGGTCGCCTCGGACGTGTACAGCCTCGCCGTCACACTCCATTGCCTACTCACCGGCCACTCCCCGTTCGAGCGCCGGTCCGGAGAACGCGTCGTCGCCCAGTTCCTGCGCATTACCGGTGAACCGATCCCCGACTTGCGCCCGGGCGGCGTCCCGGACCCGGTTTGCACCGCACTCGAACACGCGATGTCCCGCGAACCGGCAGACCGTCCCGCCACCGTCGCCGAATTCGCCCAGCAGTTGCGTGACGCGCAGCGGCAACTCGGGCTCCGCCCCGACGACATGGCACTGCCCGATGACCTCACCGGGTCGCGCGAACCCGTTCCGTCCTCGCTCCCGGCCGCCACCCCGACACCACCGTCGGCAGGCGCCGTGGTGCCACCGAGCGCCTCGACGAAGTACCGGCCCCCCACACCCACCCGTGCCCTCGTCTCCCGGGCACGGCTGCTCGACCTGCTACGGGCCGGGCAGCGCCGACGCCTGGTCCTCATCCATGCCCCCGCCGGTTTCGGCAAGAGCACCCTTGCCGCCCAATGGCGCGAGAACCTGACCGCTGGGGGCGTGCCTTCTGCCTGGTTGAGCATCGACTCCGATGACAACAACGCCGTCTGGTTCCTCGCCCACCTCATCGAGGCCATCCGCACCGTGCGCCCCGCTCTGGCCCACGAACTCGGGCAAGCACTCGAAGAGCACGGCGACGACGCCGAACGGTACGTCCTCACCTCGCTGGTCAACGACATCCACGACAGCGGCGAACTACTCGTGGTGATCATCGACGACTGGCACCGCGTCACGGCCCCGGCCACCCTCGCGGCCCTCGACTTCCTGCTCACCAACAGCTGTCATCACCTTCAGGTCGTGGTGACGAGCCGCAACCGATCCGGGCTGCCGCTCAGTCGACTGCGGGTCCGCGACGAACTGATCGAAATCGACTCCACCGAACTACGTTTCGACGACGAGGAGGCCAGGTCCTTCCTCGTCGACCTCGCCGGACTCACCCTGGCCGCGGACGACGTCGCCCGATTGCGGACCGTCACCGACGGATGGGTGGCGGCCCTCCAGCTGGCGTCACTGTCACTGCGCGGCCGTGACGACCCTGCCGAGCTGATCTCGCACCTGTCCGGCAGGCACCGCGCGATCGGGGACTACCTCGTCGAGAACGTCCTCGACACCCTCGAACCGGATGTCCTGGATTTCCTCCTGCGCACCTCGATCACCGAACGACTGTGCGGCCCACTCTCCGCCCGGCTGGCGGACATCCCCCGCGGCCAGGCGATGCTCGAGCACGTCGAAGCGCGTGATCTGTTCCTGCGCAGGCTCGACGACGAGGGGGAGTGGTTCCGCTATCATCATCTGTTCGCGGACTTCCTCCGCCGTCGCCTCGAACGGGATCGCCCCGACCTGGTGGCCGATCTGCATCGAGCAGCATCGCAATGGTTCGCCGAACACACCATGCTCAGTGAAGCCGTCGACCACGCTCTGGCAGCCGACGACCCCGACACTGCGGCCGACGTCGTCGAGTCCCGTGGCATGGTGTTGATCGAACATTCCCAGATGGCAACCCTCCTGGGTCTGACCGCGAAACTCGGCCCCCAGCAGGTCGACGCCCGCCCGCGTCTGCAGATCGCGGTGGCCTGGGCCCAAGTCCTGCTCCACCACCCGCCTCGGCCGATCCAGGACTCGCTTCGCAGCGCCGAAAAGACCCTCGAAGAGACTCGGACGAGCACAAGCGATTCGGCCGATCTGCTTGCCGAGGTGTCCCTTGTCCAGGGGGTCAGTGAGTTGTTCGCCGACCACGTCGTCGGCCTGGACAAGCGCATCGCGGAGTGCCTCGCGCGGCCGGACACACTGCGTCCCTTCCTCGTCTCCGCGGCCGCCAATGTCGCTGCGTTCCAATCCATCTACACCTTCGACTTCGCTGCAGCCCGCCGCTGGCAGGAGTGGGCTACGCCCTACCACGAACACACCACCGGACCCTTCAGCGTGATGTATGGGTCGTGCTTCGGCGGCATCGCGGCCATGGAGCAACTCGACATCACTGCGGCGGACGAGGCCTTCCGTAACGCCCGGCGGCTCGCCCGTCAGATGGGCGGCCGATCCTCGCACGCCCTGCGGCTGGCCGGAGCGATCCTCGCCGACCTGTTGTACGAGCAAGGCCATCTCGACGAAGCCGAGCAGCTTCTCGACGAGAGCCACGAACTCGGGGCCGAAGGCGGGGTCGTGGACTTCATGCTCGCCACCTACGGCACCGGGGCCCGGATCATGGCGCTGCGCGGCGACCGGCCTGCGGCCGAACAGCGGCTACGCGAAGGCGCCGAGATCGCCGCCCATCTGTCGCTGCCGCGACTGGCGGCCCGGATCGAGAACGAACGCGTCCGCGCCGGGCTGATCACCGAACGCCGCGCCGATGACCGCCCACCACCCATGGGGTCCGACGGCATCGCGACCATCACACGCGAACTCGACACCGACTCTACGATCCGGCTCCTGCTCGTCGACCCCGCCACCGAGCAGGCCGACACGGCCGTCGAGTTGGCCACCGAACTGCTGAACCGCACAAAGACATCGGTTCGGCCGCGCGCGGAACTGCGGGCACGGGTGCTTCTCGCCTGTGCATTGCAGGCCGCGAGCCGACCGGACGACGCCGCGACCGAACTCGCGCCCGCCGTAGTCACGTGCACCGAACGCGGACTCATCCGCCCTCTGCTGGACGGAGGTCCGCGCATCCTCGACATCGTCGACGCGCTCGAGGACCACCTACACACGCACTCCCCGCCGCCCGGCTGGTCGGAGGCCGCCGACGCCTTCCTCCTCCGCCTGCGCGACAGACGGTGACCAGTGGGCAAAGCGCTATGCGGTGACGCATCTATAACCGTATGTTCGGTCTGTTTCGGTCCTCACCGGGGCGTCGAATTCTCGTCAAGGGCTGAACGGGAAAAATCGATTCCGTCGACGAACACGGACTTTTCCGTGCCGGCTGCCGCAATTCTTGCCTTCCCACGCGGGGCCGCGAATAGCCTGAGGAAACTTGTCTTTCCGACCTACCTCTCCGAAAGAGGCTGCATTTCACAGCGAATTACCACGATCATCCCCTGTTAGCGTCGAGCTTGGATCGAGATCGGTTGGGTAGAACGGATAGCCGATATCGGACCTGTCGAGAGGGACCCCTCACCGACTCTCCGCCGAAGATCAGATCGAGAGCGGCGCCCGAGGAACGACCGGTCGCTCCGATACACATCATTGTTCACAATCGTCCTTGTTCAGCTACCGAAGATTCGGTTGTTAATGCGGGACGACGCCCGCCCGGGACGACACACCGGACCGTTTCCGGCACCTTCCGCACCGTCGCCGACCGGAACCGGAGGGCGCCTGCACCACTGCCGAGCGGCAAAAAGTCGGACCATCTGTCCACCCTGGCGCGCAGAGTGCCTCGTAGACCGGACCATTGGTATGTAAATTTCGCTGCCTATGGCCAGCCCGGCAAGGAGATAGCTAGCGTTCGTGGCCAGTGACGTGAGTCACTTTCCATACTTCCCGCGATCGGCGCAGCCCCGCCGACGCGGCGCAGGAGGCGAACGTGAAGATCAAGGATGCTGTGCAAGGCGCGGAGACACGACCCGAGGCCCGGCCACCGTCGGAGCGAGCGAGGATTCTGGCGATCCCGTGGCCGTGGTACCTCGCCCTCGTCGCAGTCGGACTCGGCGCCGTCTACACCGGTGCCCTCCCGGAGAACATCTTCGGCGGCCTGGCGATCAGCATGATCGTCGGCTGCGGCCTGTTCTGGATCGGCGATCGAACTCCGGCGCTGTCCGCGATCGGCGGCGGACCGCTGTTGTGTGTGTTCTTCCCTGCCCTGATCGTGCATTTCGGTCTGGTGCCGGACAGTTTCTCCACCGTCGTCAAGGACTGGTTCACCGGGTACGGGTTCGTCGAGATCCTCGTGGCGTCGATCATCGCCGGCAGCATCCTCGGTATGGACCGACGGTTCCTGATCAAGGCCGGTGGCCGGTTCTGCGCGGTGATCGTCGTGGCATTCGCCGTGGTCGTCACCGTCATCGGCGGTCTCGCTGCGGTCACCGGATTCGGCTTCAAGACCGCGATCCTCGACGTCACCATCCCCATCATGGCCGGCGGTATTTCCGGTGGCGCAATCCCGTTGTCGCAGATGTACGCCGACACCATCGGCGGCGACGCCCAGCAGTACATGTCGGGCATCGTGCCACCGATCATCTGCGCGAACCTGCTGTGCATCGTGCTCGCCTCGGTGTACGCCAATCTGACCCGCCGCCGCACCAAGCTGTTCGTCGGATTCAACGGGCACGGTGAGATGTTGCGCATCAAGGCGACGGCCGAGCAGGTGGCCGCCGTGACCGAGAAGCGACCGTTGACGGTGAGCGGCCTCGGCACCGGTCTGCTGATGACCGGCGCGATCTACCTCGTCGGCGCGATGTTGCAGGCAGCGGTTCCGGCCGTGCACCTGTACGCCTGGGTCATCCTGCTCACCGCGGCGATCAAGCTGTCGGGCGTGCTGCCGCGGGAGGTCGAGGAGTCGACCACCGAGTGGTACCAGTTCGTGGTGAAGCTGTGGGTACCCGCGGCGCTGGTCGGCATCGGTGTGTCATTGATCGACATCGATCAGATCACCGAACTCGTCTCTCGCCCGGCATATCTCGCATTCACCGTCGCCACGGTCCTGATCACGGCACTGACGGCCGGGTTCGTGGGCTGGCTGCTCAAACTGTACTTCGTCGAATCCTCGATCACGGCCGGCCTGTGCATGACCGATCTCGGTGGATCGGGCGACATCGCCACACTCGGCACCACCCGGCGCATGCATCTACTGCCGTTCGCGCAGATCACCTCCCGGCTCGGCGGCGGACTGGTGCTGCTGTCGGCGTCGGGGTTCCTCGCGTACTTCTACGGCTGAACCGCCGCCGTTCCCGCGTTCGACACAAGGAGAAGGAAGTTTCATGGGTAAGACACTGGCCGAAAAGGCGTGGGACGCACACGTGGTTCGCCGCGAGGAGGGCGAACCGGACCTGCTGTTCATCGACATGCATCTGCTGCACGAGGTGAACACGCCGCAGGCGTTCGCCGGGCTCCGGGCGAGCGGCCGCACGGTGCGCCGTCCCGACCTGACGCTGGGCACCGAGGACCACAACACCCCTACCGTCGCGGTGGACAAGGAGATCACCGATCCGGCGGCCCGCGAGCAGGTGTCGCTGATGCGCAAGAATTGCGCGGAGTTCGGCATCGAGTTGTTCCGCCTCGGCGAGGAGCATCAGGGGATCGTGCACGTCATCGGACCGGAACTGGGACTGTCCCATCCGGGTTCGACGATCGTGTGCTGCGATTCGCACACCGCGACGCAGGGTGCGTTCGGCGCTCTCGCCTTCGGGATCGGTACCAGCCAGGTCGAGCACGTGCTGGCGACGCAGACGCTGCCGATGGGGCGGCTGAAGAACATGGCCGTCACCGTGAACGGTTCCCTGCCCGAGGGGGTGACGGCGAAGGACCTGATCCTGGCGATCATCGCCCGGGTCGGTACCGCCGGCGGTCAGGGGCACATCATCGAGTACCGCGGTCAAGCGATCCGCGAACTGTCGATGGAGGGCCGGATGACGGTGTGCAACATGTCCGTCGAGGCCGGGTCGCGTGCCGGAATGATTGCCCCCGACGAGAAGACCTACGAGTATCTGCACGGACGCCCGGCCGCCCCGACCGGGGACGCGTGGGATGCGGAGGTGGCCTACTGGCGCACCCTGTTCACCGACGACGACGCCGTCTTCGACAAGGAAGTCGTCATCGACGCGTCCACCCTGACCCCCTTCGTGTCCTGGGGCACCACGCCTGCGCAGAGCGCGCCGCTCGGTGATCCGGTTCCGCATCCGCACGAGTTCACCGACCCGGTCGAGCGCGCCGCGGTCGAGCGCGCCCAGACCTACATGGACGTCGCCCCCGGTCGCCCGGTTCGCGGACTGCCCGTCGATGTCGTGTTCATCGGATCGTGCACCAACAGCCGCATCGAGGACCTGCGGGAGGTCGCGCGCGTTCTCGACGGGAGGACGGTCGCCCCCGGCGTCGAGTTGATGATCGTGCCCGGGTCGATGAAGGTGCGACAGCAGGCGATCGACGAAGGCCTGAGCGAGGTGTTCGAGGCCGCCGGGGCGGGACTGCGGTTCGCCGGGTGTTCGATGTGCGCGGCGTTGAACGAAGACCGCCTCACTCCCGGCCAGCGCGCCGCCTCGACGAACAACCGCAATTTCGAAGGCAGGCAGGGAAAGGGCTCCCGAACCCACATCGTCTCGCCCGCCGTCGCCGCCGCGACCGCGGTCGCCGGCCGCCTCGCCGCACCGTCCGACCTGACCTGAGCTGTCACACTCTTCGAATCGAGAACCCATGGAACCGTTCACCGTGCACACCGGTGTGGCCGCCCCGCTGCGCCGCACCGACGTCGACACCGATCAGATCATTCCCGTCCGCTTCCTCACACACAGTTCCCGTACCGGGTTCGCGGACAAGCTCTTCCACGACTGGCGGGAGGAACCCGACTTCGTCCTCAACGACCCCGCCTACGCGGACGCGACCGTCCTGGTCGCCGGCCGTGACTTCGGCACCGGATCGTCGCGCGAGTACGCGGTGTGGGCGCTGCAGAACTACGGATTCCGGGCCGTCATCGCGCCCCGGTTCGGGGACATCTTCCGCGGCAACGCCCTCACCAACGGCCTTCTCACCGTGACCCTTCCGGCCGAGACCGTCGAACGGATCTGGTCGGTGCTCGACCACGACCCGCGGCGACCCGTCACCATCGACCTGATCGAACGGCAGGTGCACGCCGGGCCGGTCACGGCGTCGTTCTACCTCGACGACAACACCCGGTGGCGGCTGCTCGAAGGTCTCGACCACATCGACCTGACCCTGACGCACGCCGAGACCATCACCGGCTACGAGCATCGGCGGCGCCCCGCGTTGCCGTCCACCACGCAACTCGTGCTCTGACGATCACGCGAGCGGCCGAGACGTCGTCAGGGCGCCTCGGCCCGCTTCTTTTCCAGCAGCGGCACGATGCGCGGGGCGATACGGCGACTGAGCACCAGTTCGGACTGCGTCCGCAGCACCCCCTCGCCGGCAATCATCTCCTGCAGCACCCGTTCGAAGTCCTCGTGATCCTTCGCCACCACCCGGCACAGCAAATCACCTTGACCGGCAACGGAATTGACCTCGAGAACCTCGGGGATGGTGGCGAGATGCGCACAGGTGGCGTCCATCATCGCCTGCGCGATGTCCAGGTGCACGAAGGCGAGGATGGAGTAGCCGAGCGCGGTCGGCTGCATCTGCGGCCGGTAACTGGTGATCACGCCGTCGCGGGAGAACTTGTCGAGCCGCGACTGCACGGTGCCCCGCGCCACGTTGAGCCGGCGGGCGTACTCCCGAACGCCTGCCTTCGGCTCCTCGACGATCAGTTTCAGCAGGTCGAGATCCAGCTTGTCCAAATCGGTCGGCATCCGTAAATCACTCCGTCCCTGAAGCATGGTCATCGAATCCTAGCGAAACCCGACCGCCCCGCACCCGAATGCCGGCAAAGAACTACCAGCGGACCAACTCACCCGCACAGATACGACCACACACGAAATGGAGATCACGATGTCCCGAACCGAGCGCGGATGCCTGCTCGCCTCCCTGGCCACCGTCACCGATGTGTCCTCGGCCGTCGCCGATGCCCTCGACCACCTCGGTTGCGGGGCTGCGATCGGCGCCGGCATCCTGCCTCCCCTGCGGCGCGGGCAGCGAATCTGCGGACCGGCCGTGACACTGCGCTACCGACGTCTGGCCGGCGCGGTGGCCGACAACCGGGTCGAGGGGCTCGGCGCCCGCCTGGGCGACCGCGACCTCTACACCTCCGCGCGACCGGGCGATGTGGCGGTCTTCGACTGCCCCGGCCCCGCAGACACCGCGGTGATGGGTGCCATCTCCGCGCACTGGGCGCAGCTCGCCGGGCTTGCCGGGTGCATTGTCGATGGGGCGGTGCGCGATTCGGTGTCGATCGCCGACAGCGGCCTGCCGGTCTGGTCGACCGGCCGAGCCCCACAGGCTGCACGGTTCCGGTTCGTCACCGAATCGATCGGCGAACCGGTGCGGCTGTCGGGACATCTGGTTCACCCCGGCGACATCGTGGTCGCCGACGACGACGGGGTCTGCATCGTCCCCGCGGACGCACTCCCCGAGGTCGTGCAGATATGCATCGAGGCCGACCGGATCGAACACGAACTGCTCAGCCTGCTGCAGCGCAGTGACTCGATCGACGACGTGATGCACGCGATGCGTCAGCGGCCGATGACTGTCTTCGACCGCTGACGCGACTCGCTAGCGCCAAACTCAGAGAACGATGTTGACCATCTTCCCGGGCACGACGATGACCTTGCGCGGGTCCTTGCCGTCGAGCAGTGCGACGATCTTGTCGTCGGCGCGCGCGATCTTCTCGATCTCCTCGCGCGGGGCGTCGGCGGCCACGGTGACGCGGCTGCGGACCTTGCCGTTGACCTGGATCGGGTACTCGACGGTGTCTTCGACGAGCCACTTCTCCTCCGCAACCGGGAAGGGGCCGTGCGCCAGCGACTTCTCGTGCCCGAGCCGCGACCACAGTTCCTCCGCGAGGTGCGGGGCCAACGGTGCCAGCATCAGCACCAGCGGTTCCACCGCCGAGCGGGGAGCACCGGCGGGGTACGCCTTGGTGAGATGGTTGGTGTACTCGATCAGCTTGGCCGCGGCGGTGTTGTCGCGAAGGGCCGTGTAGTCCTCGCCGACTCCGGCGATCGCCTTGTTCAGCGCGCGCAGGGTGTCTTCCGTCGGGGCGTCGTCGGTGACGCGCAGGTCGCCGGACTCCTCGTCGACGACCACACGCCAGGCGCGCTGCAGGAAACGCTGCGCACCGACGACGTCCTTGGTCGCCCACGGGCGGGACGTGTCCAGCGGGCCCATCGACATCTCGTACACGCGGAGGGTGTCGGCGCCGTACGCCTCACAGATCTCGTCCGGCGAGACGGAGTTCTTGAGGCTCTTGCCCATCTTCCCGTACTCGCGGTTGACCTCGGCTCCCTGGTGGAAGAACTTGCCGTCCTTCTCCTCCACCTCGTCGGCGGGCACGTACACGCCGCGCGCATCGGTGTACGCGAACGCCTGGATGTAGCCCTGGTTGTACAGGCGGCGGTACGGCTCGCTGGAGCTGACGTACCCGAGGTCGAACAGCACCTTGTGCCAGAACCGCGAGTACAGCAGGTGCAGCACCGCATGCTCGACGCCACCGACGTACAGGTCGACGCCGCCGGGATCGTTCGGCCCGTGGATCTCCGGACGGGGGCCCGTCCAGTACTGCTCGTTCTCCTTGTCGCAGAACACGTCCGGGTTGGTGGGATCGATGTAGCGCAGCTGGTACCACGAGCTGCCCGCCCACTGCGGCATCACGTTGGTGTCGCGGCGGTACGTCTGCAGTCCGTCACCGAGGTCGAGTTCGACGTTGACCCAGTCGACCGCCTTCGCCAGCGGGGGAGAGGGCTCCGACGACGCGTCGTCCGGATCGAACGACACAGGTGCGTAGTCCTCGACCTCCGGAAGCTCCACGGGCAGAGCCGAATCCGGCAGGGCGTGGGCGTTGCCGTCGGCGTCGTACACGATGGGGAACGGCTCGCCCCAGTACCGCTGCCGCGCGAACAGCCAGTCGCGCAGCTTGTACTGGATGGTGCCCTTGCCGGTTCCGTCCGCCTCGAGGCGCTCGGTGATGGTCTTCTTCGCGTCGGCGACGGACATGCCGTTCAGGAAGTCGGAGTTCACGATCGTGCCGTCGCCGGTGTACGCATCCTTCGACAGGTCGCCGCCGGAGATCACCTCGACGATGTCGAGACCGAACTCGGTGGCGAACTCGTAGTCGCGGTGATCGTGACCCGGAACGGCCATGATGGCGCCCGTGCCGTAGCCGGTGAGGACGTAGTCGGCGATGAACACCGGCAGCTTGTGACCGTTCACCGGGTTCACGGCGTACGTGCCGAGGAAGACGCCCGTCTTCTCCTTGTATTCCTGACGCTCCAGATCCGACTTGGCGGCGATCGACTTCCGGTACGCCGCAACCGCTTCGGCGGGCGTCGCGGCGCCGCCGGTCCAGCGGGAATCCACACCCTCCGGCCACTCGGCCGCGACGATCTCGTCCACCAGTTCGTGCTCCGGCGCCAGCGTCACGTACGTCGCGCCGAACAGCGTGTCGGGCCGAGTCGTGAACACCTCGATCTGATGGGCAGTGGATCCACCCTCGCTCCGCTCGACCGTTGCCTCGAACTTCACCTGCGCACCGTGCGAGCGCCCGATCCAGTTGCGCTGCATGGTCTTGACCTTCTCCGGCCAATCCAGGTAGTCCAGGTCGTCCACCAGCCGGTCCGAGTACGCGGTGATGCGCATCATCCACTGCTGCAGGTGCTTACGGAACACCGGGAAGTTGCCGCGGTCGCTGCGACCGTCGGCGGTGACCTCTTCGTTCGCCAGCACGGTACCCAGACCGGGGCACCAGTTGACCATCGAATCGGAGTGGTAGACGAGGCGGTAGGAGTCGAGGACGGCTTCCTTCTCGGACACCGGCAGCGACGCCCAGTCCCGTCCGTCCTCCACCGCACGCTCACCCGAGGCGAATTCCGCCTCGAGCTCCGAGATTCGCCGGGCCTTGCCTGCCGCCTTGTCGAACCACGCGTCGTGGATCTGCAGGAAGATCCACTGCGTCCAGTGGTAGAAGTCGGTGTCGGTGGTCGCGAACGTGCGGCGTTCGTCGTGGCCGAGCCCGAGGCGGCGCAGCTGCCGCTTCATGTTGCCGATGTTGGCCTCGGTCGTGGTCCGCGGGTGCGTGCCCGTCTGCACCGCGTACTGCTCGGCCGGCAGACCGAACGCGTCGTAGCCGAGCGTGTGCAGCACGTTGTGGCCCTGCATGCGGTGGTAGCGGGCGAACACGTCGGTGGCGATGTAGCCGAGCGGGTGACCCACGTGCAGACCCGTCCCCGACGGGTACGGGAACATGTCCTGCACGAACAGCTTGTCGGCGGGAACCGGGCCGGCCAGCGGACCGACCGGGTTGGGCGCGTTGAACGTGCCCTCGTCGCTCCACCGGTCCTGCCAGCGCTGCTCGATCTGGCCGGCGAGCTCCGCGGTGTAGCGGTGCTGCGGGGTCGCGTCGGACGGGTTGGCGGGCTGCACGTGCTCGGTCACTGTGGTCGCTATCTACTTGGCTGACATTCTGAATTAGGGGGATTCCGTCAACCAGGGTAGAGCCTCACCCCACCCGGGCTCACCTGCGCGTCCGGGTCCGCCGTATCCTGGTCCCGTGTTGATTGCCTCCGTCGTGCTGTTCGTGCTCGCCGTCGCTGTGTCCGGTGTCGCCGTTGCAGGCCTCGCCGAGCGCCTCCCGCGCAACCGGTGGGCGGGTGTCCGCACCCCCGAGACGATGCGCGACGATCAGACGTTTGCGCTGGCCAACAAGGTCGCGGGGCCCACCCTGCTCGCCGCGGCCGGGCTCCTCGTCATCGGCGGAATCGCCGGAATCCTGATCGGCGGCGTCTTCGGCGTCGGCGCCGTCCTCGTCAGCGTGGTGGCCGCCGCACTCACCGCGGCGACGGGTGGATCGCTCGGCGCCCGCGCCGCCGCGGCCGTCCCCGCCCCCGACACCGGTGGCTGCGGCAGTTCCTGCGGTGCGTGCACGCTGAAGGGCGCCTGCCAGCCGTCCTGACCGGCTGGTGACGGCCGTCCGGTGAACTCCTCGCGCGTCGTCGACCCCGCAGGCGCGGTGTTCGGTCTGCTGCTGCCGATCGTCGCCGCCCTCTCCGGTGTGGTCCTGACGAAGAGCTGGGAACCTCGCCTTCCGGCGGAGATCGCCACCCACTGGACCACCACCTCACCCGACGGCTTCGCCACCCCGATGTCCAGCGCCTGGACGTTTGCCCTGGTGACGGTCCTGTTCGGCGGCGGATGCGCTGCGATCGCCGCGCTCGCCCAGGCGATGCTGATGATGCGCCGCACGATGCTCGTCGTCGGACTGTCGGTGGTCGGCCTGATCCTCACGGTGCAGGTGGTGATGCTCTACGTCCAACTCGACGTCGCCGACGCCTCCGACACCGAACTCCCGTTGTGGTCCCTCGGCCTCGGCGTCGTCATCGGCGCCGCCGTCGGCCTGATCGGCGCCGCCCTGCTGCGCGACTTCCGCGCCCGGGTCGCCGCCACCGACCCGCCCGACCCCCGGTTGCCGCGCGCAAGCGACCCGGCCGTCGTCGCGGACAGCGTGGGGTTCGGCACCGTCGGCTCGCTGGTGCTGCTGCTCCTGCTCGGCGGCGTGCCCGCTGTCGCGGTCTGCCTACTCACCGGCGGATGGTGGCCGGCGGCGGTGTTCGTTCCGCTCGGACTGCTCGTCGTGAGCCTGCTCCGGTTCCGCGTCATCGTCGACGAGTCCGGCATCCGGGTGGTGAACATGGGCATGACCGCCCTCCGGTACGGCGTCGAGGAGATCGAGGGTGCCCGCGTCGACCTGATCAAACCGTTCGACGACTTCGGCGGCTGGGGCCTGCGGGTGAAGGGCAGGCGCAACTACGGCGTCGTCACGAAGACCGGTCCCGCCGTGATCGTCGCAACCGCGTGCGGCGACCGGCTGACCGTCACCAGCGCCCGGGCCGAGGAGATGGCCGGTGCGCTCAACACGTTCGCGGACCGGCGGCTCCGCCGCCCGTGAGTGGGTAAGGAGTGCAGGGACTCGTCAACCACTCACGAGCCGGAGGCCTTGTGCACCGCCTCCAGAACGCGGTCGAGGTAGCCGAGGGACGCCCGGACCGCGGCATCCTCGTCGCGGGCGGCGATCGCGTCGACGACGACACGATGGTCGTCCGTGGTCAGCGACGGCGGGTGGATGCCCTCGGTGTAGTCGTAGGTGGCCCGGGTGGGTTCGAGGATGCCCGCGAACAGGTCGGACAGCACCGGATTGTGCGCGGCCTCCACCACCCCGAGATGGAATGCGAGGTCGGCGTCCGCGAATCCGGACGGTTGATCCGCCGTCCGCTCCCGCTCGTCGAGTAGCGACGACAGCGACCGCAGGTCGTCGTCGGTGCGGCGGATGCACGCCAGCCGGACGGCCTCGGTCTCGAGGGCTCGCCGTACCTCGAACACGTTGAGCATCTCGGCGACCGCGACCTGCCGCCCGAGCAACCCGCCGATGTCGGTGCGCGCGCGCACGAACGTCCCCGACCCGCGCCGGATCTCGAGGATGCCGGTGGACGTGAGTGTCTTGATGGCCTCGCGCACGGTATTGCGTCCGACGCCGAGCAGCGCCATCAGTTCGGGTTCCGTCGGGATGCGCTCGCCCACGGTCCAGTCGCCCTGGGCGATCCGGCCACGCATCCAGTCCAGGGACTGCTGATACGCGGACTCGCGCCGAACCACCGTCATGTACTCATCCTCACACCTCGTCGGCTCGCCGGGCTCGGCCGCCCCGCCTACACTACGTAGGACGTCCCATGTATTTGCTCTCCGAGGAGGCGACCCCACACGTCCACGTCAACCGCTCACGCCGACACCCTCCCGACCGCCGCCGCCCGTACCACCGGCCGCCACTTCCACGGCCTGAACTATCTCCTCGTCGTCCTGCTCCTCGGGTCCAACATGCCCACGGCGCTGTACTCGCTCTACCGCCACGAATTCGGCTTCACCCCGCTGGTCCAGACACTGATCTTCGCCGTCTACGTTGCCGGCCTGCTTCCCTCGCTGCTGTTCTTCGGCCCGCTGTCGGACGCGCTGGGACGCCGCTTCGTGTTGCTGGCCGCGATCGTCTTCAGCGTGCTGGGCGCCGTACTCCTCGCGTTCGCCGACTCGACGATCTGGCTGTTCCTCGGCCGGATCTCCCAGGGGATCGCCGTCGGTGCCTGCTCGGCCGCCGGTTCCGCCGCCCTGATCGAGCACGAACCCACCCGGAACCTCCGCCGCGCCGGTCTCGCCGCCACCCTCACCACCGCCCTCGGCGCGGCGCTCGGCCCGCTTTTCGGCGGCGCCGTCGCGCAGTACCTTCCGCACGCCCTGGTCCTGCCGTACGTGCTGTTTGCGCTGGCGCTCCTGCCCGCGCTGATCATGATGCTGCTGCTCCCCGCACCCACCGGCGGTACGTCACGCCCCGCCCAGCTGTTCCAGGTGCCGCGCGTCCCGGCACCCCTCCGCCGGGTGTTCTGGCTGTCCTCCCTCGGAGTCGCACTGGCGTGGGGCGCCGTCGGCCTGTTCCAGTCGGTGGTCCCGACCTGGATCATCGACCTGCTCGACGTGAACAACCTGGTGGTCGCAGGCGGTGCCGCCGCACTGGTCATGGTGTGCTCGGTGTCGGCGCAACTCGTCGCCAACCGGCTCGGAACCGTGCTCTGCCGAACACTGGGCATCGGCGCCGTCGGCGTCGGCATGGTCGGATTGCTCGTCGTCGACTTCGCGCCGTCCCTCGCCCTTCTGTGCGCCGTGACCGTCGTCGTCGGTGTGGGACACGGACTCTCGTTCGCCGGTGCGATGCGCGCGGTGGGCGCCGCCGCCGCCGAGCACGCCCCCGACGCCCAGGGCGGGACGCTCGCCGCGTTCTTCACCGTCGGCTACGTCGGCCTCGCGGTGCCGTCCATCTGCGCGGGCATCGCCATCACCGTCCAGGGCATGCATGTGGCGGTCCTCGAACTCGCGATCATCGGCGCCGTCCTGTGCGGCGTCGTCGCAGTGCTGGGCGTCCGCACGAAGGGTGGGGACCGGGCCGAGGCGGCCGGTACGGTGGCCTGAGGACGTGAAACATCGATGCCCGAACCGCTTCGCCGCTGTGAGTTCCGCTTCTACGAGGAGCTGAACGACTTCCTGCCGCCCGTTCGGCGCAAGCAGACCTTCGAGCACGAGTTCGACGGCACACCGTCGGTGAAGGACCGCATCGAGGCGCTGGGCGTGCCGCACACCGAGGTGGATCTGATCCTCGTCGACGAGGTGTCGGTCGATTTCGGTCATCTCCTCCGCGGCGGCGAACGCGTCGCGGTGTACCCGACGTTCGAGCGACTCGATCTGACCGAGGTCACGAAACTCCGTCCGCGGCCGTTACGGGAACCGACGTTCGTGCTCGACGTGAATCTCGGCCGCCTCGCAGGGTATCTACGACTGCTCGGCTTCGACACCCGCTATCGCAACGACTTCGCCGACCTCGAGCTGGTGGACATCTCCCTCGCCGAGCATCGCATCGTCCTGACCCGGGACCGGGGTGTGCTCAAACGGTCAGCGCTGACGCACGGCGCGTTCCTCCACGAAACCGATCCGCGCCGCCAGTTGCGGGAAGTGCTGGACCGCTTCGACCTCCGGTCGCGGATCGACCCGTTCACGCGGTGCGCGCGGTGCAACGGACTGCTCGCGCCGGTGCCCCGGGACGAGGCGCTCGCCGAGGTGCCGCCGGGTGTCGCGCGGCACGGGCACGAGTTCAGCCGGTGCCGGGGATGTGCGCAGTTGTACTGGCGGGGCAGCCACCTACCGAAACTGCGTCGGCGGTTGTCGGAGGTCGGGGTGACGCTCGACGTGGATTCTCAGGACGCGTGACGCAACTGCACGCCGAACTCCGCCGAGCACGCGCAGTCACCGAGTTCGTCGCAATCGATGATCAGGGCGTGCCGGACCTCGGACAACTCGGTGCACGACTCGTCCGTGCACTCGGCTCCGAAAAGCGTGTGCACGATCAATGTTCCGGAACAGGTGTCGATCACGGGTGCTGTCCTCCTCACTTCTCGTTCCCCACTTCTGTTGATACCACCCGTCACCGACAGCCCCGGGACCTGCGCAGGGTGTGTCGGCTCGCGCGCTCTAGTTGCGCTCGACGTCGATCGGGTGGGTGGCGAGCAGGGCCAGGGGGAGTGGCTGACGACGCAGCACCTGCGCCCACACGTCGATGCGGGCGGGGGCGACGACGTCCGACGCGAGCGCGGAGATGACGATCCAGTCGTCGCGCTGGAGTTCCGAGTCGAGCTGACCGTACGTCCAGCCCGAGTAGCCGGCGAAGATCCGGACACCCTCGACGAGCGGCGCGACGACCTCGGGATCGGAATCGAGATCCACCATCACGACGCGACCGTGGACGCGGCGCAGACCCGCCACACCGTCGGCCTGGGCGCCGGTGCGCAGCGTCGCGAGGCACAGTGCGGCGTCACGCTTGACCGGCCCCCCGACGTACAGCGCGGGCGGGTGGGCGGCGAGCGGCGCCCACTGGGGCAGCACGTCGTGCACCGCGGTTTCGCTGGGACGGTTGATGACCACGCCGAGGCTGCCGGCGTCGTTGTGCTCGATCACATAGATCACTGTGCGACGGAATGCGGGTTCGACGAGATCTGTGGACGAGACCAACAAGCTGCCGGGGCGGACCACCGGTTCCGTCGACGCCGTACGATCCTCGGGTTCTTCTGCGTGCGCCACCAGAACATCATCCCACCGCCGCGGATGCGACGTGACGGAGGACGCGAGCTCTACGCCGCGGGGAGCCCCGCCGTGTCGGCCAGCACGGCGAGGTGGTGCTCGAACAATGCCGCGGGTGTGGTGAACGTGTCGGCACCGAATTGCCCGAACACCTCGAAGTTCACCGCCCCGAACAGCGCCGACCAGACCAGCACTCCGCGCGCGAGCAGATGGTCGGGGATGGTGAGCCCGAGTTCGGTGCGGATCCGGCCGAGGTCCGCCGCGAGTCCGGCGTCGACGGGTTCCGCGGGATCGGCCTCCAGCCGGCCGGCCCGGTACGCGTTCTCGAAGATGCCGACGAGGGCGTAGATCACCCGGGTGCCCGGCGTGGTGGTCTGCTCCCCGGGCGCGTCGTACCCGGGAACCGGGCTGCCGAACAGCAACCCGTAGCGGGCGGGCTCACGCAACGCCCATTCACGTACCGCGCGTCCGAGCGCCAGGAACTGCGCCCGCGGCTCGGCGGAGTTCGCCACCGCCGCCTCGGCCGCGTCGCCGAGTTCGTTGTAGCCGTCGACGAGCAGCAGCGTCAGCAGTTCGTCGCGGCTCTTGACGTACCGGTACACGGCGGACGACACCACACCGAGGTCCCGCGCGACGGCCCTCAGCGACAGGGCGGCCGCGCCGACCGCGGCCAGCTGTTCGCGACCGATCCGGGTGATGTCCTGCAGCGTCTGCTCGCGGGCGCGTTCTCGTGGTGTTCCTGGCATGGGTCCAGGGTGGCAACGACAGAGAGCGGTGTCAACAAACGAGAGCACTGCTCTTGACATTGGACACGGAAGGGAGCATTCTCGAATCACACGGAGAGCAGTGCTCTCGAATCCAGAACCTCATCCAGCGGGAGCAGAAATGTCGAACATCGAAATCGTCACCGGAGCCGGACCCGTCGGCTGGACCGTCGCCCGGCAACTCGCCGAGCAGGGACGGCAGGTGCGGATCCTCACCCGCTCGGGCAGCGGCCCCGACCACCCGCTGATCGAGCGACGGAAGGTCGACGTCTCCGACGCCGCAGCACTACGTGAGGCATTCGACGGGGCAGTCGCCGTCTACCACTGCGTCCACGCCGCGTACAGCGCCGACGCGTGGGAGCGCGAACTCCCCGCCGCCGAGCAGACCGTCCTCGAAGCCGCCGGACACGTCGGCGCGGTCGTCGTCTTCCCCGAGAGCCTCTACTCGTACGACGCGTCGCAGCAGCCGATGACCGAACACACTCCGCGCTCCGCCGACTCCGGCAAGCGCGGCATCCGCACCCGGCTGCTGAAGGCGCGGGCCGAGTCCCCGACACCCACCGTGAGCGTCGTCGCGTCCGACTTCTTCGGGCCGCAGGTGCTGAACGCGCACGCCGGCGAGCGCATGGTGCCCGTCGTTCTCGCCGGCAAGACGATGCGCGTGCTCGGCTCCGCCGACCTGCCGCACTCGTTCACGTACATTGCCGACTTCGCGGCCGCGATGATCGCCGCCGCCCACGACCCCGCCCTGTGGAACTCGGTGCTGCACGCACCGACCGGCCCGGCCGTCACCCAGCGACAGATGGTCGAGGCCTACGCGCACGCCGGCGGCGTTCCCGTCCCGAAGGTCGGCACCCTCCCCGGCTGGGTGATCCGCGGCGGCGGGCTGGTGCACCAGGGCAGCCGCGAACTCGCGGAGATGCTGTACCAGTTCGAAGAACCGTTCGTCATGGACTCGTCGGAGAGCGAGGCCCGGCTGGGGCTGACCCCGACGCCGCTGGATCAGGCGGCCGAGGAGACCGTCCGGTGGTGGCAGGAGAGGCCGGTCGCGGCCGCCGGATAGGGTCCTGTGAATGGTGAAACAGCTCGGGGACCGGCGCGAGGCGTGGCGCAGAACGGCCTACACGCTCCGGCGGTCACCCGGGCTGGCCCGTCTCGCGACGGTCCGGTTCGCCAGCCAGCTGGGCGACGGCATGTTCCAGGCGGCGCTCGGCGGCGCGATCCTGTTCAACCCGGAACGGGAGACGGATCCCGTCGCGATCGCCGCCGGTTTCGCGGTACTGCTGCTCCCGTATTCGGTGATCGGTCCCTACGCGGGCGCACTCCTCGACCGCTGGGATCGCCGCGCCGTGCTGCTGTGGGCGAATGTGCTGCGCGGACTGCTCATTCTGGTGACCGCCGTGCTGCTCGCGACCGGGACCGGTGAGTCGGCGCTCCTCCTGCTCGCCCTCGCCGCCATCGGCGTGAGCCGTTTCGTTCTCGCGGGGGTGTCGGCCGCCCTGCCGCGGGTGGTGCACCGATCCTGGCTCGTGGCC
Source organism: Rhodococcus sp. NPDC056960 (assembly GCF_042674125.1). NCBI lineage: Bacteria > Bacillati > Actinomycetota > Actinomycetes > Mycobacteriales > Nocardiaceae > Rhodococcus > Rhodococcus sp. NPDC056960. The sequence goes on along the minus strand of NZ_JBHURF010000002.1, from coordinate 98,862 downwards.
ACCAATTCGGTGCTCGCCACCACCGGATCCGTCGTCGCCGCGCTCGGGGCCGCGACGTCCGTCGCGATCATCTCCTTCGTCGGAGCCGGCGACCGCGGTTCCGGAATCGCCGTGGCCGCTGCTGCCGGCGGTTCCGCGGTCGCGGCATTCGCGGCCTCGCGTTTCCACCACCGACTCCTCGGCCCGCACGCCGACGAGAAACCCGGATACGGGGCAGTTCGCGCGGTCGCCGCCGGACTGCGGAACGGGGCGGCCGCGGTGTGGCATTCTCCCGGTGTCACGACCGCGATGATCGGGATCGGAACGCACCGCATCGCTTTCGGCGTCAATACGCTGATCATGGTTCTGGTGCTCCGCGACACCGCCACCGTCAGCGCCCTGCCCGGCGGTCTCGCCGGTTTCGGCGTCGCCGTCGGCGCCACCGCCACCGGCATGCTGCTGGCCGCGATCTCGACACCGTTCCTGATCCCGCGGATCGGACGGTCCCGCACCATCATCTGCGGTCTGGTCCTCGCGCTCGTCGTGCAGTGCACGCTCGTCGCCACACTCACCCAGGTGTCGCTGCTGTGCGGCGCGCTGCTCCTCGGTTTTGCCGGGCAGTCGATCAAACTCAGCGGCGACGCAGCGATGCAGATCGAGATCGAGGACGACCGCCGGGGGCAGGTGTTCGCGCTGCAGGACACCGTGTTCAACGTGGCCTTCATCGCGTCGATCGCCGCGGCGTCTCTCGTCGTCGCCCCGGACGGGCGGTCACTCGGGCTGGTGCTCGCCGGCGGCGCTGTCTACGGCCTCGGGCTGGCCGGCGTCCTGCTCAACTCCCGGCGCCGACCCGCCTGAGAACCGGGTTATTTCGCATCCGGCAACGGAACGTTCTGCAGTCGAACCTGGCCGCGCGCCACCTCCTTGCCGGTGTCGGCCGCGGTGATCACCACGGACCACAGTTGCTGCACCCGCCCCTGCTGGATGGGCACCGCGACCACGTCGACCCGGCCCTCGGTGCGCGCCCGCAGGAAGTCGGTGCCGTTGTGCACTCCCACCGCGAACTGTCCGCGGTCGGCGACGGCCGTGCTCGCCCCGATGCTCGCGGCGGATTCGACCGCCGTCGTGTACACGCCGCCGTGGACGACACCCCACGGTGTGTGGTGGTCGGCGGACAGGTCGATGTGGCCGACGACCTTCGTGCCCGACACCTCGTCGAGTTCCAGGCCGGCGGCGGCGACGAAAGCGCTCGCCGCTTCCCGGGTCAGATCGGTCATGGCAAATTCTCCTCAGTAAGTTTGATTTCCCAACCCACCTTGCCTTGACTTCGGCCCCGGCGTCAACGGTCCGGGCGGAGCCGAGCACGATCGGCAACACCGGCCGGGGAAATTCTGTTCTGCGACAGTGAGACCGCACTGTGACCGGACCGGCCGGGCTCGTGCACCGACGCCGCCGCCACCCGGTGTTATCTTCGACCCGCGTGTGCAGGTCGGTCCACCGTCACTCCGACCACCGATGGGGAGGGGACCCGTGGTCGAAAAGTCATGGTCTGTGGCCGGAGTGCCGCTGTGCGTCGCGGCTGTCGTGGCCGCGACCATCGGTTTCGCCGCCGCACCGGCCGCGGCCGAGACCCTCCCGTGGCTGCCGGTGAATGCCTGCGGCGAGACCGGATTCAACCCGGCGAAGGAACCGCCGAGTCCGGGTGGCCCGCTGCTGCCACCGGTCCCGCCGACGGTGAGCATCCCGATCCCGTACCCGGACTTCGTGCCCGTCCCCGTTCCCGGACCCCGCGTCGAACAGACCCGCGTCGCCCAGGACCTTCCGGCCGACCCGTGCGCGGACCCGTGCCCGGACCTCACCGACGAGGTCGACGAACCGGAATCCGAGCCGGGATCCACGGGTTCCGCGGGGTCTTCGGGTTCGTCCGGATCGGCAGCGCTGCCCATCCCGAAGATCTCGATCGATCCGCGGCCCGAGACCATTCCCATCCCGGTCCCCGGCGGTCCGGGGCCCGAACCGCAGCCGGCGCCCCCGGTCGAGATCAACCCGGCCGAACGTGGTTTCCTCACCGCGTCGATGGCGAAGCCGGGTGTCGGCGACGTCCGGCTGGTGTCTCAGCTGACGGGGCAGGGTTCCGAGAACCGGACGGACAAGCGCTGGCAGGTGGACGGCACCGACCTCGGCATTACGTGGGAGACGAAGCCCGGCGAGGTGGCGGTCGCGTTCGGTGACACGTTCGGTAAGGACTGGGCCCCGCCGGGTGCGTTCGGCGAGGACTGGCGGAGCAACGTTCTCGGCCACAGCACCGACACCGACCTGTCCGACGGCATGACCATCGACAGCATGGTCCAGGACAGCCGGTGCCACGCCGCCGAGATCATCGACAGCAGGCACATCAACAACTTCGAGACCACCACCATCCCGACGTCCGGGTTCGCGATCGGTGACCGCCAGTATCTCAGCTACATGTCGGTGAAGCGCTGGAGCATGATTCCCGGCATGTGGTACACGAACTACGGGGGCATCGCCTACTCCGACGACGACGGGCAGACCTGGGTCAAGGATCAGCACGCTCAGTGGGACAACATCTTCGGCGCCCGATTCCAGGTGTCGGCGATGGTGCCGCACGGCGACTACGTGTACATGTTCGGCACCCCCAACGGCCGGATCGGCACCATCGGCCTGGCCCGGGTCCCCGTCGACCAGGTCCTCAACACCACCTCGTACCAGTACTGGTCGGACGGCACGTGGACACCGGTGTCCCGGAATCTCGCGACCCCCATCGTCGGAGGTGTCGCCAGTGAACTGTCGGTCCGCTACGACGCGGCGGCCGACAAGTGGCAGATGAGCTACCTCGAGCCCATCGGCGGGTCGATCATCCTGCGGCAGTCGTCGAGTCCGCAGGGTGCGTGGTCGGAGGGCGCGACCCTCGTCGACACGGCCGACTACCCGAAGGCGTACGGCGGCTTCATCCATCCGTGGTCGACGGACCAGGATCTGTATTTCACGATCTCGGAGTGGGACAGCTACAACGTCTATCTGATGCACGCGTCCCTGCACCCGTGAGTACTTGTCAACGTCGGGCGGTTAAGAAGTACGCACGGCATGGAGGGCGACCTCGGTGGCCTTGACGACGAAGAACACGTCCAGCCCCGGCACCAGATCGAGTTCGGCGACGGACGCCGCGGTCACGTCCGCGCTCAGCTCCAGCCGGCCGCCGGCCTCGGCGGCGCGCACCCGGACCGTCGGCCCGCGCACCTCGATCTCCGAGACGGTCACCTGGAAGACGTTGCGCGGGCTTCCTTCCGGGGACCGGCGGTGCACGGCCACCGAGTGCGGCGCGAACACCGCGACCGCCGGCGCGCCCGGCACGAAGTCGGCGTCGGGCAGGCCGTGCATGTGAACACCGGTCTCGGTCTCGAAGCCGTCCTGTGCACCGAAGACGGGGACGAGATTGAGGCCCGCGATCCGGGCGGCGAACGCACTGCGCGGACGCGTCAACACCTCTCGCACCGAACCCGATTCGACCACCTGACCGCCTTCGACGACGATCACCCGGTCGGCCAGCGCCAGCGCGTCGAGGACGTCGTGAGTGACCACGACCGCGGTCCGGTCGCCTTCGCGCAGCACCTGCCGGAGCAGCACGCGCAACGCGGGGGCCGCCGCGACGTCGAGGGCAGACATGGGCTCGTCGAGCAGGAGCGCCTGGGGTTCCGCGGCGAGCGCGCGGGCGACCGCGACCCGCTGCGCCTGCCCCCCGGACAACTCGTGCGGACGACGGTCGGCGAACTGCGTCGCATCGACCGCGTCCAGCCACTTCTCGGCGATCGCCCGCGACTCCCGGCGTCCGCGGCCGGAGCTGCGCGGCGCGAACGCCACATTGGCCGCCACCGTGAGATGCGGAAACAACAGCGCCTGCTGCGCGAGCAGCGCGATACCGCGCCGGTGCGGCGGCAGCGCGACACCGCGGGCGGTGTCGGTGAGCACGCGACCGTTCAGTTCGACGCGTCCGGCGTCGGGGCGCACCAGGCCCGCCACCACCGACAGTGCCGTCGACTTGCCGGCGCCGTTCGGTCCGAGGACGGCCAGTACCTCACCCTCGGCGAGGTCGAATCCCACCTCGACGCCGCGTGCATCGACCCGCGCCTCGACGCTCAGGCCCGTCACAGCGCGGCCCTCGACGCCCAGCCCCGCGACCCCACTACGATGACCACGGCGACCACGACGAGCACCAGCGACAGCGCCACGGCCGCATCGGCGTCGGTCTCGCGCTGCAAATAGATTTCGAGCGGCAGGGTGCGCGTGACACCCTGCAGACTGCCCGCGAACGTCAGCGTGGCCCCGAATTCGCCGAGCGCCCGCGCGAACGCCAGCACCGACCCCGACACCAGTCCCGGCAGCACCAACGGCAGCGTCACCCGGCGGAAGACAGTGGTGGGGCTCGCACCGAGTGTGGCGGCGGCGTGCTCGTACCGCCGGCCTGCGGTCCGCAGCGACCCTTCGAGACTCACCACCAGGAACGGCAGGGCGACGAACGTCTGCGCGAGCACGACGGCCGTGGTGGTGAACGCGATGTGGATGCCCGCGACCTCGAGATGCTGCCCGATGAGACCCCGGCGGCCGAAGGTGTAGAGCAGGGCGATGCCCCCGACCACCGGTGGGAGCACCAACGGCAGCAGCACGAGCGAACGCAGTACGTTCAGTCCACGAAAACTGCTGCGGGACAGCACTGCTGCCATCGGTACTCCCAGCAGGATGCACAGCGCCGTGCTCGCGGCGGCGGTGCGCAGACTCAGTTCCAGTGCCGCGAGCGAGGATTCCGACGTGACCAGTTCGAAGAAGCGCGACCAGTCGACACTCGCCAGCATCGCGAACAGCGGCAGGACGACGAACAGGCCGCCCACCGCTGCCGGCACGAAGATCCAGCCCGGAAGGCCGGACGGAACCTTGACGCGCGCCGTCCGGATCACGGCTGAGCGAATCCTGCCTTCGCCAGCACGGCCTGACCCTCGGGTCCGGTGACGAGATCGATGAAGCCCTGCGCCGCTTCGGGATTCTTCGACGCGGACAGTGCGGCAATCGGATAGGTGTTCACGGCCTGTGCGGCCTCCGGGAAGGCGACGGCCGTCACCTTGTCGCCCGCACCGGCCGCATCGGTGACGTAGACCAGTCCGGCGTCGGCCTGCCCGGCCGTCACCTTGTTCAGTACGTCGGTGACCGACGACTCCTCGCTGACGGGGGTGAGGTCGACGCCGGAGGCGGTCTCGACCTTCTGCGTCGCGGAACCGCACGGAACCTGCGGGGCGCACGTGACGACCAGCGTCCCCTCCCGGTTCAGATCCGCGAAGGACGTGATGCCCTTGGGGTTTCCGGGTGCCGTCACGATGGTCAGTGTGTTGGTCGCGAAGTTCACCGGGCTGCCCGCGACCAGACCGGCGTCGACGACCTTCGTCATGTTGTTCGTGTCGGCCGATGCGAACACGTCGGCGGTGGCACCCTGGTCGAGTTGGGCGGCGAGGTCGGAGGACCCGGCGAAGCTGAACTCCACGTGCGATCCGGGGTGCGCGGTCTGGTACATCTCGCCGAGTTCGGTGAAGGTGTTCTTCAGCGAGGCCGCCGCGAACACGGTGATGTCACCGCCGTCGGCGGACGCCGACGTGGATTCCGCGGAGCCGGATGCGGAATTGTCGTCGTTGGATCCGCAACCGGTGACCAGGGCGAGACCGAGTGCGGCCGCGGCCAATCCGGTCGTGCCCCTGCGCCAGGACATCTTCATGAATCTCCTCCAGGTGTTTCGACGATCACCGTGGTCGACTTGACGACGGCTACCGCGACCTTGCCGGGCTCGAGCCCCAGGTCGCGGACGGCTTCACTGCTCATGAGCGACACGATGCGGAAGGGCCCGCACTGCATCTCGACCTGGGCCATCACCTTGTCCGTCACGACTGACGTGACGATGCCGGTGAACCGGTTGCGCGCCGAGGATTCGGACCCGAGCAGGTCCGGGGACTTGGCCGCGTTGGCCCGCGCGAAATCCGCGAGCGCGACACCGTCGATCACCTTGCGGCCCGACTCGTCCTTCTCCGCGGCGAGACTTCCGTTGTCGATCCAGCGCCGGACCGTGTCGTCGCTGACACCGAGCAGTTCCGCAGCTTGGCGTATCCGAATACTCGTCACGGCGAAATCCTAGGCACCGGCGTCGACGACGGTCAGTTCGGTCAGGTCCGACACGTAGCGCCCGCCCTTCTTGTCACTGGGCACGACGAGCCTCGGATGGCCCAGAGGTTGTCCGTCGTACCCGTCGGACGCGGCCGCTCTCACGACCAGACGAAGGAGCGGGTTCTTCGCGTCGGCCTCCCGTGGATCGGCGCTGTCCACCACGTCGGACAGCAGGGCGCCGACGTACGTGTGGGCCTGCGGTCCCTTGCTGCTGTCGAACTCTCCGCTCTCGGTGTGGGGCGGGTAGCCCCGCAGCGCTGCATCCGTCAGTTCCAGCGGGTGTTCGACGGCTCCGCCGACCAGAACGCCGTCGACTGCGGCCGCCGGCGCAGTGGTGCTCACGAGAAGCGCCGCAAATGCGTCATACGCGACATACTAGGTCGGCAAATGCGGACCGATCAAGTGCGGATCTCCGCAGCTGCGGATCAGTACACGTCCCGCACGTACCGCTTGTCGGTGGCGAGTTGCTTCATGTACAACTCGGTGTCTTCTTCGTCCAGACGCCCGTGGGTGCGGACGACTTCACGGACCGTTTCGTCGACATCCTTGGCCATCCGACTGGCGTCGCCGCACACGTACAGAGACGCACCCTCCTGCATCCAGCCCCACAGCTTGGCACCGTGTTCGCGAATGCGGTCCTGCACGTAGATCTTCTGCCGCTGGTCCCGGGAGAATGCCGCATCGAGGTGGGTGAGGAATCCGTCGCGGTGCATAGCTTCCATCTCCTCGCGGTAGTAGAAGTCGGTGGCCTCGTGCTGCTCGCCGAAGAACATCCAGTTCTTACCGGTGTGACCCAATTCCCTTCGCTCGTGCAGGAATCCGCGGAACGGCGCGATCCCGGTGCCGGGACCGACCATGATCATCGGTGCGTCGGCGGCCTGCGGGGGACGGAAGTGCGCCGACTTCTGCACGAAGATCGGCACGTCGGCGTCGTCGCAGTGATCGGCGAGGAACGTCGAGCACACCCCGGAGCGGTTCTTGCCCTCGTGGTTGTAGCGCACCGCGGAGACGGTCAGCTGCACCTCACCCGGATCGACCTTGGGGCTCGACGAGATCGAGTACAACCGCGGTTGGAGACGCTTGAGGACGCCCAGCCACTCGTCCGCGTCGGCGTCGACCCCGTACTCCGCCAGCACGTCCATCGACTGCCGGCCCCACAGCCATTGCTGGAGCGCGATCTTGTTCTGCGGGCGCAGCAGCCGCGCCAACTCGGTGTCGTGGGTGCGGCTCTGCACGAACCGCAGCAGTTCGGGGGTCACCTTGGTGATCTCGAGCTTCGTCCGCAGCGCCTCACGCAGCGTCATCTCCGGCAGGTCCGGCAACGTGACCGGTGTGTCCGGGATCGATCGGGTGACCTTCAGCCACTCGTCGACGACGCCGTCGCTGTTGGTGGGCCAGACACCGAGCGCGTCGCCGGCCTCGTAGGTGAATTCCGGATCGCTCACCTCGAAGCCGAACTGCCGCACGTCCTTCGACGATCCGGCCGCACTGAGCGGGATGTTCCTCGTCAACCGGGTGACCAACGGCGACTTCCGTGTGAACGTCGCCGCCTTCTTCGCTGCGGGCCGGACCGGCGCGGGGGCCGCGGTCACGCCGTCGGCCGCACGCTCGCGGACCAGGTCCTGCACCTGGGTCAACCACTGCCGGGCCTGGTCCTCGTAGTCGGGTTCGCAATCGACGCGCTCGGTCAGGCGCTTCGCCTCGAGCTGCTCGAGCCGCGCATCGATCCGCTTGCCGTGCCCGCAGAAGTCGTCGTAGTTCGAGTCGCCGAAAGCCAGGACGGCGTACCGGGTCTGCGACAGCTTCGGGGCCTCGTCGCTGCTGAGCGCCGACCAGAAGCTGCTGCCGTTGTCGGGGGCGTCGCCGTCGCCGAACGTGCTGGTGATGATGAGGAGATCGCGGACGTCGGCGAGGCTCGCGACGTCGTAGTCGTCCATCCCGACCAGACGGGTGCCGTGCCCGGCCGCCTGCAGTTGTTCGGCGCATTCGGCGGCGAACTCCTCCGCGTTGCCGGTCTGCGACGCCCACACCACCACCACCGGATGCTGGACCGATTCAGCGTTCGCCGGACTCCCGGACGGGAGCGCGGTGCCGTGCGGAACGTCGGAGCGGGAGAACAGGCCCGCCATCAGCCCGTCCAGCCACACCCTCTTCGATCCCGAGATCGGCGCGGTGCGCGGAAGGACCGGAACGCCCTGCAGTTCGGTGGATTGCAGACCGGCCAGCAGACCCGCGAGGTACATGCGTTCGTGCTCGTCGAAACTGGGTGACGCGGAATCGTCCAGTCCGAGAATGCGGCTCATCTCGGCGGCGGGCGAACCCTGCGCGAGGGTGAGCGCCCCACCGGATTCCGGGGCCTCGGGCGTCGACACGGGTGCCACCCGGGTCAGGGAGACGGCGCACGCCTTGAACTCCGGCTGGAACGACGTGGGGTCGACGGCGTCGTTGGTGACGGCATTGATGCTGAGGTATTCGCCGAACGAGTCGTTCCAATGGAACGGGGCGAAACACCCGCCGGCGAGGACGCGGTCGCTGACGACGGCGGGAAGCACCGCGCGTCCGCGCCGGGACGCGACCTCCACCTTGTCGCCGTCGGAGATCGAAAGCTTCTGCGCATCCGCCGGATTGATCTCGACGAACGGACCGGAGTTCAGCTTGTTGAGCTTGGCCACCTTGCCCGTCTTCGTCATCGTGTGCCACTGATGCTGCAGGCGTCCGGTGTTGAGGACGAACGGGTAGTCGTCGTCGGGCATCTCGGCGGGCAGCATGTGCGGGCGCGGGAAGAACGCGGCCTTGCCGCTCGCGGTCGCGAACGCGAGCCGGGGGAGGGAACCGTCGGGCGCCGACAGCAGGTTCTGGCTCACACCGTCGTTGACGTAGCGGATCGGGTTGCGATCGGTGCGGTCGCCGGGCGGGCTCGGCCACTGCACCGGTGTCTCCCGCAAACGGTCGTAGGTGATGCCGCGAAGGTCATAGCCCGTCTTGGGATTCCAGGCCCGCTTGATCTCCTCGAACACGTCCTCCGAGGATTCGTAGGTGAACGCGTCCGCGTACCCCATCTCGCAGGCGACGCGGGCGATGATCTGCCAGTCCGGCAGCGCCTGACCGACCGGGTCGACGGCCTGCTGCAGCAGGGTGAGGTTGCGCTCGGAGTTGATCATCACCGAATCCGACTCCGCCCACAGCGCCCCGGGCAGCAGGATGTCGGCGTACCCGTTGGTCTCGGTGTCGAGGAAGACGTCCTGGGTGATCACGAGGTCGGCGGCCTCGAGACCTTCGATCACCGTCCGCCGGTTCGCCACGGTGGCAACGGGATTGGTGCAGATGATCCAGCAGGCCTTGATGTCGCCCGCGACCATGCGCTCGAACATGTCGACGGTCCCGGTGCCGACCTCGGTGCGGATGCTGCCCTCCGGCAGTTCCCACAGATCCTCGATGAACGCCCGGTCGTCGGCGGCGAGCACCGACCGCTGCCCCGGCAACCCCGGGCCCATGTACCCCATCTCGCGGCCGCCCATGGCATTCGGCTGCCCGGTGAGGGAGAACGGTCCGCTGCCCGGACGGCAGATCGCCCCGGTGGCCAGGTGCAGGTTGCAGATCGCGTTGGTGTTCCACGTGCCGTGAGTGCTCTGGTTGAGCCCCATCGTCCAGCAGCTCATCCAGTTCCGGGCCTCGCCGATCCACTGGGCGGCCTGCCGGATGTCGGATTCCGGGATCCCGGTGATCTCCGCGACCTTCTCGGGGGTGTACTCCTCGAGGAACTCGTCCATCACCTCCCAGCCCTCGGTGAACTCGGCGATGAACTCGGGATCGGTGTGCCCGTTCTTCACGAGCAGGTGCAGCAGCCCGTTGAGCAGCGCGAGATCGGTGCCGGGCGCGATCTGCATGAACAGGTTCGCCTTGTCGGCGGTCGCGTTGCGGCGCGGATCGACGACGATCAGCTTGGCGCCGGCCTTGACGCGGTCCATCATCCGCAGAAAGAGGATCGGGTGACAGTCCGCCATGTTGGCGCCGATCACGAAGAAGACGTCGGCGTGATCGAAATCCTGGTACGAGCCGGGCGGACCGTCGGCGCCGAGGGACTGCTTGTAACCGGTGCCCGCGCTGGCCATGCACAGCCGCGAGTTCGACTCGATCTGATTGGTGCCGACGAAACCCTTCGCCAGTTTGGTGATCAGGTACTGCGCCTCGATGGACATCTGACCGGACACGTAGAACGAGAGGGCGTCCGGGCCGTGCTCGTCGAGTTGTTCCTTCAGCCGGCGCGCGGTCTCGCTGATGGCCGCGCCGACGTCCATCGCGGTCGGCGCCTCCCCGCGCTCGTCGCGCACGTATCCCGTCTCCATGCGGCCACCGGCCACGAGCATCTCGGCGCTGGTCGCACCCTTGGTGCAGAGCCGGCCGAAATTGGTGGGATGGTCCTTGTCGCCGGACGCCTTGAGCACTCGGCGCGCATTCGTCTCGGGATCGACCCCGACCTCCAGCACGATGCCGCAGCCGACACCGCAGTACGAGCAGGCGGTCTTCACTGTGGAAGTCCCGGCTTTCTGCTGCTGCATCGACTCGCTCCTCACCTGCACGGTCGCCGCGTGTCCACCTGGCTCACGACCTGTATCAATGGTGCAGACCGGCGTGTTTCGTCGGGATTAACCCCCGTGAGCGTTCGGTGACGTCTCTCGCACCCGGCGCCGGGCGCCGTGGTGATGTCGCTCGGCAGAATCGGTCACATCGTGTGACCGCAGTCACTCTCAGGGGGTCGTCGCCCGGAAGCGGAGTGCGGGAATGCCGGAGTCAGCCCTGCTGCGCAGCCCACCACGACAGCAGTTCGGCCTCGGCCTCGTCCCGGTCGAGGGGGCCGCGATCGAGCCGGAGCTCCTTGAGGAACTTCCACGCCTTGCCGACGTCGGGTCCCGCCGGAATCCCGAGCAGCTCCATGATGGCGTTGCCGTCGAGGTCGGGGCGTACCCGCGCGAGGTCTTCCTGCTCGGCGAGCCGGGCGATCCGCTCCTCGATGTCGTCGTAGGTGGCCTGCAGCGCCGCCGCCCGGCGCTTGTTGCGGGTGGTGCAATCCGCGCGGACCAGCTTGTGGAGCCGCGGCAGCAGGGGTCCGGCGTCCGTCACGTACCGGCGTACCGCGGAGTCGGTCCACTGGCCCTTGCCGTAGCCGTGGAACCGCAGATGAAGGAACACGAGCTGCGAGACGTCGTCGACCATCTGCTTCGAGTACTTCAGCGCCCGCATCCGCTTGCGGACCATCTTCGCGCCCACCACCTCGTGGTGGTGGAAGCTCACACCGCCACCCGGCTCGTTGCGCTTCGTGTCCGGTTTGCCCACGTCGTGCAGCAACGCCGCCCACCGCAACACCAGGTCGGGGTCGCCGTCTTCGAGGTCGACGGCCTGTTTCAACACGGTCAGCGAATGCCAGTACACGTCCTTGTGCTGATGATGCTCGTCGATCTCGAGCTTCATCTGCGGCACCTCGGGCAGCACGAAGTCGGCCAGGCCCGTCTCGCACATCACGTTCATGCCGTCGATCGGGAACTCGCCGAGGATCAGCTTGTCGAGTTCGGCCCGCACGCGTTCGGCCGTGATCCGCTCGATCTGCGGCGCCATGTCGACGATCGCCGCATGCACGCGCTCGTGCAGGCTGAACCCCAGCTGGGACACGAACCGGGCGGCGCGCAGCATGCGCAGCGGGTCGTCGTTGAACGAGTTCTCCGGCGCCGACGGCGTGTCCAGGACCCCGGCCAGCAGCGCGTCCATGCCGCTCAGGGGGTCGACGAAGTCCTGCGAACCGTCCGCACCGATCCGCACGGCCATCGCGTTGACCGTGAAATCGCGCCGCACCAGGTCGTCCTCGAGTTTCGTCCCGAACTGGACGACAGGGTTGCGCGACACCCGGTCGTAGGCGTCGGCCCGGTACGTCGTGATCTCGATCTGCTGACCCGCCTTCGCGGCGCTGATCGTCCCGAAATCGATGCCCGTGTCCCACTGGTTGTCGGCCCAGCCCGACAGCAGTTTCTGCACCTGCTCCGGCCGGGCGTCGGTGGTGAAGTCGAGGTCGGTGCCGAGACGGCCCAGGATCGCGTCCCGGACACTGCCCCCCACCAGGTACAACTCGTGACCGGCGGCAGCGAACCTCTCACCGAGCGGCGTCAGGACTTCGGACAGCTCGCGCAGCGTCACCGCGGCGCCGGCAAGCAGTCGCGTACGGCGCTCGTCGTCGAGAGAAGGGGCAGTCACGTCCAGGAAGCTTACCGAGGTGCGCAAATAGCCGGATACGCATACACGCTGTCACCTCGCAGTTCGGTTCGCCACGGGACTGTCACGACAGTTCTCGGTTCGGGTGCGGCGTTCAGGTGGAAACGGTAAAGCCAACTACTATCGATGGGGTGTCTGCTGCCGAACGTGCGAACAGGAGTCGCCGCAACTCGCGGCGGCGCGGCGCCGTCGGCAAACCCGCGAAACCCCACATGAGGACGGTGCGGGAAACCTCGGCGGGCGGACTCGTCGTGAACGGTCTGGGCGGACCGCGGGAGAATCTGTGTGCCGCGCTGATCGGCCGCACCGATCGTCGCGGGCGGCTGCTGTGGTCGCTGCCGAAGGGGCACATCGAGCAGGGGGAGACCGCGGAACAGACCGCGATGCGCGAGGTCGAGGAAGAGACCGGCATCCAGGGGACCGTCCTCGCGTCGCTCGGCAGCATCGACTACTGGTTCGTCACCGAGGGCCGCCGCGTCCACAAGACCGTCCACCACTATCTGCTCAGATTCCTCGGTGGGGAACTGTCGGACGAAGACGTGGAAGTCACCGAGGTAGCGTGGGTGCCGCTCGCCGAGCTGGGATCACGCCTGGCCTACGCAGACGAACGGAAACTCGCAGAAATCGCCGGTGATTTGATCTCCAAGATGACGACCGCCCCCGACCTGAAGCTCCAGAAGGGGCCAGACGCCGGATGAGGATGGCTTTGCGTCGGGTCGGTGCCGTGACGTTGACCGCACTCGCGGTCGTTCTGGCTCCCACCAGCACCGTTGTGGCGACCGCCCAGGATCCCGTGCCGCCCGAGAGCGCCGGGACGCAGATGGTCGACGAGGACCCCGAGTTCCTCGCACTGCACATCGACAACGTCACGCCGTCCACCGTCACCACCACCAGCGACCCGTTCGTCACCGTCACGGGATCGGTGGAGAACATCGGCGACCGCACGGTCCGCGACGTCAGCGTGCGACTGCAGCGCGCCCCCGCCGTCGGGAGCAGCGAGGGCCTCCGCACGTCGCTGACCCTCGATCAGTCCCGGTACGACACGGTCGGCATGTTCGACACGGTCGCGGGACGCCTCGACGAGGGGCAGAGCAAGCAGTTCACGTTGTCGCTGCCGCTGCGCTCCGACACCGACGTGTCCCTCGACATCACCGAACCGGGCGTGTACCCGCTGATGGTGAACGTGAACGGCACCCCCGAGTACGGCGGTGCCGCGCGCCTCGACGACGCCCGCTTCCTTCTCCCCGTGTTCGGGGTTCCCGGAAACCCGGCCGTGCCCCCGGACATCTCCAGCCCGGTCGCCGTCACCATGCTGTGGCCGCTGGCCGACCGGCCCCGGCTCGCGGCGGGTGTCCCCGGCTCGGTCACCGAACCGGTCCGGCTCGTCGACGACGACCTCGCGACCTCGCTGGCGGACGGGGGCCGGCTCGACGAACTGCTGGCCGCGGCCGAGTTCGCCACCCGGGAGAGCGTCGACCGCGACCACGCGCTGCGGGACAGTCTGTGCCTGGCGGTGGACCCCGACCTGCTGATCACCGTCGAGAACATGACCCGCGGCTACCTGGTGGTGGACGATCCGTCCGATCCCACCGGTTCCGCCCACGACGGGGAGGGCAAGGCCGCCGCGTCCGCGTGGCTGGACCGGGCCCGGACGCTGGCCGCGTCGATGTGCACCACGTCGGTGCCGTTCGCGCAGGCCGACCTGTCCGCGATCTCCGACGTCGGGAATCCGGACCTCACCGCCACCGCGGTCGAGGCCCCCGCGGACATCGTGGACAACGTGCTCGGTGTCACGTCGCTGCGTAATTTCGTGTGGAGCGACGCGGGCGTGCTCGACGATGCGACCGCGCAGATGCTCCGCGGCGAGGAGGCGACGACCACGCTCGTGGCCGCGAATTCCGTCGACACGACCACCCGCCGCGACAGCGCCCACCTCATCGAGGCGACACCGCTCCCGGTTCCCGTCCCGGGGAACGGGGGCACCACCCCGGCCGCCGCCGAGACGACCACGGCCGCCGGCAGCGTCGACGCCCTGCTGTTCGACCCGTCCGTCGGCACGGCACTCGCCGCCATGGGAACGACCCCGCAGACCCCGTCGTACACCCCCGAACGTGCCCGGTACGACCTGTCGGACGATTCGCAGACCGCGCGACTGCAGGACGCTCTCGGCGCCGTGTCCTGGTCTGCCCTCGAACCGGAAGCCGCGAAGCTCTCCGGCGCACCCCGTTCGCTGATGGTGGTGCCGCCGCAACTGTGGACGGCGGGCGCCGACGACGCGAAGACGCTGCTGTCGACGGTGTCCTCGCTGATGCGGTCGGGGCTGGCCACACCCCGGCCACTGCCCGCGCTGCTGGGGCGTCAGCCCGGGTCACCCGAGATCGCGTCCCTGGACTACCCGGATCAGGCCGCCGAGGACGGCGTCCCCGCCCACCTCCGCGACACCGCGACCACCCAGATGCCGCGCATCGAGGCGCTCAACGCCGCACTGGTCGACGACCCGCAGGCACCCCTCACACCGGAACGGTTCACGGCACCGCTGCGCGAGGACCTCGTGCGGTCGATGAGCCTCGCGCACCGCCGCGACGACGAACGACGGTCCGCGGAAGAGGCGGCCGACCTCCGCGCCGACGAGGTGGCCGAGACCATGGACGACATGTTCGCGGCCGTCACCGTCGTCTCGCCCGGCGGCGTGTACACGCTGGCGTCGGAACAGAGCCCGCTGCTGCTGGTCGCCCGGAACGACCTTCCGGTCGGGATCACGGTCCGCCTGCAGGTGGATGCGCCGTCGGGGATGACGATCACCGACATCGGCCCCACGACGCTGCCCCCGCGCGGCAGCCGCACCCTCACCGTCCCCACCGAGGCCAACGACTCACGCAAGCTCGTCGTCGAATTCTCTCTGACCACCGCCGATGGACAGCAACTGGGAGAGCCGACCAGCGTGACGGTACGGTCCAACGCGTACGGGCAGGCGTTGGCGATACTGACAGCATGCGCGGGTGCTCTGCTGCTGTTCCTCGCCGGCCGCCGGCTGTGGCATCGATTCCGCGGCCAGCCGGATCCAGCTGACGAAGGGTACGAACGTTCATGACCGGGAACTTGCCCAGTAGGGGCCAGAGGCTTCCCGATCGCTCCCATCCCCGGGTTGCACCGTGGGAGCGGGACCACTGGGCTCGGGAGATCCGGCCGGACGAGGCACCGACGGTGCAGTTCGCGGCCATCCGGGTCGACCCACCACCGCCTCCGGTCCAGGACTCCGGGCCGTCGACGGCGCCGCAGAAACAGACCAACTCGCGGCTGCTGGCGTCCACCGGTTCGATCGCGGTCGCGACGCTCGTCAGCCGCATCACCGGATTCGCCAAACAGCTCCTGGTCCTGACACTGCTGGGTGGCTCGGTGGCCAGCTCGTTCACGGTCGCCAGCCAGATCCCGAACATGATCTCCGAGCTCGTGCTGGGCGCCGTGCTCACCGCGATCGTCGTGCCCGTCCTGGTGCGCGCCGAGCGCGAGGACTCCGATCAGGGTGCGGCGTTCGTGCGGCGCCTGTTCACCGCGACGTGCGTGCTGCTGGGGACGGCGGCGCTCCTCGCGACCGCCGCGGCGCCGATACTCACCACCCACGTCTTCCTGTCGGCGGACGGCAAGGTGAACACGTCCCTCACCACAGCCCTGTCCTATCTCCTTCTGCCCGCGATCCTGTTCTACGGACTGTCGGCGCTGCTCACCGCCATCCTCAACACCCGGCAGGTGTTCAAACCCGGGGCCTGGGCACCGGTGCTGAACAACGTCGTGATGCTCACCGTGCTGGTGATCTACTACGCGACCCCGGGGGAGATCACCCTCGACCCGGTGCGGATGAGCGACCCGAAACTGCTCGTTCTCGGCGTCGGCGTCACCCTCGGTGTCGTCGTGCAGGCGCTCAGCCTGGTGCCCGCCATCCGGCGCGAAGGCATCTCGCTGAAACCGCTGTGGGGCCTCGACGACCGGCTCAAGCAGTTCGGCGGCATGGCCGTCGCCATCATCCTGTACGTGCTGATCAGCCAGGCCGGCATGATCGTCGCCACCCGCATCTCGTCCCACGCGGACGCGTCGGGTCCGGCGATCTACAACAACGCGTGGCTGCTGCTCCAGCTGCCGTACGGCGTGCTCGGCGTGACGGTGCTGACGGCGATCATGCCCCGGCTCAGCCGCAACGCCGCCGCCGACGACACCCCCGCCGTGGTCGACGACCTGTCGGTCGCCACCCGGCTGACGATGATCTCCCTCATCCCGATCATCACGTTCCTCACATTCGCCGGCCCCGAGATCGGCCAGGCACTGTACGGGTACGGCAACTTCGGGTCCGGTGACGCCGAACGGCTCGGCGAGGCCGTCAGCTGGTCGGCCTTCACCCTCATTCCCTATTCCCTGGTGCTCATCCAGCTGCGCGTGTTCTACGCCCGCGAACAGGCGTGGACTCCCACGTGGATCGTCCTCGGCATCACCGCGGTGAAGATCGCGCTGTCGGCGCTCACCCCGATGATCGCCTCGAGCGACGACCAGGTGGTCATCCTCCTCGGCGCGGCCAACGGTCTCGGCTACATCACCGGCGCACTCGTCGGCGGCTGGCTGCTGCACCGCAGCCTCGGCAACCTGCAGATGGCGAACGTCGGGAAGACGGTGTGGGTGGTGGTGCTCGCGTCGATGGCGGGCGCGCTCGTCATGCTCGGCGCCGACCGCCTCCTCGGGCTCGATCGGCTCACCAGTTTGTTCGGCGGTCCGGGCTCCATGGTCCGGGTCATGATCAGCGGCGTCCTCATGCTCGCCGTCACCTTCGTGATCCTCTGGTTCGCGAAGGTCCCCGAGATCGTGTCCATCACCGTCGCCGTCACCCGCAAGGTTCGTGCCCTGCGTGGTCGCGGTGCGGCTCCGGAACCGGAGGTCGACCCGCTCGCCGACGCCGAAACAGAACTGATTCCCGTGGTCCGTGCCACACCGCCCGAGGCCGGAGGACAGCCGCGTGGTATCGAACGACCCGGTGGACTCCCGTACCCTGGACACGAGCGGGCCGGATCGCCGCCCGGTACTGGTCGGAGTTGGGCATTCGAGAATGAAGGAGTGAGGGTGAGCGACGACGACGTGGCCGGCAGCAAGAGAGCCGGAGGTTCTACGGTGCAAGCGTCCGAACGCGATTCGGCCGCCACACCCGAAGGCGTCGACGCCCCGACCACCCGGATCTCGTCCGAGTCGGCCTCCACCGCCTCCACGAAATCCGACAAGAAGGACGGTTCCGGCGCCTCGCAGAAGAAGGACGGCGACGCGTCCGCGAAGCCGGCCGACGCCCCGAAGTCGGGGCAGAGCAAGGACACCGGCGATCGCAACGGTGCCGATGCCGAGACGAAGGCCGTTCCGGCGACCCCGTCCGGCGAGGCACGCGGAGACACACGTCACATGGGTGCCGCTCCTGCCCGCGACCTCAGCTACGACACCGGCGTGATTCCGATCACACCGGCGCCCGGACGCGAGCCCGGCGCAGGCCCCCGCCGTACTCCCCGTGGCCCCAAGCTCATTCCCGGCGCATCCGTCGCCGGCGGCCGGTACCGACTGCTGACACCGCACGGCGGTTCCCGTGGTCTGCAGTTCTGGCAGGCACTCGACGTCAAGCTCGACCGCGAGGTCGCGCTCACGTTCGTGGACGCCGAACAACGTTCCACCTCCGCCGGTCCCGAAGGCCCGCAGGCCATTCTCTCGCGCACCCTGAGACTCGGCCGGATCAATTCGCCCGGCCTCGCCCGCGTCCTCGACGTGGTCCGCGGCAGCTCCGGCGGCATCGTCGTGGCCGAGTGGACCCCGGGCCGCTCGCTGCGGGAGATGGCCGACACCAAGCCTTCTCCGATCGGCGCCGCCAGCGCCATCCGCGCGCTCGCCGCCGCCGCCGAGACCGCACACCGCGCCGGTGGGGCACTGTCCATCGATCACCCCGACCGCGTCCGCATCAGCATCAACGGCGATGCCGTGCTGGCGTTCCCGGCCACGCTCGCCGACTCCGACTCGAGCACCGACGTGCGCGGGCTCGGCGCCATGCTCTACGCCCTCATCACCGCCCGCTGGCCGCTGGCCGACCCGTCCGCGCCGGCAGGCGACGCGACCCCGCGCCCGGGCAGCGTCGGCGGCATGCGCCTGGCCGACCGCGACTCGAGCGGACAACCCATCGGACCGCGGGTGATCCGGCCGGAGGTCCCGTTCGAGATCTCCGCGGTGGCGCTGCGCTCGCTCGAACCGAACGGTGGAATCCGCACGGCCGCCACCGTGCAGCACATTCTCGATCAGGCATCCGTCGTCAACGACAAGACGGAATTCATCCCCGCGCTGCGGCTCGGACAGCGGGGACCGAGCACGTCCGGGCACGCTCTCGCCGACCCGGAAGCGCTGGAGGCGGAGAAGAAGAAGTCCAATCGGATGATCGCCGCGCTCGTGGGCCTCGCGATCGTCACGATCATCGTGCTGGCGTTGCTCGGCTTCTGGCTCGCGACGTTCCTCACGGGCAGCAGTTCCGACGCCCCGCTCACCGAGCAGGACTTCGGGCTCACCACCTCCGCCGAGGCGCCGTCCAATCCCGAGTCACCCGCGCCGGCGCCCGCCCCCGCTGCGAACGTCGCACCGATCAAGCCTTCCGGGGCAACGGTGTTCTCGCCGCAGGGCACCCCCGACTCCGCCGCCAACGCCCGCCTCGCCGTCGACGGCAACACGTCCACCGTGTGGAGCACCGACTCGTACTTCCAGCCGTTTCCCGCCCTGAAGAACGGTGTGGGACTGATGGTCACACTGGACGAGCCGGCCACCCTGTCGAGCGTGTGGATCAACTCACCGACACCGGGCACCAACGTCGAGATCCGCAGCGCCCCGTCGGAGAACCCGACCCTCGACCAGACGCAGGTGCTCGGTTCGAAGGTCCTCGGCGACGGTGTCACCGAGATCCCGGTGAAGTCGGAGGGGCCCACCAAGAACGTCCTGGTGTGGATCACCGGCCTCAGCAATTCGGGTGGCAAGAATCAATCCTCCATCGCGGACATCGGTTTCAACGCCTCGACGTAGTCGGCACCCGGTGCTCACCGAGCGGCGAACTGAGCTAACATCCGCCGGTGCGAATCTTCCGGGGGGATTCCGAGGGTGAGCCCTCGGACGTCGACCTGTTGGCGGCGCACGTCGCCGGCGACAGGCACGCATTCGAGACACTGCTCGGACGCCACTACGACCATCTGTGGCACGTCGCCAAACGCACCAGCTATACCGCCGAGGACGCCGCCGACGCGTTGCAGGAGGCGCTGCTGTCCGCGCATCGAAACGCGGGCTCGTTCCGCCGCGACGCCGCGGTCCGGAGCTGGCTCCACACGATCGTCGTCAACGCCTGCCTCGACCGCATCCGACGGAACAAGGCGCGCCCGGCGGTGTCTCTTTCCGCGGAGGAGGACGACGAACCACGCGACACCCGCGACTACGTCGCCGAGGTGGAGCTCAGCCTGGTGGTCGAACGCGCACTGGCGCAGCTCCCACCGGAACAGCGGACCGCGATCGTGGCCGTCGATCTCGAGGGCCGGTCGACCAGCGAGGCCGCCGCGCTCCTCGGGGTTCCGGAGGGCACCGTGAAGAGCCGCTGCGCCCGTGGCCGGAAGAAGCTGGCCGCCTCGCTCGAATATTTTCGGGTGGAGGGGAACCGATCATGACTCCGGGGCGTCAAACCCTAGTAGGAGCGGGGAAGTGTCTCGGCGTCCCCGACCACGATTACCCGGACCGCAACCACTCGGTGAGGAGGTGCCATGGCCGACCGTGAACCCGACCCGTTCGATGCCGAGCTGTTCGATGCCACGCTGCCCGCACCGCCGTACTCCGAGGACCTGCTGGCCGATCTCCACGCCGGGGTACTGCCGGACTCGGTGAGCGATCGACTGTGGCCGCTGGTCCGGAGCGACCCGCAGGCCATGGCCGTCATCGACTCGCTCGACCGGGTCACCGAACAGCTCGGCGCGCTCGGCCGCGATCATTCCGTGTCTACCCCCATTCCCGACGACGTCGCCGACCGCATCCGTCGGGCGCTCGCCGCGGAACGGGACACCAAGGCCACCGTCGTGCCGCTCACCCGGCGGCGGACGTGGGCGGCGGTGGCCGCGGGAACGTTCGCGGCAGCGGCAGCGGTCGTGGTGGCCGTCGCCGTCGTCACGCCGGACGGCCCGGCACCCGCGCCGCCGGTTGCCCTGCCCGGTTCCGGCACCACCTCGACGCCGGCGGTTCTCGAGCTGGGTGCCGATCTCGATTCGGGGCGCCTTCTCACGGTGATCGGTTCGCGGCAGCTCGGTCCGCTCGAGAACCCCGTGGCGCTCGCAGAATGTCTGCGCGCCAACGGTATCGAGCAGTCCCGCACCGTTCTGGGATCCGGCGAGGTCCGCCTCGACGGCGCACAGGGGGTCCTGCTCCTGCTGGCCGGTCCGCAGCCGCCGCAGATCACGGCTCTCGTGGTGGGCCGGGCGTGCAGCGCAGCCGATCCGGCGACACTGGCAGTCACCGATATCGGTTGACGGTCAAAGATTTTCGTTCTCCGACCGTGCGACCGGCAGGAGCAGTTCGAGGATCTTGTCCCGCAGTTGCGGAGTGTCGTCCTCGACGGCGATCAGGCTCGTGAACAGTGCGGCGCCGGCGGCGAGCACGAGGACGGCGGTCGCGGTTTCCGACTCCTGAGACGGTTCGCTGCCGAACAGCTGGGTGCTGGGCCCGCTGAATCCCCGCCAGAGCGCGGTGCGGAGATCGTCGTGGTCCCGGATCGCGGCCAGCAGACCCGGGGTGGCCGCCCGCACCTCCGGGCGGGAGAAGAGTTCGGCACTGCCGGTCACCACCCAGCGGATCCAGCCTTCGCGATCAGTGCCCTCGAACGGTGTCAGATCGGGTGTCGCCCCGAGGATGGCGTCGAGGACCAGGTGGGCCTTCGACGGCCACCGCCGGGTGATGGATGCCCGGCTCACCCCGGAGCGGGTGGCGATGGCCCGCATGCTCAGTTGTTCCCAGCCCACTTCCACGAGCATCGCGCGGGTGACCGCGAGGACGTCGGTATCGATCCGCGGGTCGCGGGGGCGGCCGGTTCCGGTTGCATTCATCGGTTCGAATTGTGGGACAGAAGTGCCTTCCGCGCTATATCGTACCCATTACGAGTCCAGTGGCATCGTAATTCGAACGGGACGGACACATGAAGATCGCGGTCACCGGCGGCACCGGATACGTCGGCGCCCACACCACGCTGGCGCTCCTCACCGCCGGCCACACGGTTCGACTGCTGGTGCTGCCCGCCGACACCCCCGACGCTCTGCTCGCAGCGGCCGGAACCGGCGCCGCGCGGATCGAGCAGGTCACCGGCGACATCCGGGACGCCGAGACGGTGGCGCGCCTCCTCGACGGCTGCGACGCCCTGCTCCACGCCGCCGGGGTGGTGGGCACCGACGATCGCCGCGAACAGCTGATGTGGGAGATCAACACCCAGGCCACCGCCGCGATCCTCGCCCGCGCGGCCTTCCTCGGACTCGATCCGATCATCCACGTGGCGAGTTTCAGCGCGCTGTTTCCGTCACCCGACCCCGTCATCGGACCGGACAGTCCGACCGCGGCGGGGCGCAGCGCATACGGCCGCACCAAAGCCGCCGCCGACCGCATCGCCCGAGCACTCCAGGACGCCGGCGCGCCCGTCGTCATCACCTACCCGACCAGCGTCGTCGGCCCCGGCCTCGGCTCCACCACCGGTGTCACCGAACAGGGCTGGGGCGCGATCGTCGGCGGCGGGGTGGCACCTCGCTTCGACGGCGGCATGCAGATGATCGACGTGCGGGACGTGGCCGCCGTCCACGCCGCCGCGATGCACCCCGGCCGCGGACCGCGCCGATACGTCTGCGGCGGCGAACTCGTCGAGTTCAATCAGATCGTCGACATCCTCGAACAGTCGTCCGGCCGGCGTCTGCGTCGCATCCCGCTGTCCGGGGGAGCCTTTCGCACGTTCGGCCGCGTCGCCGACGTGATCGGCAAGCTCACCCCGCTCAGCGCCGGACTCAGCTACGAGGCCGCCTGGCTCCTCACCTCGGCCACCCCGACCGACGACTCCCGAACCCGGGAGGAATTGGGCCTCACCTGGCGTCCGGCCCGCGCCGCGCTGGCCGCGACCTTCGCCTGAGCACACACCCCTCCGAACACCCACCCCCAACTCCACCCGAAGGCAGACCACCATGACCGTTCCGGCACCGCGCCCCGGCATCTGGGAACCGGCTCGACTGGGCCCCCTGACTCTGCGCAACCGCATCGTGAAGGCAGCGACGTTCGAAGGTGTCATGCCGCGCGGGCGGGTCACCGACCAGCTCGTCGACTTCCACTCCGAGGTCGCTCGCGGCGGCGCGGCCCTGACCACCGTCGCGTACTGCGCGGTCTCACCCGGCGGACGCGTCCAGGCGAACACCCTCGTGCTCGACCGCGCCCACGTGGCCGACCTGCGCCGGCTCACCGACGCCGTCCACGCCGAAGGGGGACTGGTCGCGGCGCAGATCGGTCATGCCGGACTGGTCGCGAACACCCTGTCCAACCGCACGAAGACACTCGCACCATCCACCCGCCTCAGCCCACCAGCCATGGGCCTGGTGAAGGCTGCCACCAAGGACGAACTCGATCGGGTCACCGTCGACTACGAGGACGCGGCGCGCAATGCCGTCGACGCCGGCTTCGACGCCATCGAGGTCCACCTCGGGCACAACTATCTCCTCAGCTCGTTCATGAGCCCGAATCTCAACAGACGCACGGACGAGTACGGGGGCAGCCTCGAGCGGCGGGCCGCCTTCCCCCGCCGGGTGATCGAACGGGTGCGCCGCGCCGCCGACGACTCGGTGGCCGTGACGGCGAAATTCAATATGACGGACGGTGTCCCGAAGGGGCTGTGGCTCGACGACAGCCTGCGCATCGCCCAGCTTCTCGAAGCAGATGGGCACCTCGACGCGTTGCAGCTCACCGGCGGCAGCTCGTTGCTCAACGGCATGTACTTCTTCCGGGGCGACGTCCCGATGGCGGAATTCGTTGCCTCCCAGCCGAAACTGGTTGGCTGGGGCCTGAAGGTGTACGGGCCGCGCATCTTTCCGACCTATCCGTTCGAGGAGGCGTTCTTTCTCCCGATGGCCCGGCAGTTCCGTGCGGCGCTGTCGATGCCACTCATCCTCCTCGGCGGCATCAACCGGCTCGACACCATCGAGAACGCCCTCGGCGAGGGCTTCGACTTCGTCGCGATGGCCCGGGCCCTGCTCCGTGACCCCGACCTCGTCAACAAGTTCCACGACCAGCACGTGCCCGAGGGACTCTGCATCCACTGCAACAAATGCATGCCCACCATCTACACGGGCACACACTGCGTCATCCGGGAGACTCTGCGCTGATCAGGGTGCCGAGAGGGGAGCGACCGGTATCACCTGCAGCCCGGGAACAACACCCTTTAGTCTGGTGTTGATCGATACGACTGAGCACCCCTCACTACCGGAAGGCCCGCATGACCACTCCATCGACGGTTCATGAACTCATCATCGTTGGTTCGGGACCTGCCGGATACACCGCTGCCGTCTACGCGGCGCGCGCGGAACTCGAACCGCTGCAATTCGAGGGGACCCAGTTCGGTGGCGCCCTCATGACCACCACCGAGGTCGAGAACTTCCCCGGATTCCGTGAGGGAATCATGGGACCCGACCTGATGGACCAGATGCGCGAGCAGGCCAAGCGCTTCGGCACCGACATCCGCACCGAGGACGTCGAGGAGATCGACCTCACGGGCCCGATCAAGAAGGTCGTCGTGAACGGCGAGACCTACCAGGCGCACGCCATCGT
This sequence comes from Rhodococcus sp. NPDC056960, assembly GCF_042674125.1. Lineage (NCBI taxonomy): Bacteria > Bacillati > Actinomycetota > Actinomycetes > Mycobacteriales > Nocardiaceae > Rhodococcus > Rhodococcus sp. NPDC056960. Next base: position 74,535 of record NZ_JBHURF010000002.1, on the reverse strand, counting down.
GCTGGCCATGGGTGCCGCAGCCCGTTACCTGGGGATTCCCGGTGAGGAGAAGTTGCTCGGCCGCGGCGTCAGCGCCTGCGCCACCTGTGACGGATTCTTCTTCAAGGATCAGGACATCGTCGTGGTCGGCGGCGGCGACTCCGCCATGGAGGAGGCCACCTTCCTCACCCGCTTCGCTCGCAGCGTCACCGTCGTGCACCGCCGCGAGGAGTTCCGTGCGTCCCGCATCATGCTCGAACGCGCCAAGGCGAACGCGAAGATCCGATTCGTGACCAACGCCGCGCCCGTCGAGGTGCTGGGGGAGAACAGCGTCACCGGCCTCGTGATCCGCGACACCGTCACCGGCGAGACGTCCACGCTGGACGTCACCGGCATGTTCGTCGCCATCGGACACGACCCGCGCAGCGAACTCGTCAAGGGTCAGGTCGACCTCGACGACGCCGGATACGTGATCGTCCAGAACCCGACCACCGCCACCTCCGTGGACGGCGTCTTCGCCGCCGGCGACCTGGTGGACCACATCTACCAGCAGGCGATCACCGCCGCAGGCACCGGATGTTCCGCGGCGATGGATGCCGAGCGCTGGCTGGCCGAGCGCGGCGACATCACCGCCAACACCGTGGCCGCCGCCGGTTCACCGGTCGACGCCTGAGCACCCCCACACACCCACCTCGAGTAAGGGAAATCCCCGTGTCGAATACCGTCACCATCACCGATGATTCGTTCCAGCAGGACGTCATTTCCAGCGACAAGCCCGTCCTCGTCGACTTCTGGGCCACCTGGTGCGGCCCGTGCAAGATGATCGCCCCCGTCCTGGAGGAGATCGCCGGTGAGCACAGCGACAAGCTGACCATCGCGAAGCTCGACATCGACGCCAACCCGGGTGCCGCCCGCGACTTCCAGGTCATGTCGATTCCGACGCTGATCCTGTTCAAGGACGGCAAGCCGATCAACACGATCGTCGGCACCAAGGGCAAGGCTGCGCTGCTGAAAGAGCTCGCCGACGTTCTCTGATCGACACCTGAACACCCGGCGCGATTCCCGATTTTGTGGGAATCTCTGAGACAATCGATCGATGTGCTCCAGTCGCATCAGTTAGACCGACCGGGCACATCGATCGTTTTGTTTGTACCGAGACTCGTTTGAATCGGACTGAGAGGCCCTGAAACATGCACCGACTCCGTCACGGCGACACCGGTCCGGCCGTCGCTGAGATTCGGGGCACTCTGGCCGGTCTCGGATTCCTCCACAACGGTGTCGGCGGCCCCCGACGCGAGAGCGCCAACGGTTCACACTGGATCGCCCCCGACGCCGTGTTCGATCACCATCTCGACAGCGCCGTGCGGGCCTTCCAGCAGCAGCGTGGGCTTCTCGTCGACGGAATCGTGGGTCCCGCCACCTACCGGTCCATGAAAGAGGCGTCCTACCGTCTCGGGGCCCGGACGCTGATCTATCAGCTGTCCGCGCCGCTCTACGGCGATGACGTCGCCACCCTGCAGACCCGCCTGCAGGACCTCGGTTTCTACGTGGGCCGCGTCGACGGATTCTTCGGACCGCAGACCCACGACTCACTGTCCTCGTTCCAGCGGGAGATCGGTATCGCCGCCGACGGCATCTGCGGTCCCGCCACCCTCCGGTCGCTCGAACTGCTCGGAACCCGTGTCACCGGTGGCTCGCCGCACGCGATGAGCGAGGAAGAGATGGTGCGCAGCTCCGGCCCCCAGCTGAGCGGCAAGCGGATCATCATCGACCCGGGTCTCGGCGGCGACACCTACGGCACCATCGTGCGCTCCCCGTACGGCACGATCTCGGAGTCCGACATCCTGTGGGACCTCGCCAGCCGCCTCGAGGGCCGCATGGCCGCGACCGGAATGGAAACGTTCCTGTCCCGCCCGTACCACGCGAATCCCACGGACATCGAGCGTGCGTCCACGTCCAACGCGTTCGATGCCGACCTGATGATCTCGTTGCGTTGCGACGGCAACGTCAGCCCGTCCGCGAACGGTGTCGCAAGCTTTCACTTCGGCAACTCACACGGTTCCACGTCGATGATCGGCCAGGTTCTCACAGGGTTCATCCAGCGCGAGATCGTGGCCCGCACGCCGCTGCAGGACTGCCGGACCCACGGCCGCACCTGGGATCTGTTGCGCCTCACCAACATGCCGACCGTGCAGATCGACCTCGGGTACCTCACCAACGACCTCGATGCCGCGGTGCTGTCCAACCCGCGGGCGCGTGACGCCATCGCCGAAGCGATCCTCATCTCCGTGAAGCGGCTGTACCTGCTCGGTCAGGACGATCAGCCCACCGGTACGTTCACGTTCGCCGAGCTGCTCGCCGAAGAGCTGTCGGCCTCCGAACGTTCCTGACCACCCGCCGTGAGCGCTCAGTGCGCTCCGACGGGTGTGCGCTCCCCGATGTCGACCATGCTCACCGACGCGGTGTGAATCAGCCGCTCCAGCGCTGCCTCCACGTCTTCCTTCCACCCGTGATCCCGGTTCAGCTCGAGCCGCAGGCGCGGGAACCGGTGATGGGGTGCGACGATTTCGAATCCGTTGTCCTCGAGAAAATCGGCGGGGATCATGCACTCCTCGGGGGAGCACTCCCGGGCCGCGGTCGCCGACGCCACCCCGTGCGTGTCGACCAGTCCCGATCCCTCGGTGTCGCGGATCCCGAACGCCTCGAGCGCACGGACACCGCGGCGCACCAGATCGGCCACCACGGCCTGGATCAACGTGGTTCCCAGATTCTGTTCCTCGCCGGCCGGCTCGAGCCGGAGGCTGGTGAGGAGGACGGCGTCGGCGCCGACCGGGGCGGTCGGGAGGAGTTGCGCGCGGGGCACCGTGCGCGGGGGAGCGTAGAGCGCGCTGCCGACGGGCTTGCCGTCCATGACGGCGACCTGTCCGCACGAGCCCCACTCGAGCATGACCATCGAGAGCCAGGCTTCCTTCTCGAACTCCTGGTCGCAGAAGCCGCGGGAGCTGTGGATGGCTGCCGGGTCCATTTCCCAGAAGACACAGCGGCGGGCGTGGGCGGAGAGCTTGTCCAAGCCGTCGAGAGTGAGCGATGTGACGTGAGTCGACACGGGCTAGCTCAGCCTCCCAATGTCACTACCGCAGATCATGCGACATCCTCTGGTATTCAATATTTTTCGCCCCCGATAGTTTCGCTGCAGTCGGTCCGCCGGCGATCACCGTCACAGTGACGGATCCTCCGTGGGTACTTCTACCTCTCTCAGGCGCTCACGAATCGGCCTTCTGTGCCTCCATCATCCCAACGATCCTCTGAAGATCGTCCACCGAACCGAACTCGACCACAATCTTCCCCTTGCGCTTGCCGAGGCTGACGGTGACCCGAGTGTCGAACGAATCCGACAGTCGCTCGGCGACGTCCTGCAGACCCGGCATCTGGATCGGCTTGCGTCGTTGCGCAGGCTGCACCTGGTCGTCGCTGCGGTTGGCGAGCGTCACCGCTTCCTCCGTCGCGCGGACGGACATCCCCTCGGCGACGATCCGCGCCGCCATCACTTCCTGCGCGTCGGCGCCCGCCTCGAGCGACAGCAGCGCGCGAGCGTGCCCGGCGGACAGGACACCCGCCGCCACCCGGCGTTGCACGGGAATCGGCAACTTGAGCAGACGAATCATGTTCGTGACGACCGGACGCGAGCGACCGATCTTCGCGGCCAGTTCCTCGTGGGTCACCTCGAACTCTTCGAGCAGTTGCTGGTACGCCGCCGCCTCTTCGAGTGGGTTCAGCTGGACGCGGTGGATGTTCTCCAGGAGGGCGTCTCGGAGCATGGCGTCGTCACCGGTCTCGCGCACGATCGCCGGGATCGTCTCGAGTTCGGCTTCCTGGCCGGCACGCCACCGACGCTCACCCATGACGAGCTGGAACTTGCCGCCGTCGATCGGGCGCACCACGATCGGCTGCATCAGACCGAACTCACGAATCGAGTGGACCAACTCGGCGAGAGCGTCGTCGTCGAACACCTGGCGTGGCTGCTTGGGGTTCCGCTCGATCAGGTCGGGAGCGATCTCCCGGTACACCGCTCCGGTGGGGGAGGGGAGGGGTTCCGCGCCGTTGCCGGACGTTGCGGCGGCGCCGTTCTTGTCACCCTTACTCTTGGACGACGTTTTTCCCGTAGACGCAGGCGCCGTGTCTTCGTCGGTCGCAGAGTCCGACGAGTTCGGTGCCGGAGCCGTCAGAACGTTGCGGCGATCCGCCCCGATAACGACGTCGGCGGCGGCGTTGCCCAGACCCGGACCCGCGGCCGGTCCGGTAGGAATGAGCGCAGCCAGTCCCCGGCCGAGTCCACCCTTGCGCGTCTGGCTCATCGCTGCTCCTGCTTCGTGGTCTTTGCGCTGCGTGCCGCGAGTTCACGTCCCGCGTCGAGGTAACTCATCGCGCCCCGCGATCCGGGGTCGTAGTCGAGCACAGTCATCCCGTACCCCGGGGCTTCGGACACCTTGACGCTGCGGGGGATCACAGCACGGAGGACGGCGTCACCGAAGTGGTTACGGACCTCTTCGGCTACCTGGTCGGCCAATTTGGTGCGCCCGTCGTACATCGTGAGCAGGACCGTCGACACGTGGAGTTCGGGGTTCAGATGCGCCTGCACCAACTCGATATTCCTCAGAAGCTGTCCCACACCCTCCAGTGCGTAGTACTCGCACTGGATCGGAATCAGGACTTCCTTGGCCGCGACCATCGCGTTCACGGTGAGCAGTCCGAGCGAGGGCGGGCAGTCGATGAGGATGAAGTCCGCGTCCACCTCACCGAGAGCCTTAGCCGACAACGCGCCCTTGAGGCGCCCCTCGCGGGCGACCATGGACACTAACTCGATCTCGGCGCCGGCGAGGTCGATGGTCGCCGGAATGCAGAAGAGCCGATCGCTGTGCGGGCTCTTCTGGATCGCCTCCGCGGCCGTCACTTCGCCGAGAAGGAGTTCGTAGCTGGAGGGCACCCCGGAATGGTGGGCGACCCCCAATGCGGTGCTCGCATTGCCCTGCGGGTCGAGGTCGATCACCAAAACCGTGAGTCCCTGCACCGCCAGGGCGGACGCAAGATTGACCGCGCTGGTCGTCTTACCCACGCCGCCCTTCTGATTGGCGATCGTGAGGATGCGCCGTTCGGGTGGCTTCGGCAGCGTCACCGAATGCGGATGCAGCACTTGGCTGGCGCGATGCGCGGCGGCGCCGATGGGAGTCTCCGCCGCGGAGATTCCGTTGTAGGGGGCCGTGAATCCGTCGTCTCCGTTCTCGGAGCTCGTCGCCTGGTCGGATCGATGGTCGGTTTCACGTGAAACTGTTTCACGTGAAACGGCGGATTCAGGCCCACCCGACATTGACTACTCCTTCAATTGGGAATCGCTCGTTACTCGACATACTCACTCGCTATCCACCGTCCCCATCGTCATCGACGCTGACGGCGTTTCGGCACCCGCTCTGCCCGAACGACAACGGTGGGGACAGGAAGCAGTCCCACTCCGCATTCCACGATATCCAGCTTGCCAGCACCCAACCGAGTCAGGGAAGCGCGGTCACGGGAAATCTCTTCGGCGGCGCTCGAACCTTTCAATGCGAGCATTCTCCCATGCTCATGGATGAGCGGCAGCGACCACTTCGCCAACTTCTCCAGAGGGGCCACGGCGCGCGACGTCACGACGTCGGCGCCGCCTGCTTCCTTCACGACACCCGACTCCTCGGCTCGTCCCCGCACCACGAGCACGTCCAGTCCGTTGGATTCGACGAACTCGGCGAGGTACACCGAGCGGCGCAGTAGCGGCTCGACCAAGGTGATCCGAAGATCCGGCCGTGCGATCGCGAGCGGGATCCCCGGCAATCCGGCGCCGCTTCCCACATCGACCACCGACTCGCCCTCGGCGATCAATTCACCGACGACGGCACAGTTTAGGAGATGTCGCTCCCACAGACGCGGGACTTCCCGCGGACCGATCAACCCTCGCTCGACACCGTCCGTCGCCAGCGATTTGTAGTAGCGCTCAGCAATGTCGAATCGTTCACCGAACACCTGGCGTGCCGCCGCTTGTTCGTCCCATTCGGCCGGCTCTCCACCATTCGGTTCCACGTGAAACATCCTCCCGCGAACAACGCGAAATCAACAAACACAGCCTCTCCATTATCCGCCCTCACTCCCGCGTATGTCCGTCAACTCGAACGCGCAACGCCGGAACAGTGTCGAGCCGCACCCCTCCCGGCGGGGGAGGGGAGGGGTTGGGTCCGTTCACACCCCACGGCCACGCGAATCTGCTCGGAGCGACGATCTCGCGCACGCGACCCGCCGCGGATTCCGCCAATCAACGACGGGGAGATCGCCGTCCGGATGTTTCACGTGGAACGGCGGCCGACGGCTCATACCTGGTTCGGGACTCTGCGCCGACCGGACGAATAGCCCACAACGCTCGGCAGCACTGCACCCGGTTGGTGCGGGCGGTTTCACGTGGAACACACAACCCGGCGTTCACGTGGAACAGACGGGAGATCACTGACCGTGTTCCGCGCACCACTCCGCACCACCTCGCGGCGCCCCGAGAGGGCGGCGGAGTTCCGGCGACGGATCGCCGAACCGATGCCCTTCACCGGAAGGGCCCACCCATGCCTACACAATGGCTGACACCCGGTCGATCACTTCGGTGATTCCCGACTTCGCAATCATCACAGTGACGAAACTTCCCGGTATGGCTGGGTGGGTGAACCTACAACCTAAAAATCTGTGAAAACACTGAATGGCGGCCCGAGGCACCGCACTTGCCGGCTTCAGACACTCGTGTCAGGAAAGGAGTGATGCTCGTGCGCAACGACCCAACGACCATCTTCCTTCCGCAACCCCACCGTCAGCCGAAGCCGGTTCTCCGGATTGTCGGCGACTTCCGCTTCCATTCCACAGCGCAGGAGCGCGTGGCCGAACGCGACGTCCTCGCCGGCTGTCACCTCCAGTGAGACGATCTCGAATCGCGCGCCCTGCGCCTGCCATTCGAAGAACGGTGGCCATGTCTCGCGGTACGCATCGATCCCGCGCGCACCCTCGTAGGGCGGTGGCACGTCGAACATCACGATGTCGTCGGAGTGGTCCGCGAGAACCCCGGCCATGTCACCGTCGTGCACAGCCTCGACCCACCGTTCGATCAGATTCCGAATCTGTCGTTCGTCCTCGCTCATCGCTCGCTCCATCCCAATCGGCCGCGCGGTTCGGTCCGCTCGATGGTGTGGACTTCGGGAGGCGTCGAAACTCATCGCGCCACGTCGGGTCGCGTGAGCGGGCGGTGTCTCAGGACATCTCTGGGTCCTGCACTCTTGCCCTCGTCCACCGCTCCTGGCGTGGGTCGAGCAGCCGAACCGATATCGCCCGTGGACGATCAACGCGGTTCTCTCGAGGCAGGGAGTAGTGAAGGAATCTTCCGGCGATGCCGAGGATGACCGCAATCCTCGATCGCAATCTCACTGCAGACACCGGACTCTCGGTGGGGGAGGGGAGGGGTCGGTGTTTCACGTGAAACGAAAGTGATCCAGAGTGACGGCACACGACCAGGGTGACAAAAGAAGGCGGGCTCCCGGATGTGAGTCCGGGAGCCCGCCTGGGTGATGCTCCTGTGGATCAGTCCTTGATGACGACCACGCGACGTGACGGCTCAGCGCCCTCGCTCTCGCTGGACACGCCATCGACCTTCGCGACTGCGTCGTGGACGATCTTGCGCTCGAACGGCGTCATCGGAGCAAGCTCCTCGCGCTCACCGCTTTCGAGAACACGACGCGCTGCGGACGAACCCAGCTCGGTGAGTTCTGCTCGACGTCCGGCACGCCATCCGGCGATGTCGAGCATCAGTCGACTGCGCTCACCCGTTGCCTGCTGCACCGCGAGGCGAGTCAGCTCCTGAAGCGCGTCCAGCACCTCACCCTTGCGACCGACCAGTTTCGTGAGGTCGTCCCCACCGTCGATGCTGACCACGGCGCGGTCACCCTCGACGTCCAGGTCGATATCGCCGTCGAAGTCGAGGACGTCGAGCAACTGCTCCAGGTAGTCGCCGGCGATTTCCCCTTCCTCGATCAGGTAGTCGTCAGAATCGGAATCCACCTCGGTGTCCGGGTTCTGCGTCGTTGCAGTCACGTCTGTCTCATCTCCGTCCACTGCGATGTCAGGCTCAGTAGCCATGCTCGTTCTCTTTTCTGAATCAGCGCCGCTTGCGCTTGGGGGACTTTCCGCGGTTGGACTGGGGGCGGGCACCGGGCTTCGGCTTCGACGTACCCGACGCCGAACCGTCACCGCTCACCTGATCGGAGGCGTTGTCTTCGACCACGCCCTCCACGATCTCGGGTTCACCGTCCGAGGAAGAACCGTCCGTTGCGGTCGCGGACTTCTTCTTTTTCTTGGCGAGATCCGGGCGCGCGCCGGGCTTCGGGGCGTTGTCGGCGCGGCGTGCGATAGCTGCCTGCTTCTTCTCTTCCTCTTCCGCGTCGATGCGGCGGAAGACGATGTGCTGCTGCCCGTACGTCCAGATGTTGTTACTCACCCAGTACAGGAGGATTGCGATCGGGAGGAACGGGCCACCGACGAGGACACCGAGCGGGAAGACGTACAGCGCGAGCTTGTTCATGATCGCGGACTGCGGGTTGGCCGCGGCCTCGGGGCTCTGGCGCCCGACGGACGCGCGGGAGTTGAAGTGCGTCGCGATGCTGGCGATGACCATCAACGGCACCGCGACGACGGCAATGTTCAGGACCGTGGGAATGGGACCGTATGCGGCGAACGCATCGAGCTGCGCCTTCGGCATGGTGATCCAGGCCGAGATGGGAGCACCGAACAGTCGGGCACTCAGGAAGGACTGCACGTCCTCGACGCTGAAGAAGTAGTTCGGCGTGTTCGCGTTGGCCTCGACCGACATGCTGAGCTGACCGATACCGGTGCCGGTGCGGTTGAACGAGCGAAGCACGTGAAACAGGCCGATGAAGACCGGCGCCTGCGCGAGAACCGGGAGGCAACCCATGATCGGGTTGAACCCGTGCTCCTTCTGGAGCTTCTGCATCTCGGCGGCCTGGCGCTGGCGGTCACCCGAATACTTCTTCTGCAGAGCCTTGATCTGCGGCTGAAGTTCCTGCATCTGGCGCGTCGTCCGGACCTGCTTGACGAACGGCTTGTACAGCACCGCACGCAGCGTGAACACGAGGAACACCACGGAGAGCGCCCACGTGATTCCGCTGTCCGGACCCAGGAAGGGAATGGCACCGAAGACCTTGTGCCAGACCCAGAGGATCCCGGACACCGGATAGTAAATGAAGTCGAGCACGGCTCTATGTACTCCTCTGTTCGTCCACGTTCGCCGGACAGCAATGGCGGCTACCCGCATGACGGTCGGTTGAATCCGGCCCACCGGGAACCGGGTCCCACCCACCAGGGTGCCAGGGGGCGCACTTGGCCAACCGAACCACCGTCAATACAAGACCTTTGATCGCCCCGTGGGTACGCAGGGCTTCCACCGCGTACTCGCTACAGGTCGGCATGAACCGGCAGGTCGGCAACCTCAGAGGCGACACATACGTCCGGTAGAGCTCGATGAAGAATATGAGGGTGCGCGCCGGTAGCGCACGGACCGACTTCCATGCGGATGCGGCCGAGGAGGTGCCCTCGGCCGTGTCGGCGCGCGACTCGTGAAGTGCGCTTTTCATGTGGAGTTACTCACGGGCGCAAGAAGGTCCAATCGAAGGAGACCTGCACGGAGTTGCTTCTCCAGGTCCCGGCTACTTGCAGTCGCGGCTCCCGGAAGAGCCCGAATCACCACATCGGTTCCCTGTGGAACGACGTCCACCAGGTCGATGCAGATATGACGAAGCCGGCGTGCGACTCGATGTCGAATCACCGCCGGCCCGACAGCCTTACTCACAACCAGTCCGAATCGCGGACCGCCGCTACTCACCAGCTCATCTGCCTGTGCACGGTCGAATGCGTGCACAACCAGGTCGCGTCTTCCCATCCGCCGACCGCGTCGCACAGTCAACGAAAAATCTGAATGACGACGCAATCGGTGCGGCTCAGGCAACACCCCGAGCTCCCGAACCCAGTGTCGGGATCAGGCGGTGAGGGATTCGCGGCCCTTACGGCGACGCGCCGAAACGATTGCACGACCCGCACGGGTCCGCATACGAAGACGGAAGCCGTGAACGCGCGCGCGGCGTCGGTTGTTCGGCTGGAACGTCCGCTTGCCCTTGGCCACGGTCAACACTCCTCGAAGTTCATCGACGCCTCCCGGCGTCATGGATCTAACATTGGCGAAAACTCAGGTGTTCATCCACAGGTGGGGATGAAACGCTTCCGAAACTGGACTCGAGCCAGCACGAAACCGCCACCTCACCACAGGGTGACTGTTCGAGAGTACTTACCACTCCCGGTCAGGTCAAACTCGCTCACCTGCGATTCCCCCGCGAATCGGTGGACCGACACGCCGAGGATCGACAAATGCTTGCACCCCACCTTGCAATGTGCCAAACCGCTGTGAGGTTGCCGACACTGTTGCTAGCGTCTATGCATGGTCTCGCCGATGAACCCTGATCGAGTGCCCAGCTCTCGACTTCAGCGTTCTCATCTGCACATTCACCACAATTCATCCACAGGGCACAGATGCTGCGCCGCTTCGGATCGCCACGAGGGTTGTTGACACCCTTCATCTCCCGGGTCCTCGAACCCGCTCATCCAGGTTTCGCATGCATAGGCGCAGGTCAGCGCGCTCAATCTGGACTTTTCGTCACGCAACGGCGTCTCGACGGGGGACGTCTGCGCTTTGTCCACATCTGTGGATAATTGTGTGGAAACACAGTTCAGATGGCATATTCGTAGGTCCGTACGGGGTTCATCCCCAGGTCGGGGAACTCCCGAATCCACCTCGACGACGGCACCGACATCTCGACTCGGCACCGCCGGCGCCGAGCCCGCGAAACACTGGAGAGGAACCACGTGAACGACGATCCGAATGCGCTCGCACGGATCTGGATCGACGTCGTCGCCGACCTCACATCCGATTCGCCCGGCGGCGATCTGCCGCCGTTGACGAGGGGACAGAAGGCGTGGTTGGCGCTCGTCAAACCACTGACACTCGCCCAGGGCTTCGCGCTCCTGTCCGTGCCGTCCCCGTTCGCCCAGGAGGCGATCGAGCGGGATCTCCGTGAGCCGATCCTGCACGCGCTCGGCCGCCATCTCGGTGAGCAGGTGGAAGGCCTCGGTGTGCGCATCGCGGCCCCGGTCGACGACGAACCCGAATCCGAGGCCCCGACCCGGGAGCGCAGGCCCGAACCGGAACCTGTGCACACCCCTCGCCATCTCGAGCCGTCCGTCACCAGTTCCGGTTCGTACCGGCGGCGCCGATTCGGCGCCGAAGATCAGCCGTATACCGACACGACGGACTTCGAGGAGGTCGACGACGACAGCGAGGCCATCGCCAGCGTCCACGAATCCTGGCCGTCGTACTTCACGAAGCCGCCCACGGGCCCGGCACCTGCGGCGACGGGGGGCAACAGCCTCAACGCGAAGTACACGTTCGACACGTTCGTGATCGGCTCGTCCAACCGGTTCGCCCACGCCGCCGCCGTCGCGATAGCCGAAGCACCGGCGCGCGCATACAACCCGCTGTTCGTGTGGGGAGCCTCGGGACTCGGCAAGACGCACCTCCTGCACGCGGCCGGCCACTACGCGCAGCGGCTGTTCCCCGGCATGCGGGTGAAGTACGTCTCCACCGAGGAATTCACCAACGACTTCATCAACAGCCTCCGTGACGACCGCAAGGTGGCGTTCAAGCGCCGCTACCGCGAGACCGACGTGCTGCTCGTCGACGACATCCAGTTCATCGAGGGCAAGGAAGGTATCCAGGAGGAGTTCTTCCACACCTTCAACACCCTGCACAATGCGAACAAGCAGATCGTCGTGTCGTCCGACCGACCGCCGAAGCAACTGGCGACTCTCGAGGAACGCCTGCGCACCAGGTTCGAATGGGGCCTGATCACGGACGTCCAGCCTCCCGAACTCGAGACCCGCATCGCGATCCTCAGCAAGAAGGCCCGAATGGACCGGCTCGAGGTGCCCGACGACGTCCTCGAGTTGATCGCCTCCCGGATCGAACGCAACATCCGGGAACTCGAGGGTGCCCTCATTCGGGTGACGGCCTTCGCGTCCCTGAACAGGCAACCCCTGGACCTCACGCTCGCCGAGGTGGTGCTGCGCGACCTGATGCCGGACTCGTCGAGTCTCGAGATCAACGCCGCGACGATCATGGCGGTCACCGCGGAGTACTTCAACATGTCCATCGACGACCTCTGCGGCCCCGGCAAGGCGCGTCCGCTGGCGTCCGCCCGCCAGATCTCCATGTACCTGTGCCGTGAACTCACCGATCTGTCCCTGCCGAAGATCGGGCAGACGTTCGGCCGCGACCACACCACCGTCATGTACGCGGACAAGAAGATTCGCAAGGAGATGACTGAACGACGGAAGGTCTACGACCAGGTCCAGGAGTTGACGGCCCGGATCAAGCAGCGTTCCAAGAGGTAGTCGACACCCACCGCCTCTCCTGTGCCCCTGGTAGCCGCCTACCGGGGGCACAGGCCGTTTCCGGGCTGCTGCGCTCCGGGCCTCGCAGCGTGCCGGGTGCCCGGTCGACACGGGAATGACCCGAGGGGTGCCTCGAGCCGGTCCTCGAGGGTGAGCTCGAGCGCGTCCTCGAGGTGCCGCTCGAGCCGGTCCTCGAGGGTCTACTCGAGGCGCGGGCGAACCGCGGCCGACGCGACACACCGGTGCAACACGCCGACGCCGGGACCTGGGATAAAGCATGCACACTTGTGGATAAGTGTGGGGATGAGGTGGAATCCCTGTGGACAGAACGTGCAGAACTTTGAACAACCTCGAGTAGTCCACATGCGGGCCGATTTAGTCCTCGAGTTTGTCCTCGAGAATTCCCCATTCCTCGAGGCGGACCGACCAGCGTCTACAGCCGTTCGTCCACAGATTCCACAGGACCTAATAGTACTTCTCGTTAATTCTTATAGAAAACTCTTTGAAAACAGGGTTGGGGATCGCGTCGGTTCACAGGCCTCCGTCGGAGACTCGAGGACGGGACCATTCGGCTTTCAAGTTCGTCCTCGAGGGCATACGGTTATGCATCGCTGCTCTGTGAAAGACTGCAGTGCTGTGGTCACGGCCCGACCGTGGCGATCAACCGTGCCTACCGAGAGGAACAACCCGGCGATGGAGCTTGGAAGCCTGAAGTTTCGTGTCTCCCGGGAAGAATTCGCTGATTCAGTGGCATGGGTCGCTCGCAGTCTGCCGTCACGGCCTCCGGTGCCGGTTCTGGGCGGTGTCCTCCTGGACGCGACCGAGCAGGGATTGACGGTTTCCGGATTCGACTACGAGGTATCGGCGCAGGTCAGGGTCGCAGCCGAGGTCGGTAGCGCCGGTCAGGTACTGGTCTCGGGCAAGCTGCTCGCCGACATCACGAAGTCGCTCCCCAACAAGCCGGTCGACGTGACGCTCGAGGGCACCCGCGTCCTGATCACCTGTGGAAGCGCCAAGTTCTCGCTGCCCACGATGCCGGTCGAGGACTACCCCCAGCTTCCGCAGTTGCCGCAGCAGACCGGATCGATCCCTGCCGACCTGTTCTCCGAGGCGATCAGCCAGGTGGCCGTCGCGGCGGGCAAGGACGACACCCTCCCGATGCTCACGGGCATCCGTGTCGAGATCGAGCGCAACGCCATCGTCCTCGCGGCCACCGACCGGTTCCGGCTCGCGGTTCGCGAACTCGAGTGGTCGCCGGCGAACCCCGACACCACCGCGGCCGTCCTCATCCCCGCGAAGACGCTGTCCGAGTCCGCGAAAACACTTGCAGGAGATGCCACTTCGCCGGTCGAACTGGCTCTCGGTTCGGGTTCGTCGGTGGGCAACGACGGACTCCTCGGCATCGTCAACGACGGTCGCCGCACCACCACCCGCCTACTGGACGCCGAATTCCCGAAGTTCCGGCAACTGCTGCCGTCCGAGCACACGGCGCTGGCCACGGTGGAGATCGCGCCGCTCGTCGAGGCCATCAAGCGTGTGGCCCTCGTCGCCGAGCGTGGCGCGCAGGTCCGTCTGCAGTTCTCCACCGAGGGACTTCTCCTGTCCGCCGGTGGCGACGACGCCGGCCGTGCCGAGGAAGGCTTGAACGCGATGTTCCAGGGCGAGCCGCTCACCATCGCCTTCAACCCCGGCTACCTGATCGACGGACTGTCTTCGCTGCACAGCGAAAATGTGCTGTTCGGTTTCACGACCCCCAGCCGCCCGGCCGTGCTGCGTCCGGCCACCGAGGACGAGATCGAACCCGACGACTCCGGTAGCTTCGCGGCGCCGGAGAGCGCGTACACGTACCTGCTGATGCCGGTGCGTCTGCCGGGCTGAGTCTTCGCGACGGCGAAACCAGCACTGCCGAACGAAATCTCACGAGTGGACGGAGATCACGATGCAGATCGGGTTGGTCGGGCTCGGAAAGATGGGTTTCAACATGCGCGAGCGGTTGCGCGCGCACGGGCACGAGGTGGTCGGCTACGACCCTCGCCCCGAGGTCACGGATGTGGCCTCTCTGGCGGAGCTTGCGCAACGACTCGAGACCCCGCGGGTCGTGTGGGTGATGGTGCCGGCGGGAAAGATCACCCATGACACGGTCACCGAGCTGTCGTCGGTGCTCGAGACCGGCGACCTGGTGATCGACGGCGGCAACTCGAGATATACCGACGACAAGATTCACGGTGAACTGCTGGGCTCCCGCGGCATCGGCTACCTCGACTGCGGTGTGTCCGGCGGTATCTGGGGACTCGAGAACGGCTACGGGCTGATGGTCGGTGGGTCCGACGCGGACGTCGATCGCGCGCTGCCGATCTTCGACGCTCTGCGGCCCGAGGGTGAGCGGGCGGACGGATTCGCTCATGCCGGCCCGATCGGCGCAGGTCACTACGCGAAGATGATCCACAACGGCATCGAGTACGGGCTGATGCAGGCGTACGCCGAGGGCTACGAACTGCTCGAGGCCGAGGACCTCGTCACGGACGTCCACGCGGTGCTGCGGGCATGGTCCAAGGGCACGGTGGTGCGGTCATGGCTGCTGGACCTCCTCGTCAAGGCGCTGGGCGAAGATCCCGATTTCGCCGAGATCTCCGGGTACACAGACGATTCCGGTGAGGGTCGGTGGACGGTGCTCGAGGCGATCGACCACGCCGTGCCGGCACCGGTGATCTCGGCCGCGCTGTTCGCGCGGTTCGCGTCCCGTCAGGACGATTCGCCCGCGATGAAGGCCGTCTCGGCGCTGCGCAACCAGTTCGGTGGTCACGCCGTGAAGAAGGCTGCCGGCGAGGCAGAAGCCGGTTCTGGAACGTAGGTGTTCGTTCGCGCTCTCTCGCTCAGAGATTTTCGTTCCTGGGATGCTCTCGGTCTCGAGTTACGCCCGGGATGCACCGTCTTCGTCGGACCCAACGGTCACGGCAAGACGAACGTGCTCGAGGCGCTCGGCTATCTGTCCACCCTGTCGTCGCACCGGGTGAGTTCGGACGCTCCGCTGATCAGGTCGGGCACCGGTCAGGCGTTCGCGGGGGCCACCGTGGTCAACGCGGGGCGGGAACTGACCGTCGATCTCGAGTTGAACGACGGCAAATCGAACCGGGCGCGGATCAACCAGTCGCCCACCCGGCGGCCGCGGGAGATCCTGGGGATTCTGCAGACGGTGCTGTTCGCGCCGGAGGATCTGTCGCTCGTCCGCGGTGATCCCGGTGATCGCCGGCGCTATCTCGACGAACTCCTCACGTCCCGCATCCCGCGGATGGCGGCGGTGCGCGCCGATTACGACCGGGTGCTGCGCCAGCGGTCGGCGCTGCTCAAGACGGCGGGCGGCGCGCTGCGCCGGTCCGCCCGCGGCGGGCGGCCGAACGAGGACGGCGCGAGTGCCCTTGCCACACTGGAAGTCTGGGACGGACACCTCGCCGCGCACGGGGCGCAGCTGCTCGCCGGGCGTTTGGGTCTCGTCCACGATCTGGCCCCGCATCTGGCGGAGTCGTACCAGTCGCTGGCACCCGAGTCGCGGCCCGCGAGCATCCGGTACCGCTCGAGTCTCGGCTCCTCGCTGCCGCCGGACTTCACCGAGCCGGCGCGGGTGCCGGAGGCGGGTGACATCGCGTTTCTCGAGGAGCGGTTCCTGAACGAGCTGTCCGTGATGCGCTCCAAGGAGATCGAGCGGGGAGTGTGTCTCGTCGGACCGCATCGCGACGACCTCGAACTGCACCTCGGCGACACCCCGGCCAAGGGGTTCGCGAGTCACGGGGAGTCGTGGTCGTTCGCGCTGTCGCTGCGGCTGGCGGGATTCGCGTTGCTGCGTTCGGACGGCAGCGATCCGGTGCTCATGCTCGACGACGTGTTCGCCGAACTCGACCGCCGACGCCGCCGCGCGCTCGCGAAGGTGGCGTCGGACGCCGAACAGGTGCTGATCACGGCTGCCGTGCCGGAAGATGTTCCGGAGGAGCTCGACGCCGTCCGGTTCGGTGTGGAGGCCCGCGACACCGATCGTGGACGCATCTCGCGCATAGTGGAAGAGATGGAGGACCACCGTGACGGATGATTCGGAGTCGACGACACCCGCGGGCACACCCGAGCCCGAAGTGAAGGGCATCGATCTCGCCCGTCGTGCCCTCGAGGAGGCCCGCGCCGCGGCGAAGGCGAGCGGGAAATCCGTCGGGCAGGGCCGTCGGTCGGGTACCGGTGTCCGGGCGCTGCGCGCGCGTCGTCGTCGGGGCTGGTCCGGTCCCGGCCCGGACGACCGTGACCCCCAGCCGTTCGGTGCGCTGACCAGCGCACTCGCGAAGCAACGGGGCTGGTCTCCGAAGGTGTCGGAGGGCGCGGTGCTCGGGCGGTGGGTGCAGGTGGTCGGCGAGGACATCGCCGCGCACGCCGAACCGACCGGCCTGCGGGACGGGATCCTCAGCGTGTCCGCGGAGTCGACGGCGTGGGCGACACAGCTCCGGATGATGCAGTCGCAGATTCTCGCGAAGATCGCCGCGGCGGTCGGCGACGGGGTGGTGAAGTCGTTGCGGATCACCGGCCCGACCGCTCCGAGCTGGCGAAAAGGGGAACGACACATCCGTGGGCGCGGTCCCCGGGACACCTACGGATAGGCCGGAGCGGGCGTTCGGTCCCTAGTTTTGTCTATTACCCGGTGTTACAGTTACTCCGAGTTGTTCGAGTGAACTGTGCCACAACCCTTCGTCGTGGCGCAGCGGCCGGCACGAAGGAGTAATGAGATGTCCGCCCCGACTGCACCCCGGAACCGGAATGCGATCCCCGAACCCGAGCACATCCTGCTGCAGGCCAGGAACGTCGAGTTCGACTGGTCGAACCTCCCGATGCACTGGATCCCGGGCGACCCGTTCAGCACGCACGTCCTCAACGTCCTGCACCTTCTCCTGCCCGCGGGCGAGGAGTGGTTCGTCGACACGTTCAAAGAGGCCCTGCCGCTGATCGAGGACGAGCAACTCCGCGACGACGTCGTCGGCTTCATCGGGCAGGAGGCGATGCACTCCAACGCTCACACCGGGGTGCTGGTGCACCTGAAGGACAAGGGCCTCGACCCGACACCCTTCACCGAGCAGATGGAATGGACGTTCTCCAAGATCCTCGGTCCGCGGCCCCTCACCGGACTCCGTGAGAAGAACTACCTGATCGAGCGGCTGGCGGTCATCGCCGCCATCGAGCACATCACCGCGTTCCTCGGGGACTGGGTACTCAACGCCGACGGCCTCGACCGCGCCGGAATGCACCCGACGATGCTCGACCTGCTGCGCTGGCACGGCGCCGAGGAGGTGGAACACCGCTCCGTCGCCTACGACGTCATGCGGTACTTCGACAAGCGTGAGTCCCGGCGGATCCGCACCCAGGTGATCGTGACCCCGGTCATCGTGTGGCTGTGGGTGCGCGGCACCCGGTACCTCATGCGCAACGACCCCGAACTCGCCCAGTGGTCGGCGCACCGACGCAAACCGCACCTGACCGACTTCTTCGCGGCCGGGAAACGCGGCACCCTGCCGACCGCGCGCGAGCTCGCGAAGCGGATGTCCACGTACTTCACGCGCCGCTACCACCCGAGCAACGAGGGGTCGACGGCGCAGGCCGTGAAGTACCTGGCGTCCTCGCCTGCCGCCCAGGCGGCGGAACGGTGAAACTCTCACAGGTGCGGGAGGTCCTGACCGGGCAGGGGCTGCCCCGCTACGACGCTCCCCCGGACATCAAAGGGCGGCCGCGCCCGGATCGTGCCATGCGCATCACCGAGGCCGTCGCCGCCAAGTACCTCCGGGTCCTCACCGCGTACGACTACGACCCGGTGGTGGCCGGACACAACCCCGATGTCGCGATGACCCTGGTCGTCACCCACCGCGACGTCGTCGCATCGGACGAGAATGTCGTCCGGCTGCGGTTCGAGGCCGCGAACGGTACGGAACTGCCTGCGTGGCATCCGGGTTCGCACCTCGACTTCCATCTGCCGTCGGGGCTGCGACGGCAGTACTCCCTGTGCGGCGATCCGTCCGACCGCACGGGCTACAGCGTGGCCGTGCGGCGGATCCCGGACGGGGGCGGCGGATCCCTCGAGATGCATGCCCTCGAGCCCGGGACGTCGGTGACGGTTCGCGGCCCGCGCAACGGATTTCCGTTCGTGGGCGAGGGGAGCGCGCTGTTCGTCGCCGGTGGCATCGGCATCACCCCGATCCTGGCGATGGTCCGGGCGGCACGGGAACTGGGAATGGACTGGCAGTTCGTGTACTCCGGGCGGTCCCGGGAATCGATGCCCTTCCTCGAAGAGATCGAAACCTTCGATCAGTCAAGGGTTTTCATTCGACCGGATGACGAGTACGGACTTCCGGCCGCCGACGAGCTGCTGGAGCGTGCCGTGGCGGGCGGCGCCGTCTACTGCTGCGGGCCGACGCCGATGCTCGAGTCGGTACGCCGCGCATTCCCCGGAAGCCCGGCCACCGCATTGCATTTCGAACGATTCGGGGCGCCACCGGTACTCGACGGCACCGAGTTCGAGGTGCAGCTCGTGAGCACGGGCGAGGTGCTCACCGTGCCCGCCGACGAATCCGCCCTGACGACGATCCGGAAGACGATGCCCGGCGTCGGGTATTCGTGCCAGCAGGGGTTCTGCGGAACCTGCCGGGTGAAGGTGCTCTCCGGCACCCCGGACCACAGGGAGACGCGGCTCACCGACGCCGAGCAGGAGAACGAGATGCTGATCTGCGTGTCCCGCGCCGACAGCGGCCGTCTCGTGCTCGACCTGTAGTTCCCCTCGATTCCCGACACACCGAACGACCTGAGGACACCCATGACTCCCTCCACTTCCGGCACCGCCCGGCGGATCACCAACGGTTCCGTCGACCTCGCCGTCTTCGAGGACGGCAACCCGGCCGGCGAGACGATCGTGCTGGTGCACGGCTGGCCCGACACCCACGACCTGTGGAGCCGGGTGGTGCCGTTCCTGAGCGAGCGGTTCCGGGTGGTCCGCTACGACAGTCGCGGCGCAGGCCGGAGCACGGTTCCGGACCGGGTCGAGGACTACCGGCTGCCCGCGATGGCCGACGATCTGTTCGCGGTGATCGACGCCGTGAGCCCGGGCGAACCGGTGCACGTGCTCGCCCACGACTGGGGGTCGGTGGAGGCGTGGGAGGCGGTGTGCGAGCCGGGGGCCCGCACGCGGATCGCGTCGTTCACGTCGGTGTCCGGGCCCAACCTCGATCATCTCGGCAAGTGGATGCGCCGCCGCTTCGCGGACCGTAGTTTCGGTGGGCCGCTCGCCCAGGCGGTGGCGTCGGGATACACCATTCTGTTCCAGATCCCCGGCCTCGCGACACTGCCACTGCGGCTGTGGTTCTCCCGGCACTGGCCGGCGTTCCTGAAATTCTTCGACCGCCTCGACCCCGCGCTGGTGCGTCCGGCGCCGACGCTCGCGGACGACATGGTCAACGGCCTCAAGCTGTACCGCGCCAACATCCGGACGTGTCTGCGGAAGCCCCGCGACCGGTACACCGACGTTCCTGTCCAGCTGATCCTGAACCGGAACGACAAGGCGGTGCGGCCCGTCGGGTACGAGGACACCGAGAAGTGGGCGCCCGACCTGCGGCGGCGGGAGGTCGACGCCGGGCACTGGTCACCGATTTCCCACGCCGAGGACATCGCGCAACTCGCGGCGGAGTTCGTGCTGGACATCGAGGACCGGCGGGTGGCCGATCTCTCCGACGGCCCGCCCGAGAGCGCATCGGCCTAGGTTTTCACTCCCCAGGCGCCCTGAAAATTCGCCTACGGGGCGCTCAGGGGTGTCATAGCATGCTCCTGGGCCCGGCGTACCAGTAAGATGGCCGAGGTAACTAGCGGCAAGATTCCCGATTCTCGTCTCCCGCGTGCCCGACCAGGGCGGTGGGCGCCTGCGTCGGGCATTGGACGGAGAAGGAGAGCTACCCACCCGTGGCTGCCCAGAAGTCAGACAAAAGCACCTCCAGCAAGGACTACGGCGCTTCTTCCATCACCGTCCTCGAGGGACTCGAAGCCGTTCGTAAGCGACCGGGTATGTACATCGGTTCCACCGGTGAACGCGGTCTGCACCACCTGATCTGGGAAGTCGTCGACAACTCCGTCGACGAGGCCATGGCCGGATACGCCAGCAAGGTCGAGATCACGCTTCTCGAAGACGGTGGCGTCCAGGTTGTCGACGACGGTCGAGGCATCCCCGTCGGAATGCACGCCTCCGGTGTCCCCACCGTCGAGGTCGTCCTCACCCAGCTGCACGCCGGCGGCAAGTTCGACTCCGACTCCTACGCCGTGTCCGGCGGTCTGCACGGTGTCGGCATCTCCGTCGTCAACGCGCTGTCCACCCGGCTCGACGTCGACATCAAGCGCGACGGATTCCGCTGGACCCAGACGTACACCGACTCCAAGCCCGGTGAGCTCGTCAAGGGCGACGCCACCAAGGAGATGGGCACGACGGTCCGGTTCTGGGCCGATCCGAACATCTTCGAGACCACCACGTACAGCTTCGAGACGGTCGCGCGCCGACTCCAGGAAATGGCCTTCCTCAACAAGGGCCTGACGATCACCCTCACCGACGAGCGCGTCAGCGACGCCGAGGTCACCGAGGAGGTCGTCAGCCAGGTCGCGGACGCCCCCAAGACGGCCGAGGACGAGTCCGCCGCGGCGGATGCGCCGGCCGTGCACAAGGTGAAGACCCGCGTCTACCACTACCCGGGCGGCCTCGAGGACTACGTGCGGCACATCAACCGCACGAAGCAGCCGATCCACAACTCCGTCGTCGGTTTCACCGCGAAGGGCACCGGTCACGAACTCGAGATCGCGATGCAGTGGAACTCCGGCTACTCGGAGTCGGTCCACACGTTCGCGAACACGATCAACACCCACGAGGGCGGCACCCACGAAGAGGGCTTCCGTTCGGCTCTGACGGCGACGGTCAACAAGTACGCGCTCGACAAGAAGCTTCTCAAGGAGAAGGACCCGAAGCTCACCGGCGACGACATCCGTGAGGGTCTCGCTGCGATCATCTCCGTGAAGGTGGGTGAACCGCAGTTCGAGGGTCAGACGAAGACGAAGCTCGGCAACACCGAGGTCCGGTCGTTCGTCCAGAAGGCGAGCAACGAGCACCTGTCGCACTGGTTCGAGGCGAACCCGGCCGACGCGAAGACCATCGTGAACAAGGCCGTGTCGTCGGCCCAGGCACGCGTCGCCGCCCGCAAGGCCCGCGAACTGGTGCGCCGCAAGAGCGCCACCGATCTCGGCGGTCTGCCCGGCAAGCTCGCCGACTGCCGGTCCAACGACCCGAGCAAGTCCGAGATCTACATCGTGGAGGGCGACTCCGCAGGCGGCTCCGCGAAGTCCGGCCGCGACTCGATGTACCAGGCGATCCTGCCGCTGCGCGGAAAGATCATCAACGTCGAGAAGGCACGCATCGACCGTGTGCTGAAGAACACGGAAGTTCAGTCGATCATCACCGCGTTCGGCACGGGCATCCACGACGAATTCGACATCGCGAAGCTGCGGTACCACAAGATCGTGCTGATGGCCGACGCCGACGTCGACGGCCAGCACATCGCAACGCTGCTGCTCACGCTGCTGTTCCGGTTCATGCGGCCGCTGGTCGAGCACGGCCACGTGTACCTCGCGCAGCCGCCGCTGTACAAGCTGAAGTGGCAGCGCAGCGACCCGGAGTTCGCGTACTCCGACCGCGAGCGCGACGTCCTGGTCAAGGCCGGCCTCGAGTCGGGCAAGAAGATCAACAAGGACGACGGCATCCAGCGTTACAAAGGTCTCGGCGAGATGAACGCCAAGGAACTGTGGGAGACCACGATGGATCCGTCGGTGCGCGTCCTGCGTCTGGTGACGCTCGACGACGCCGCCGCGGCCGACGAACTGTTCAGCGTCCTCATGGGCGAGGACGTGGAGGCTCGGCGGAGTTTCATCACCCGCAACGCGAAGGATGTCCGCTTCCTGGACGTCTAGGTATCGGGCGCAAGAGAATACGGATTCGTGCAGCCACCGGTGGTCGGAAGACGCCGGTGGCTGTTCCCGTCTGCGGTGGATCCGCGGACCGGGGAGCCGGTGGATCCGTCCTCGACTGTGAACCGCGATTCTGTGTAGCCTGGTCGGCTGATCCACCCCCCGTCGGCGACGTATGGGATCAGTGGTGCGCATGTTACTGGAAAGTAAGGATCGGGGAATTTCTGTGGTAAGAACGTTCCCCATGGGGATGTGATGAACTCGTTACATTTCGACAACGGTGCGTCGGGCAGCGCGACTGATCGATCACTTTCCTCTGTCGACGCGTGTCGTCCCGGCCCGTACGTCTGCCGTGCCGTGGGCGTGGTCACGAGCACAGATCGGCGAGTTATGACTGGTTGGAAAGGAAGCGTGGGATGAGCGACGATTCGCCGCCCCGGGCAAAGTTCTGGGATATCGAGGGTTGGGGTCTGCGGTGGAAGGTCACCGCGGTCCTCGCAGTTCCCGTCACCGTCGCCATGGTGCTCGGTGGGCTCCGGGTTCAGGGCGAACTGAGCAACGCCGTCCACTTCACCGAGGCGGCCGACCAGATTGTCGTCGTCCCGGACATCGTGGCCCTCGAGGCCTCGATGGGAACGGTGACCAGTGGTTACGCCTCGGGCACTCTCACAAAGGACGACCGGGCGACCGCGGAATCCCTGATGGACGACGTGGCCGAACAGGCCCGCAACCCCGAACTGGATCCGGCCGTCGCCAGCTCCATCAACCAGACCGTCTCGGATGGCCGGGCCCTGCTGAACCTGATGGATTCGCCGGGTGTCGCCACCGACCTGCTCGCCGAACGCCAGCGCGCGTTCGCCGCGGACTTCATCCGCGAGGTCGACGACATCGTGCGCCCCATCGAGGACAGTGAGGTCGTCGACAAGGGCTACCAGCTGACCAACGCCTGGCAGGCGCAGCGCCGCCTGTTCGAGCAGGCGATGGGTCTCGTCATCGTGAAGGACGCCTACGCCGCTCCCGACGGACGGGAGAAGGCCCGGACGGGCAACATTCCCACGTCGGCCGTCGTCGCGGCCGCCGGTGCCGAGTCGAGCCTCCTCGACGTCCTCGACCGGTACTACCCGAAGGGCGATGCCCGCCTCGAGACCCTGAGAAACAACATCGCCGGCCGCAACGCCCTCATCGACCAGGGTCTGGCGGACGCGTCGCGCGGCGGGGTGCTGCCCATCCTGCAGCTGCGCTCATCGCTCATCGCGAGCCGTGACGTCTACCAGGAGCTCACCAGCGAGGCGGCGAAGGACATCGCGTCCACCGTGCAGGTCCGCGCGGCCGAGACCCGGTCCGCCGCGCTGCGTGACACGGCGATCGTCCTCGGCACGCTCCTCGCGGCGCTCGTTCTCGCGCTCCTCGTGTCCCGTTCGCTGATCGGCCCGATCCGTCGCCTGCGCTACGGCGCGCTGAAGGCCGCCCGCCGCGACCTCCCGGACGCGATCGAGCAGATCAAGGCCAGTGACGATCCGCGGGCACTGTCGTTCGAGCCGGTGGCCGTGCACTCCTCCGAGGAGATCGGCCAGCTCGCCCGCGCCGTGGACGACATCCACGGGCAGGCGCTCAAGCTCGCCGGTGAGCAGGCGCAACTCCGCCTGCAGATCAACGACATGTTCGAGACGCTCGCCCGGCGAAGCAAGTCGCTGGTGGACCAGCAGCTCGGCCTGATCGAGAATCTCGAGTTCGAGGAGAAGGACCCGAAGCGTCTCGAGAGCCTGTTCCGGCTCGACCATCTGGCCGCCCGTATGCGGCGGAACGGCGAGAACCTGCTGATTCTGGCCGGCACCCGCGTGCGTCGGTCGCAGGCGGCGCCGATCCCCCTCGGCGACGTGCTGCGTGCGGCAATCTCCGAGGTCGAGGACTACCAGCGCGTGCAGATGGGCGCCACCCCCGAGGGTGCGCTCAGTGGAACGGTCGTCACCGACGTCGTCCACCTGCTCGCCGAACTGGTCGACAACTCGCTGCGCGCCTCGCCGCCCGACACGGCGGTGACGTTCAGCTTCGCCCGCGCCGTGGACGGGGGAGTGCTGCTCGAGATCGCGGACCGCGGCATCGGTATCCCGGCCGACGACATGCGCGCCGTCAACGAGCGCCTGGCGTCGGGTGGCGAGGTCGGTCCCGAGACTGCGCGTCACATGGGTCTGTTCGTCGTGAGCCGGCTCGCGAAGCGGCACGGCCTGACCGTGCGCCTGCGGTCGACGTTCGACACCGCGCGCAACCCCGGCGTGACCGTCAGCATTCACATCCCGAACGCACTGATCGTCTCGCAGGCCGCCCGGCAGGACACGGGATCGCAGCGGAAGATCCCCGCGGCACCGGTTCGCACCGCCATCCCGGCGCCCGCGGCCCCCGCCCCGCGGAAGGACAACGGGCAGCAGGCGACCCGCAACGGGCTGCCGGTCCGCACCCCGTCCACGCCGCCCGCACCGAGCCCGGCTCCCGCGAGCGCGGTGACCACCGCCTCGGGCACCAGCCTGCCCCGACGGCAGCCCGGTGCCAGTGGCATCGCAGCAGGCGCGGGATCGCCGGCCGCCGCCCCGGCCGTGCAGTCCTCGGAGACCGTCACCGTCCGAGGCTCCGGAGCGATGCCGAAGCTGCCCGTGCGGCGACCGCAGGCGGCGACCCCGGACAAGGCATCGGACAAAGCTACGGACACGGCGCCGGCGGAATCGCGACCGCAGCACGCACCGCAGGCGCCGCGCAGCGAGAACCGCGCCGAGACGCGGACCGTGGCGCAGCCGGCGTCCCCGTCGCCGGACGGCGACGACCAGGCTCCGGTGCGGCACCGCTACCGCACGAACTCGGTGAAGACCGCCTCGTTCTTCCAGTCGCGGATCGACCCGCCACCATCCGAGGCGGCACCCCGCCCCGGCGGCGGCACCCCGATCTTCTCCGACATGGTGTCCGACTGGCTGACCGATCCGACCGGAGCCGAAGGCGCACCGGGTGTCTGGCACTCCGCCGCCGACGCCGGATGGTCCGCCGCAGAACGAATCAGCGAGACCCCGGTCGAGGTCGACCCCGAGATCGGTCTGCCGAAGCGGCGACCCGGCGACCGACTGGTTCCCGGCACCGTGGAAGGCGCGCACAATACGGGGACCCTGCGTCGCGTGCGTGATCCTGAGACAATTCGCGCCAATCTCAGTCGTCACCAGCAGGGCGTCCGAAACGGCAGGGCCACGAGGCTCGCGGAACGTAACAGCATTGAAGGAGACCGATGAACACCGCTCATGGATCCGACGTCACGCGCCCTCTCGACTGGTTGGTGTCGAACTTCGCCAGTGACGTCCCCGGTGTCTCCCACGCCGTGCTGGTATCCGCGGACGGTCTCCTGATGGCGGCCAGCGCCCACCTCCCGATCGACCGGGCCGAGCAACTCGCCGCGGTCACGTCCGGGCTGGCCAGCCTCTCGGCCGGCGTGTCCCGGTTGTTCGAAGGCGGCGGAGTGCTGCAGTCGGTCGTCGAGATGCAGCACGGGTACCTGCTGCTCATGAGCGTCGGCGACGGCTCCCACCTCGCGACGCTCACCGACGCCGAGTGCGACATCGGGCAGGTCGGCTACGAGATGGCGATCCTGGTCGACCGGGTCGGCGCCTCGGTGCAGGCCACGGCCCGCACCCCGCAGGGTCTCTGACCGGACCATGCCCATGGACGATCACCACTCGGAGCGGTCGGGCCCGAATATCGTGCGCCCGTACTCGCTCACGTCGGGCCGCACCCGGCCCGCGGTCGAGCTCGCGCTCGAGGCATTGATTCAGGCACTCCCGCAGTCGGTGGACCGGCAGTGGGAGCTCGACGACGTCAACGCCGCGATCGTCGCGTTGTGTCAGCAGTCGCCGTCGGTCGCCGAGATCGCCGCCCGAGTGGGTGTGCCGCTCGGAGTGGCACGCGTCCTGGTCGCCGACCTCGTCGAGTCCGGGCATCTGCAGATCCTGGCCACCCTGAAGGAAGACTCGACCGACTCCGAACGTCGTGAACTCATCGAAAGGGTCCTCAGTGGACTTCGCGAAATCTGATCCCCGCAATCGGGTGACCTCGACCAAGATCGTGATCGCCGGCGGGTTCGGCGTCGGCAAGACCACGCTGGTCGGTGCTGTCTCCGAGATCGTCCCGCTGCGCACCGAGGCGCTCGTCACCAACGCCAGCGACGGCGTCGACAACCTCGCTGCGACGCCGCAGAAAGGCACGACCACCGTCGCGATGGACTTCGGTCGCATCAGCCTGGCCGACGACCTGGTGCTGTACCTGTTCGGCACCCCCGGACAGCACCGGTTCTGGTTCATGTGGGACGACCTGATCCGCGGCGCGATCGGCGCGATCGTCCTGATCGACACCCGCCGGCTGGACGAGAGTTTCGCAGCGGTCGACTTCTTCGAGGCCCGGCAGTTGCCGTTCCTCGTCGCGATCAACGAATTCGACGACGCCCCCCGGTACCCCATCGAGGACATCCGCGCGGCCCTCGCGATCTCCGAGGACGTGCCGATCATCCCGATCGACGCGCGTGACCGGGAATCGGCGAAACGCGCTCTGGTGGCGATCACCGAATACGCACTGACCAGGCTCCACACGGCCGCGTACTGAGGATTTCGAACATGTCGGACGACTTGCAGCACTTCTCCATGGGCACCTGGATCGCCGCCCTCGCCGCGGTCACGGCGTTCATCGGCGTCTTCGTCGGTATCGCCGCCGCCCGCAAGGCGGTCACCGCACCGAACCCGCGGCAGCGGTATCTCTGGCTGGCGTGGGGCGCGTTGTCGATCGGCGGCATCGGCGCCTGGCTGCCGCACTACATCGCGATGGTCGGGTTCGAGGTGTACGGCAGCGTGGTGCGTTACGACGTCCTGTGGATCGTGATCTCGTTCGTGGTGCCCGTCGCGGCCGCCGCGGTGGCGTTGCTGATCGTCAGCCCGCCGCCGACCAAACACCGGAGGCCGAACTCGTCGACGGAGTTGGGCCGCCTCGCCGGCGGCGCGGTGCTCCTGGCCGTCGGGTTCGTCGGCATGCAGCTCGCGATCGTCGCTTCCCTGGAGATCCAGGGCTCGGTGGACTCCGACTTCCTGTACATCTCAGCCGCGGCGCTGATCGGCCTGCTGGTGGGCGCCGGGATCATGTGGTCGATCTCGGCCCTCGAATCCCGCACGCTCCGCCTGATCGCATCGGTGGTCGTGGCGGTCGGATTGGTCACCATGCACTACACAGGGGTGTTCGGGCTGAGCGCCGCCGTGGACCCGGCCGTGGCGCGCCCGGACGGACTCGAGGTGTTCTCGATCCTGTTCCCCGTCTTCGTGCTCGGCATGCTCGTGGTGACCATCCCCATCACGGCGCTGCTGATGGCCCCCGACCGCGTGGCCGCCGAACTCGAGCTCGAGGCCGACATGCTCGCGGCGGAATCGCTCGCCGCCGAATCCCGGGGCGGAGAGCTCGAACTCCGGTAATCGGGCGACTCTCGCGGCACCGATTCCTCGGCGCACCCGAGTCCTTCCGCCTCACAGCTGACCTGCACCTATAGACTCGGGTGGTTGCGCGACGTCGTGCAGGACCGCTCGTCCGCGAGGAGACGTCAAGCCGAGTAGAAGAAGGAGCTCATGACTGACACAACGTTGCCGCCGGAGGGACCGGGGCACGACCGCATCGAGCCCGTCGACATTCAGCAGGAGATGCAGAGCAGCTACATCGATTACGCGATGAGCGTGATCGTGGGTCGTGCACTGCCCGACGTGCGGGACGGCCTCAAGCCGGTGCACCGCCGTGTTCTGTACGCGATGTACGACAACGGGTACCGGCCCGACCGCGGTTATGTGAAGTCTGCGCGCCCGGTCGCCGAGACGATGGGTAACTACCACCCGCACGGTGACTCCTCGATCTACGACACCCTCGTCCGCATGGCCCAGCCGTGGTCGCTGCGGTACCCGCTCGTCGACGGTCAGGGCAACTTCGGTTCCCGCGGTAACGACGGCGCCGCCGCCATGCGGTACACCGAGTGCCGACTGACTCCGCTCGCCATGGAAATGCTCCGGGAGATCGACCACGAGACGGTCGATTTCACCCCGAACTACGACGGCCGTACACAGGAACCGTCAGTTCTCCCCAGCCGTATCCCCAACCTGTTGATCAATGGTTCCGGCGGCATCGCCGTCGGTATGGCCACCAACATCCCGCCGCACAACCTGGGTGAGGTCGCCGAGGCCATCTACTGGGCCCTCGACAACTGGGAAGCCGACGAGGAATCCACCCTCACCGCGGTCATGGAACGCGTGAAGGGTCCGGACTTCCCGACGCACGGCCTGATCGTCGGCGGTCAGGGCATCCACGACGCCTACACCACCGGCCGCGGTTCGGTCCGCATGCGCGGCGTCGTGGAGATCGAGGAGGACGCCAAGGGGCGCACCACGATCGTCATCACGGAACTGCCGTACCAGGTGAACCCCGACAACCTGATCACGTCCATCGCCGAGCAGGTGCGGGACGCGAAGATCGCCGGCATCTCCGACATCCACGACGAGTCCTCGGACCGTGCGGGCATGCGCATCGTCGTCACCGTCAAGCGTGACGCGGTCGCGAAGGTCGTGCTGAACAACCTGTACAAGCACACGCAGCTGCAGACCAGCTTCGGCTGCAACATGCTGTCCATCGTCGACGGCGTGCCGCGCACCCTGCGCCTCGACCAGATGATCCGGCTCTACGTAGCCCACCAGGTCGAGGTCATCCGCAGGCGCACCGAGTACCTGCTCCGCAAGGCCGAGGAACGCGCTCACATCCTGCGCGGACTGGTCAAGGCGCTCGACGCCCTCGACGACGTCATCGCCCTGATCCGGGCGTCGCAGACCGTCGACATCGCCCGCGCGGGCCTGATCGAGCTCCTCACGGTCGACGAGATCCAGGCCGACGCGATCCTGGCGATGCAGCTGCGCCGCCTCGCCGCCCTCGAGCGTCAGAAGATCATCGACGAACTCGCCGAGATCGAGCGTGAGATCGCCGACCTCAAGGACATCCTCGAGAAGCCGGAGCGTCAGCGCCGGATCGTCCGCGACGAGCTGAAGGAAATCGTCGACAAGCACGGCGACGACCGCCGCACGCGCATCGTCGCGGCCGACGGTGATGTGGCCGACGAGGATCTGATCGCGCGCGAGGA
Source organism: Rhodococcus sp. NPDC056960 (assembly GCF_042674125.1). NCBI lineage: Bacteria > Bacillati > Actinomycetota > Actinomycetes > Mycobacteriales > Nocardiaceae > Rhodococcus > Rhodococcus sp. NPDC056960. The sequence goes on along the minus strand of NZ_JBHURF010000002.1, from coordinate 44,801 downwards.
CGTCGTCGTCACGATCACCGAGACGGGCTACGCCAAGCGCACCAAGACCGACCTGTACCGCTCGCAGAAGCGCGGCGGCAAGGGTGTGCAGGGTGCCGGGCTGAAGCAGGACGACATCGTGTCGCACTTCTTCGTCAGCTCCACGCACGACTGGCTGCTGTTCTTCACGACGAAGGGCCGCGTGTACCGGGCCAAGGCATACGAGCTGCCGGAAGCGAGCCGCACGGCGCGCGGGCAGCACGTGGCCAACCTGCTCGCGTTCCAGCCCGACGAGCGCATCCAGGGTGTCATCCAGATCAAGACGTACGCGGACGCGCCCTACCTCGTTCTCGCCACCCGCAACGGCTTGGTGAAGAAGTCGAAGCTCACCGACTTCGATTCGAACCGCAGCGGCGGCATCGTCGCGATCAATCTGCGCGGCGAGGACGAACTGGTGGGCGCGGTGCTCTGCTCCTCCGACGACGACCTGCTGCTCGTCTCCGCGCAGGGACAGTCGATCCGGTTCTCCGCCACCGACGAGGCACTGCGTCCGATGGGGCGCGCCACGTCCGGCGTGCAGGGCATGCGATTCAACGGCGACGACGAACTGCTGTCGCTGAACGTGGTGCGCGAAGGGACCTACCTGCTGGTGGCGACGTCGGGCGGCTACTCGAAGCGCACCGGCATGGAGGACTACCCGGTCCAGGGACGCGGCGGAAAGGGTGTACTCACGATTCAATACGACAAGAAACGTGGCACCCTGGTCGGAGCGCTCATCGTGAACGACGACGACGAGCTCTACGCGATCACGTCTGGCGGTGGCGTCATCCGCACCGCCGCCAGGCAGGTCCGCAAGGCCGGTCGCCAGACCAAGGGCGTTCGTTTGATGAACCTCGGGGAAGGCGACAACCTGCTCGCGATCGCGCGCAATGCCGACGAACCGGACGAGACCGACGACAACGCCGAGAGCAGCGGCAAAGGAGCTAAGGAGTCCTAGTGAGCACTCCCAACCAGCCAGGCAGTGACCGGCCGAATCCGGGTTCCGCCGGGTCGACGACCGACAAGCAGGCCACCCGCACCCCGGAGAACGGGTCTGCGCGACCGAACCCGCAGCAGGGTTCGGCGCCGCAGGGGCCGCAGGCGTCCACCGGTCGTGGCCCCGCTCCGGTAGGGCCGGCTGCCCGGCCGGGCAGTGCTCCCGACGCGAGACCGGCCGATCCGGCCCGGTCGCCGTCGACGCCCCAGCACCAGGGTCCGCGCACGCAGACCCCTCAGGGCCGGCCGGTGCCGCCCCCGCAGCAGGGGCACGCTCCGACTCCACACACCCCCGGGCACCAGGGCCCGCCGCAGCAGGCTCCCGGTAACCGGGCGCCCGCGGGTGGTGCGCCCACCGAGTCCGTCCGGGGAAATCAGGCACCGCCGTGGCAGCGGGGAATGCAGCGGGAGCCGCAGACCAACCTGAAGCGGCCGCTGCAGGGCGGGGCCAAGCAGGGCCCGCGCACGGAGGGTCAGCCGAACCCGGCGGCCGCCGCGGGCACCGCCGCCGCGGCGGGTGCTGCCGGTGCTGCCGCGGCGAAGGCCGCAGGCGGTCCGGACGTCCAGACACCGCAGACGGCGCCCACGCAGAAGTCGCCGGCCCAGGGAAACCAGGGCCAGCGGCCGCAGGGTGCACCGAGCGCCGGTGCCCCCACCCAGGCCGTCCCCACGCAGAAGTCGCCCGCACAGAAGCCGGTGAACGGTCAGGCCGCGCCCAAGCAGGAGCCGCGGACCCGCCCGTCCTCGACGGCCGCCACGGCCGCTGTCGGTGCGGTGTCCGGCGCGGCTGCGGCCGGTGCCGTGACGCAGCGCGAGTCGGCCAAGGCCAAGGCGTCCGCGATCGACGGACCCACCCGGCACATCAGCCGGGACGTGCTCCCCAAGGACATGCCGGACCTCTCCGAGGCCAAGCATCCACTGCCGGGGGCGGCGGCGACGGGTCAGCAGCCCAAAGTCGCGGTGGCCCCGCAGCGGGTCGAGGAGGGCGAGGCGCTCCGCGCGACGGTGCAGGTCCGCAAGATCGACCCGTGGTCGACGCTGAAGATCTCGTCCGTCATCTCGGTGTCGCTGTTCTTCGTGTGGATGGTGGCCGTCGGCCTGCTGTACGTCGTCCTGGACGGGATGGGCGTCTGGGACAGGCTGAACAACGCCTTCACCGACATCGTCGCCGAGTCGAGCTCTGACGGCCTCGTGACGGCCGGGCAGGTCTTCGGCTACGCCGCCGTCATCGGACTCGCGAACATGGTGTTGTTCACCGCGCTCGCGACGATCGGCGCGTTCATCTACAACCTGTGTTCCGACCTCGTCGGCGGCGTCGAAGTGACGCTCGCGGACCGGGACTGAGCGCGGAAAAGCACGATGGCTGAGCTGGGAAAAGAGCGTCTCGCCGGACCGGTTTTGGTACTTGCCGGTCCGGTGGGGTAATCTTCCGACTCGGTTCAGGGAACTGTGTTAGGCGAGTTTCCAGACTTCAGGGGCCTATAGCTCAGGCGGTTAGAGCGCTTCGCTGATAACGAAGAGGTCGGAGGTTCAAGTCCTCCTAGGCCCACTCCTGGTGCTGGTGAAAGGTCATTCGCATGAAGGTCCTCCTGTTCGTAGGAGCCGGAGTGCTGGTGGCGATCGGACTGACCAAGTTGCTGCGTGGCAATGAGGTGTGGCACGAGGTAACGGGGCCTTAGCTCAGTTGGTAGAGCGCTGCCTTTGCAAGGCAGATGTCAGGAGTTCGAATCTCCTAGGCTCCACAAGTTAGATGGCAGGTCAGAGCCACTTTCTCGGAAACGGGAAGGTGGCTCTTTTGCTGTGCTGCCCACATTTTGCCCACATCACCCGACAACTCGGAGTGATCTCAGCTCACCTCGCGCCAGCTTGTCGAGCTGATCGCCGACCATCCCGAGGTCGTCGTCGAACAGGTGGCCGTACCGGTCGAGCGTCAGTGCGGCCGAGGAGTGGCCCAGCATCCTCTGGAGCGTCTTGATGTTGGCCCCTGCGGTGATCGCCAGCGACGCGCACGTATGGCGCAGCTCGTGCGGTGTGAGCCCCTTCGGCGCCGTCGACGTCTCCACGGCCGTGTTCCACCAGCGACGCCTGACGTTGTTCGCCCGCATCGGGCCGCCGCGCGAGTCCGGGAACACGAGAGCATCGGGGCTCATTCCGTCGAGACGCTTCTCGAGGAGCTCACAGAGGAACCGTGGGATGGGTACGTCGCGACCCTTGTTCGATTTCGTCGAGGAGAACACGAGCTTGCTGTCGACCACGGTCACCGAGCGGTGGATCCTGAGCCGCTGGCGGTCGAGGTCGACGTCGTAGGCCTGGAGGGCCGCGGCCTCGCCGAAGCGCGGTCCGCAGTAGGCCAGCGTGTAGCAGAGCACCCCGTGCGCGCCGGCCGCCGTCGCGAGTGAGTCCACCTGCTGAACGGTGAGGTACCGCATTTCGTTGTGCTCAATCGTGGGTAGGTCGAGGCCGGCCGCTGGGTTGGCCACGATCCGCGAGTCCGCGACCGCCTGGTCGAGCACCTGGTGCAGGACGCCGACGTTCTTGCGCACCGTCGCGGCCGAGCTCGTCTCGCACATGCCCGTGACCCAGCTCCGCAGCTTCTCGCGAGTGAGGTCCGACAGGGGAGTGGACTTAAATGCGGGCAGGACGTGAACATCGAGGGCGGAGCGGTACCGCGAGCGCGTCGACTCAGACAGGTTGACCTTGTCGGCCATCCATTTCTCGGCGCATTCACCGAACGCGACACGCCCGGCCGATGGAGGAATATACGAGCCCGTCAGCTTCTCGACTTCCACCGTCGCGGCGAAGTCTTGCGCGGCCCGCTTGGTGGTGAAGCCGCGCTTGTCTGTCTGCTTCCGGTCGGGTGTCCGATAGCGCACTCGGTAGCGTTTGCCGGCCTTCGTGTCGTAGGACTCAATCGTTGCCACGAGGGCTCCTCTCGATAGCGGTGGCGATTTCACTGGTGAGCTGACGCGTGACGATTCCTCGGCGTTGAGCGTTGGCCTCCGGTCCCGCTCGGCGGTCTCGTTCTTCGGCAAGCGATCGACCCCACAGCTGTTCCGCATGCCGCCCGAGATCTTCAATCGAGATGTTGAGGCCTTTCGCGGCGCGCTCTTCTGCGAGGCCGGCTTCCGGACGCGGAGCCCTATGGCGTTGGTAATGCGCGAGGGCATCCATGTACTGGGCGCCGTCGAACGCCCGTCGTTCGCCGGTGAGCCATGCCGCAAGGGCTGCTGTGGTGACGATCCATTCGGGAGTTAGCTCAATGGGTTGTTCCGACTGAATCAAGTCGACGATTCCGACGTCGACCCCAGTCGCATCGGTCAGAGCGAGCGTGAGTGCGAACAACGTCGGGACGGTTGGGGAGACACGTCCCTTTTCCAGATCGGTGACGCGGCCTGTGTTCCAGCTCAATCCTGCTCTCTTCGCGTTCTTCGCAACTGCCTCCATCGGGAGCGAGCCGCGCAGACGCCGTGCGTTGCGGCCGATGACGACAGCGAGAGGGACAGGTTCGGACTCCGAAGTCATGTGGCGACAGTACTTCAAAAAACGAGACTTGACATCATCTGGGCTCACCTGTAGTTATTTAGTCAGCACTCGGAATTACGAGATTTGAGAATGGAGATCCGATGCCGGACACGAAAGTTTCTCCGCTCGCGACACCGCAAGAAGTCGCGGCACACATGAAAACCACCACGGATTGCCTCGCCCAGCATCGGTACAGGGGCACCGGGATCCCGTTTGTGAAGCTCGGTCGGCGCGTGCTGTACCGGTGGGAGGACGTCGAGCAGTACGTCGAGTCGAACTTGATGACACGCACGGACACTCGGTCGGTTTAGCGCATGCCTCGCCGGGAGCCTGCCGCCTATGTCGCGGCCCGAGAGAACGCGCAACGCATCCGTCGAGTCCGCCGCACATTGTTCGATCTGGGATTTCGGCTCGTCCGCACCAATCACCACGAAGACGTCGTCGGGAAATACACCACGAGCCAGCGGTACCGAATCACCACACACGACGGGACCGCGGTCGCCATCGAAGAAATGGATGCCGCCCAGCTTGAGCAGTGGACCGAATGCAGGAGCAACGCGTGACCACCAAACGCGCGAACGCCGCCAGTCACGGAGTTGCCGCTCCGAATGTGACTGCCGGCGCCCAGTGCCCCACCCTCACCAGAAAGCAGGACAACCTCATGAAGAACGTACCCGAAGCCACCGACAACTGGAACACCAAGGGTGAACTCCGGTCTCGCCGCGCGAATTGGAGCAACGACACCACGCGACTTCAAGGCGCCTTCACTCAGGCGGTAGCCGACGTGATCGACGAGGCGCACCTCCCGATCGACCAGCTCGCGCCACGCGCAGGTATGCCCGTCGTGCTGCTGCAACGCAAGCTCGCGGGCACAGAGGCAAAGGGCTTCGATCTGGAGGACATCGTTCGCATCAGCGACGCCGTTGGAGTTCATCCTTTCGCCGTCTTCGAACGGGCAGCCGTCCTCGAAGCAGAAGCGCTGGAGGCTGCCTGATGTACGTCACCTTGGATGCCCTGGTCACGGATGCGCCAACCGTTCGCGACGTACCCGACAACAGAGGAATTCGTCTCGTCCTGGGCATGACCGGGCACGTTTCAATTTCGTACGCGGAAGCGGAGAACCTCATCATCGACATCGCAGCGGTGCTCGGACGGGAGGCCACACTCCGCCTCATCGGCCGGCTGCAGGGCGTGGCACGGCAGTCGGGGTCGGAGGGATCCGAATGAACCTGACCGAGTGCGCACTCGCGATGACCCTGCTCGTCGAGAACGTCGCCCTGATCTGCATCGGACTTCGGTTGTTCGACGACACCCCGCGGTAGGCGTGGGGCGCAATACCGCGCTGCTGGCTGTGGGCCGGGCGGACAGAAGGAAGCTGCTGGTGGCCTCGGGCCCGGCTTCAACGAAGCGTGGAGATCAACGTGACAAGAACGACGAAAACGCCGGTCCGAGCTACGAACTCGGACCGGCGCGGGATGACTGGGCTGGTAGTCGCCACCGATTCTACCCGCGACACCGACCCTTCTGATGAAAGTCGCCAGGCCACAACAACCCTCGACATCGGGCACAGGACGATCGGGGCGCTCATGTCCGCCCCGGCCGCCGAGGTGGCGAAAATCCTTGAGTACATCGCAGACACCGATCTTGACGACCCATACCTGCGTGAGCTGCTGGAAACGATCCGAACCCTCGCACTGGAGGGCAAAGGCACCGATGGGGCGCTCGTGGGCGCCGAGCTTCACCGCACCGGGAAGTTCGCCGACGTTGGCCACGAGCGGCTCATCAAGCGACTCATCGACACAATCACCGCAGGCGCGAACCCATTCGCGCTCAGGCAATATGCTGCCGCACTCGTCGCCGAGTCCTACCGGCTGAGCTTCGCGTTGCTCGGTGAAACGCTCACCGAATTCTCGCGCTCTCAGCCTGAGGCAGCCCTGCTGCCATACCTGGTTGATGCCGGCACCCGACTACGAGCCCACTCCAATCGCCTCGCCGCACTACGAGGTGACGAGTGAACATACCGAGCGGAACGGCAACGCGGTTCGCTGATCCCTACGACCAAATCCCGCCTCCAATCGAAGACCGGAACGCTGACTTGCCGCAGCGTATCCACCTCCGCGAACGACTCCTGAGCGTGTCCGACCTGAGCGCAATGCAGCCCGTTCAACCGCTCGTCGACGGACTGCTCTACCGCGACACCCTCGCCCAGATCTCCGGTGCGCCCGGGTCGTACAAGTCCTTCGTAACCCTGGGCATGGCCTGCTCTGTCGCCATCGGACAGAGCTGGGAAGGGCATCACGTGCCGACCGCGGGCCCCGTCGTCTACTGCGCCGCGGAGGGCGCGACTGGCCTACGCCCACGCATTCTCGCCTGGTGTGAGATGACCGGCGTCGACCCGGCCGCGCTCGACGGGATGCTGCACGTCCTCCCAATCGGCGTGCAGCTCGGCAGCATCGTCGACGTATCTGATGCTGTCGACATCGTCCAGGAGCTCGGCGCCGTCCTCCTCGTCCTCGACACCCGAGCGAGGTGCACGCTCGGACTCGAGGAGAACTCCGCAACTGAGCAAGGGAAGGCGATCAGTGCAATCGAACGGATCCAGGACGCTGCCCAGTGCACCGTCCTTGCCGTGCACCACTCGGCGAAGGGCGGAACCGGCGGCCGCGGGTCGAGCGCATGGGACGGAGCCGTCTGGTCGGACCTACGGGTGTCAAGCGAGGGGCGGCTGTGCACCATCCATTGCGGGAAGCACAAGGACGTCGAGGACGGGTGCAACCACGAGTTCAAGATGGTCGCCCACACCGTCTCGGAGGCGCTCATGCCCGGGTGTTCCGAGACCCAGCGATCCTCGCTCGTTGCGGTCCAAATGGACATGCGGAAAAACGATCTGGATTCCGCACCGTCTGTTCGTCAAGTCGCGGAAATTGTGCGGAAAACGGACAGCCCAGAAGGGCTCACCCGTACGCAGATAGTGGACCTCTGCACGGATGCTGGAATCGGGAAGACTGCGGCCTATTCGGCCGTGAAGGCCCTGATCACGCGGGGCGAGTTGGTGAACGTGGGTACAGAGAAGCGCGCCCGATATGTGTCGCAGACCCCCCACATTCCGGAGGGGCAGGCGTCATGACCGCATGCAATTTCCGGACTCTCTCCGCGTGGTTTCCGCGTGGTTTCCATTTTCCTTCCGCATTCCGCCCCCTTATAGGGGCGGAAGCGGAAAAAGGACCGGAAATCTCGTCCGGACCCCAGCCGAGATCTGCCCCGAAACGGAGGCTTCGAGACCTCCGGATGAGTCCCAGCGCTTCCTCCGAAGGGAGATCGAAATGAGTCCCGTTGAACCCGCCGTCGTCGAACTCCTCGCCCACGCAGATGGAAACAGGGAGGAGCTCTCTTATGCTCTCGTCGCCTGTAGCCACCTATCGGCTCTGCTGGTGCATATCGCCGGCCGCGATGTCGATGGTGTCCGCACGATCCTCCAAGAATCGGCGAACACCCCCGACGGACTAGAGCGCCTCGCACACGGACTTGTCGCGGCGTCGAGCGCCGCCGATGTCATCGTCCCCGACCCAGACGAGATGCGAGAACTCGCCGTCCTATTCGCCAGATGGGAGACCCAGCTGTGACTGACCATGAGTCCACCGCGGCGGGGACGCTCGCCGAGCTTCCCGCCTGGGCGCGCGGCCTAATCCACGACCTCGTTCGCAGGGACGTCGTATCTACCGACTACCTGTGCGCGGTGCGAAACGCCATCCAAACCGGTGACACCGCTCGCGCCCAGGACCTCGCGAACTATGTCACCGGAGCCGAGCCGAATTGGGTGACATACGACGAAGATGCGGAAGTTGATCGGCGACTCACTCACGTCGTCGCACATGCGATCCAGCGAGCGGCGTCATGAGCCACCACCAACGCACCCGCCAGGTGACGCCGTGGAAGGCAGGTTCGCCGCCGAAGTCGCCGCAGCTGATCGTCGGGCTCGTCGACGCGCGTCTCGAGGGTGCGGCCTGCCGGGGCCGCGCCCCACTATTCGACGACCGGGTCGACGGCGAGACCGACCAGGACCGCATCCTCCGACATCGCTACGCCGTCAATATCTGCTCACACTGCCCCGTCATCAGGGCCTGCCAGGCAGCAGCCGACGACCACCACTCCGAAGGCATCTGGTCCGGACGACGACAACTCATCTACCCGAACAAATCCAACCGCAGCAGACAGCACCCAAAGGAGACCAAGTCAGCATGACTATCCCGAACCACACCGCAGCCGACGCACTCGCACAGATCGCCGTCCTCGTGAAGACGCGCATCGAGTACGCCGTCGATCAAATCGGAGGGAACATTCCGTCGATCAACGATGGCAACGCCGACCAGCTGTACGACAGCAATAGCGTGGTCCTCGACGACCTGGACGGGCTGGTGAAGCGGGTCATCGAACTCGCTGCACCGCATTGCTCGGGCACGCACTACACCGATGGCCGCGCAATCCAGAGCCGCGCGGAACTCCCCGACGGCGGCGTCTTCACACACCTGTGGCCGGCCGACCCGACCGCCGCCAAACCTCACAAGGTCGAGGTGCAAACCGACACCGGACAAGCCGTCGTCATCATCACCCCACCGTCCAGCGTGACCGTCGAACACGGCCGCACCCTTCAGGTCGCACGTGAAGCTGAGAAGGGCGCACACCGATGAAAGACCCAGATGGCAACGAACTACCCGACCGGATCTACCTGCATGAGGGCGGAGTTCCCGTCGGCTCGGTGAACGTGCCCGACTTCAACTCCGCCGCAGTCCGCCTCGTGTTCAACCTCGCCGCCAATAGCAGCGACAACGACGAACTCTCGCGAATTCTTGAGGCGTCCGCCGCCGAGGTTCCGCCCGACGTCGCCGCCGACTTCTTCAGCGCGGCTCTCGGCATGATGACCACCACGATCGTCGAGCTGATCCTGAAGGAACTCGACCGCGTGGACCCAGGCAACGATGTGCGTCTCCGCCTACTCGGCCATGCCACTGATGCGAACGTCCGTATGCATCAGGACCCACGCAGCCCGGGAGAGACGTCATGATCGGCCGCCGCATCACCCCAGCCACGGTCGCGGTGGCAGGCACCGCCGGAATCGGCCTCGCAGCTTTCTGGCTGTCATTCGCAGCCCTCACCGACCTCGCACACCGATCCGGAATCACAGTCCCTTGGCTGGGGCCGCTCATCGTCGACGGACTAATCCTGACCGCGACTGTCGCGGTGGTCGCGCACTCCGGTGGCTACGCCTGGACTCTCCTCGCAGTCGGCGCCGCAATGAGCCTCGCAGGCAACATGCTCCACGCCGCCCTACCCGAGGGACCCCTCCCGGTGTGGCTGCGCGCCGCAGTCGCAGCGATCCCGCCACTCGCACTCGTCGCAGTCACCCACCTCGCAGTGCACCTACGCCGCCACACCAGTGCAACAACCGTGCAATTGCTCCCACCGCAGGAAGACCCGATCGGATCAGACGATGCTGTGCCCACTGGGGAACACGCCAGCGATCCCTCGCCCGCCGACGAGCCGGCGCCTGTCGCACCACCGGACGCAAAAGCACGCGGACTCGCACTGCTCGCCGCCGCCGCCCACCCCAAGGACGTCGCCGACCAACTCGGCGTGAACGTCAGCACGGTCTACCGCTGGGCGAAAGCCGCCCAGCCCGCCACAACACCCTGAGAGGGCTGCATCCGATGTTCAAGACCAAGACCCCCAGCAGCACCGCCACCACCAAGGAGAACAGCATGAATACCCCCAACCGCAACATCATCCCCGGCGTCGGACCTCGCATCGACGCCGGCCGCGGATGGCTCAGTTTCGAGTTCTACCCCGACGACATCGCCAACCAAATCGACGAGATCCGCACCACCGACATCGAACGCCTCAAGGAAATCGGTGTGCCCACCACCGCGGCATTCGAACGACCCACGCACAAAGTCGAGCGCCAACTCCTCAGCCACATTGGGTTCCACGGCCTGCCCCGCGACCTCGCCACCCTCGTCACGGGGGAGCGCCGTCCATTCACCTCAGGTGGAATGACCACCACGGTCGTGCACATCAGCTACCGGTGGCCGGCCCTCGAGGACATCGGCGTCGAGGAAGCGCCCTACCTGCCACCCACCGACATCTCCGGGCACATCACCAAGACGCAAGCAGTTCAGCTCGTGTCACGGGTACACAGGGAGGCCGCATTCAACGCACTCAAAGCCTTCGACGACGACAATCTCGCCACCGCACGATCGTGGCTCGACGCCCTCGTCGCGCACACCGAATCGCCCTGCAGGGGCGGTATGTGATGACGACACCAGGCAACGACGGTTCCCGTCGCGAACACCAGGCCGAGGCGAAAGCCCTTGCCTACGATCTCGCGGCGTGCAACGGCGACCACGACAAGATCGACGCCGTACTCCTTCGCTACGAAGAATCCGCAGAGCAGGGCAGCCACGGCCAACTGGTGTACCTGCTCCACCGGGCCCTCCGCGACCTGACCACCGACGTCGTCGAGCCCCTCCTTCAAGCCGTCGACGCAGCATCTCCCGACAGTCACATCCGCAATCAGTTCGCTGAGATGGCGACGACCGCCCGAGCGCAACTCCCGAAGTAGCGGCCCAGCTACACCGGCGCACCACACGACCTCACCGTTGTGTGGTGCGCCGCACGCATTCCCGGGCAACCCGAAACACCAACTCGCAGTGGATACACTCAACAGTGCCCACAGATCGGGTGAGCAAAGACGGACGAAGGAGGGGATATGAGCACCAGCAAGAGGAATATCGACCGCCGCCTCCGCGCCCTCGAAGCCCTCCGCCTCCGAAACGAGACCGACCTGTCGTGGGCAGAGATCGCCAGCCAGACCGGCTACGCGACACCGCAGTCGGCGCAACGTGGTGTCGCTCGCGCTCTCAACCGTGTTGAGACGAAGACCGTCAACGAACATCGGGATGCTCTCGACGCCCAGCTTGCCTGGCTGTGGGACGAGACCGCGGAGAAGCTGATCGCCGCGGACAAGGGGTCGATGAGCTATGCCACCCTCGTCGGCTCGGCTGTCCGGATCATTGATCGTCGCGCCAAGCTGTTCGGTCTCGACGGGCCGACACGGGTCGAGGCATCGGTATCGGTGAAGTCCGAATTGGATGTGGAGATCGAGCATCTCGTCGACCATCTCAAGAGACAGCCAGAGGAGTCACGATGAGCGCTGACACGCAGGATCGGCTCGAAGCCGCGGACAAGCTCGACGAGGTCCGAGAGGGCTTGGACCTCACGCGCGAGCAGGCGGCGTACCTCGAAGGTGCTGCGGCAGCGCTGCGAGCCCTGGAGGCAGAGGGCAACGTCGGCGCCAGCCACTAGCCTGGACAAGAGAAAGGCCCGAGCTGTCAGGTCCGGCTCGGGCCTTTCTCTGTCGCGTCACAGGAACGGCGCCCGCTGCCGACCGCATGCCGGCGCCGCCGCGGTGGCCGCGCGCATGACGACATACGCTTCGAGCAGTTCGGTCGTCGCAGTCACCCATCTCTTCCGGGCTTCCAGCATCTCGCGCTCAGCGACAGCGTGGTGGGCCAGGATGAGATCGAACTTCGCCACAGCGACCACGATCGGGTCGCACGAATCGTTGGATTCCATGAGCACGCTCCTCAGTGCGACAATCAGTGCCCCGGGTATAACCCGCCCGGTCGTGGCTGATCCGCTGTCTCACATGTGTTCAGAGTGAGACACCGGCTGAGACCGGTTGGGTGAGGGGAGTGCCCGCAGGTGGGGGTGTCTCACATGTTTGTCTCAGAAAGAAGTGTCTCAGTATTGCGTCCATCGAATTTATGAGACACAATCAGAGGCATGACAACGGCGACCGGGACGAAGATCGGCTACACCCGCGTATCGACAGTGGCGCAGACCCTGGAACAGCAGCAGACCGCGCTCGATGCCGCCGGCGTCACCAAGACCTTCAGCGACATCATGTCCGGCGCACGCGACGACCGCCCGGGACTTGCCGCCCTCCTCGAGTACGTCCGCGAGGGCGACACAGTTGTCGTCTGGAAACTCGACCGCCTCGGCCGAGACACCCTGCACATCCTCGAAACCGTGAAGGCGCTCACCGAGCGCGGCATCACCCTCGTCTCCACGAGCGACGGAATCGACTCCTCGACCGCTGCCGGCCGGATGGTGATCGGCGTCCTCGCATCGATGGCCGAGTTCGAACGTGAGCTGATCAAGGAGCGCACCGCCCTCAAGCGTGAGGCCGCGAAGGCGAACGGCACCAAGTTCGGCGCGCCCCGCAAGGTCGACGACCCGGAGCACATCGCGACCGCCCGCCGGATGAAAGAAGACGGGCACACCGGCAAGGCCATCGCCAAGTACCTCGGCGTATCCCGGGCCACCCTGTACCGATACCTCGCCGACGCCTGATCTCGCCGCTGAACGACTCTCCGCGTCCAAAGGCGGAGAGAGGCGCGCGGCCGGGGGAGTTCCCGCAGGCCCTTCACTCAGGAGGGTTCGACCGTTTCGTTGTCGCCCACACTGACATCGCGCCCCGGCACCCGGACTGTCGAATCCTGGGCGTACCCCGGCTTGCCGATGTTGAAGTTGTAGTACTGGGCGGGGTTCTCGACCACCCGCGTCAGCAGCTCGGCCAGGGCACGTGCTTCCTCGAGTTCGATGATCAGGTCGACACCCGGGCCGCAGGTGAAGATTCGGACCCCGACCCCTTCGTGCGAGTGCGGGTGCACGTGGATGCGAAGCGGTTCGGAAATGTTGGTGTTGGTCTGTGCCCACATGTGCGTGTCCGTTCGTCGCCGGATGGGGTGATGACTGTATCGCCCCGGGCCGACTGCAGGGGATGTCCACGACCACGGACACCCAGGTCCCGAGTATTCTGAGACACGTTAGAGCTGCTGGCTTTGGGCCGAGCCAACCACGAGATTTCATGTCGCGGAGGCCCACCCAGTGACCGCTCCCTACGCATCAGCTGTTGTCGAAGCACGACTCGACTGGGGCAATATCGACTCCGAGTTCGAGGCGCGTGTGCGGGCCGCTGTCGAGAAGGCATCGAAGGCAGCGCAGAAGAACCTCGACAAGATCAAGCTCGCCGCGAAGGTCAGCCTGAACCCGAAGATCGCCGAGTTCCGGACTGAGACGCAGGAGAAGCTCGACAAGGTCAACCTCCGGGCGAACGTCAAACTGAAGGCCGACACCTCCGAGCTCGCCGCCAAGGTCGCAGGGATGAAGTCGTCGCTGCCGAAGGTGGAGGTGTCGCTCAAACCGAAGGTCTCGGACAGCGACTTCACGAAGTTCGTCACCGACCTGCGGACTCGGCTGGTGGCGGCGAACGTCGAGGTGCCAGTCACCCTCACACTCAACGACGCTGGGTATCAGGCGCGGCTGCGGGCGCTCACTGCGTCGCCGGTGAACCAGCGGGTCAACATCATCGCGAATGGTGACTCCACACGGCGCACCATCGAAGGATTGAGCGGCGGACCGGTCCGCCGGATCCGGATGCAGATCGACCTGGACCGGGCATCGGTGGCCCGCGCGCAGGCGGAAGTTACCGCGGTCGAGGGCCGACTGACGGAGGCTCGGCGCCGGCAGACCGACGCGACCGGCCGCGTTTCGCAGGCGGAGGCCCGCCTCGCGGAGGTCCGGGCCCGTGTCACGTCCACCGCGTCTCAGACGTTGGCGGCGCAGAACGCTCTCTCACGCGCCCAGCACGGCGCCGCGGACGCTTCGTCGCGGCTCACGTCGCTGATCGGGGACCAGGCCGACGCGCACCGCCGTTTGCGGCGCGCGCAGGAAGACCAGAACTCGATGGGCCGCCTCGCGCGGGCCGGGCTCGGTGGCGTCGCCGAAGCGGTCGGCGACCTCGGGCGCAACGTCGCCGGGATGATCAACCCCGCCGGCCTGGCGCGCACCGCACTGATGGCCCTGGCAGCGGTGTCCCTGGTGCCGCTGCTCGGGCAGCTGACGCAGGCTGCCGGTGTGCTGGCGTTGCTGCCCGCGATGGGTGCGGCGGCAGCTGCTGGTCTGGCGACGATGATCATCGGCTCGACCGGTGTGTTCGACGCATTCTCGAAGGGCTCGAAGGCTGCCGATGCTGCCGCGGCCGCCTCTGCGCAGGGATCTCGCCAGGCGGAGGAGGACGCGAAGAAGCGCGCGTCCGCGGCCCGGCAGGTGGCGTCCGCGCAACGTGGCGTCGAGAACGCAGTCGACGGTGTGAACCGCGCCGAGCGTGGCGTGACGACGGCCCTGCGGAACGCGCAGAAGGCGCAGGAGGCGGTGAACCGCGCCCGGGAGGACGCGAAGGACACCATCGACGATCTGAACTTCGCCCTGAAGGGCACAGCGATCGACGAGCGCGACGCCGCGTTGGCGCTCGCCCGCGCCCGGGAGCAGTACGACCAGACGTTCACCGACCCCGGGGCGTCCGCGCTGGACCGCGCTGAGGCATCGCTGAACATCGACAAGGCCCTGCGCCGGCAGGAAGAGGTCGGCCGCCAGAACACGAAGATCGCGAAGGACGCGGCGGAGGCCAATAAGAAGGGCATCGAGGGGTCCGATCAGGTCGTCGCGGCGAAGGAAGCTGTCGCCGACGCAGACCAGGGGATTGTCGACGCGAACAAGGCTGTCATCGACGCGCAGGAGCAGCTCGCCGACGCGCAGCAGAATCTCATCGACGCCCAGGAGGCGGCAGCCGAGGCGACGTCGGACAACACGAAGGAGCTCGACGACTACGCCCTGGCGCTCGCGAACCTGTCGCCGAACGCCGCGGACTTCGTGACGAAGGTCCGTGGACTCAGCGAGGAATGGAAGGCCCTGCGCACCGAGGTGCAGGACGACCTGTTCGATGGCCTCGGCGATGGTGTGGTCGAACTCGCCAAGGTCTACCTCCCGATCCTCCGTACCGGGTTCTCGGGGATCGCGACCGAGATCAACGGCGGGATCTCGCGGTTCTTCACCGACCTGAAAACCGAACACGCGCAGGGCAACTTCAAGAAGATCTTCGAGAACGCTCAGCTCGCCATCGGTCCGCTGATGGACGGGCTGTCGTCGCTGTCGGGTGCGCTCGGCAACATCGCTGCGATCGGCTCCGACTTCCTGCCTGGGCTGACGGGTGACTTCGCCAGCCTGATGCAGCGGTTCGAGACCTGGACCTCCTCGGAGGAGGGCCAGAACAAGATCCGCGAATTCCTGCGGGAGTCGATGGAGGCGTTCGGCCAGATCAAGGACCTTTTCCTGGCCATCGGGAACGTGATCGGCGGGTTGTTCGCGACCTCGGAGAAGAACGGCAAGTCGATGATCCAGTCGATGACGGACGGGCTGAACAAGTTCGCCGAGTGGATGCGAAGCCCCGAGGGCATCGAGCGAATGAGCCAGTTCTGGAGCGACGCCCAGCAGACCGCGAAGGATCTGCTCACCCTCGTTGGTCAGGCGATCACTCTGGCAGACAAGGTCAGCACGCTCACGGGTAACAACTTCGGCCTGACGACCCCGAAGGGCGACGCTGCGCCGGACCCGATCCTCGATCCGCAGGGCAATGACGGCGGAAGCACGGGGTACGGGACCAAGGACCCGGATTCTCAGCCGTACAGCAACAGCGCTGGCTTCGTCGACGTCCCGATGCTGCCCGGCGGGTTCGATGACAGCCCGGCGGGCTCGATTGTTGTCGACGCCTTCGGTGGACGGGACAGCTGGGAACGGTTCATCGACGGATTCACCGAGGGTGGCTACGACAAGAAGCTCGGCATGCTGCAGAGCTTCGGGATCTTCGCGCAGAAGATGGTCCCCGGTCTTACGCAGGCAAAGGCGCTCGGCGGGGAATTGGTCACCGCCCTTGGCGATGTCGCTGGTAAGGCAGTGGAACTCGGCGGCGTCTTCCTTGACGAGATCCAGACCAAAGCCGGGAACGCGTGGAATTCGCTGAGCGACAAAGTCTCGAGCACGTGGACGACGAACATCTCGCCCGCAATCGAAGCGTTCAAGCGCGATGGGCTCACCGGGCTCGCGAACCACTTCACGTCGACGATCACGAACGGTGCGGTCCTCAGCTGGAACGACCTGCCGTCCGCGATCGGATCCGGCATCGCATCGATCGTCGACCAGCACTTCCCCGGATTCCGGGATGCCCTCTCTGGCATGCGGGAATTCTTCGGCGGCGTTGTCGACGGCATTTCTGCGAAGTGGGCCGAGCTGAAGGCGACGACGGCCGAGCCGATCAATTTCATCATCGACCACGTCATTAACGGCGCGCTCAAGACCGCCTGGAACGGACTGGCGAAAATCCTTCCCGGACTTGAGCAGTGGGAAGGCGTAGCTCGAATCGAGAGCCCAGATGCCGGAAAGGCTGAGGGATTTGGGAAGCCGCTCGCGGGCATGTACACCGGTGGCATCATCCCTGGCTACACGCCTGGTCGCGACCCGTACACCAT
Organism: Rhodococcus sp. NPDC056960; assembly: GCF_042674125.1. NCBI lineage: Bacteria > Bacillati > Actinomycetota > Actinomycetes > Mycobacteriales > Nocardiaceae > Rhodococcus > Rhodococcus sp. NPDC056960. The sequence goes on along the minus strand of NZ_JBHURF010000002.1, from coordinate 27,843 downwards.
CGGTGTTTCTGGTGGCGAGGCTGTCATGCGTCCGGAGTGGACCCGAGCGATGGGCCCCGACTACGTCAACTCGATGAATCAGATCGCCCGCACCCAGGGCATTGCCGGTGTCCAGCGCCATGCGGGCTACTTCTCGAACGGCGGCATCGTCGACAACCTGCAGTCGATCATGGCGGAGAAGTATCCGATGCTGCAGATGACGTCCGGCCTGCGCTACACCGACAACGGGCTCCACTCGAAGGGGATGGCGGCGGACTTCTCCAATGCCGGGATCGAGGGATCGCCGGAGATGAAGTCCGCGTCGCAGTGGTGGTACGAGAACTTCGGACCGGACCTGTTGCAGCTGATCCACATGCCGTTCAATAACAACGTCCTGAACGGTCAGAACGTCGGCGACGGCATGGGGTCACCCGGCTACGGCGAAGCGACGATGCTTGAGCACCGTCACCACCTGCACGTCGGCACCGACAAGATCCTGAACGGCGACGGCACATCGTCACCGGCGGAACCCGGATTCCTCGACCGTGTGAAGAACATGGTCGGCGACGCGGTGGGCGCCGGCAGAAACGCAATCGCCAGCCAGGCGCGCGGGATCATCGCTGCCCCGTTCGACGCAGTGAAGTCGGCGATGCCTGACTTCGGTCCATCGATGCTCGCTCAGATTCCGGGGATGATGATCGATCGCATTCGGGACGCGGTCACCCAGAAGGCGCTCGGGTTCATCGGTGCCGGTGGTTCGAGCGCAGACGCTGGCAACACGCCGTGGGATCTCGGTGCGGGCGTGGAGCAGTGGCGCGGCAAGGTCATCGCCGCGTTGCAGCGCGAAGGATTCGACGCCGGTATCCGCAACCAGAACCTGATGCTCGCGCAGATCATGTCGGAGTCGAGCGGCAACCCGAACGCGATCCAGCAGGTGCAGGACGTGAACTCAGGCGGCAACGAAGCTGTAGGTCTGCTGCAGGTCATTCCGGGCACGTTCGCGACGCACCGGAACCCCGCGCTGCCGAACGACCGCACCAACCCGGACGCCTCGATGTCTGCGGCGCTGCGCTACTACCGTTCGAAGTACGGCGATGACCTCGGCACGATGTGGGGCCAGGGCCATGGGTACGACCTCGGTGGACTGGCCAACGGTATTGGTCTCATGCCGAAGAAGATCCTCACGCCGGAGCGGGTTCTGTCCCCGGAGATGACCGCGGACTTCGAGCGCCTCGTGAAGGTGCTCGAGCGCCCGGACTTCATCGAGGTCCTCCGCAGCCTCGACAAGGCGGCCAGCGACGCCAGCTCCGTCACGACCGCGGCGACGAACGCGGCGAACAGCATGCCGACGGTGACACCGGCGCCGGCGGTGGCGGGTGCGGCCGCGGCGACGGGCCCGGCCGGGCCGCCGCCGATGGTCGCGTTCAACCCGAACAACAAGAGCTACGACCCGTCGTTCTACGGCGATACCGTCGCCCTCGGCGGGGTCGAGGGCGCGAACGCGTGGCTCGCGCGGCAGGACTTCGCGCCCGCCGGCCGAACATGGCTGACGGGCGCGCTGAAGGAGATCGGTGGCGAGTTCGCCGAACCGGTCGGCCTGCAGAGCGCATGGGGCGGCCTGGTCGACCGGGGCGCATCCGATGCCATGAAGTTCGCGAACGGTCAGGACGGGCAGGGAACCACGGTCATCAACAACACCTTCAACGGCTACCAGGGGACACCCCAGCAGATGATCGCCGAGTGGGAGCGCTCCCAGCAGCAGCGGATGGCGCCGGTCACCGGCACGTACAGAAACGGATAGCCACCGTCATCGTCAGCGGTGGGGTCGTGCCGGTCGGAATCGCGCACGGGCCCCGCCGACCCCTCGTTGCGGGTTCCAGTTAGATTTCGAGCGTGGCAGCCCTATACGTCTCGGTGAAGCAGCTCGCGGAGCGGTGGGACTGCAACGAAATGGCCGTCTACCGGCTGGTGCAGTCCGAGAAGCTGCCGGCACTCCGGATCGGCCAGGCCATCCGGATCCCGATCGCCGCCGTCGAGCAGTACGAGGCTGAGAACACCACAGGGACAGGCAAACCACGGCGCCCGTCCGAGGGGTAGAGACTCGTCGGCAGTGCCCGCCTTGCGTCAGCCGTGGTTCGGCCGCGTGTACGGGGTCCATTGGCTGCCGTCGAACCAGCGGAGCTGGCTCGAATCGTGCTGGTCTGGGTACCAGCCCGCTCCGCCCTGAGACATATTGACGACCTGGACGGGCGTCGGGCGTTTGTCGCCAACACGGACCAGCCCACGGATCACGAGCACAACGACTGCGCCGATCGCGAGGACGAACGCGTAGAAGCCCATCTCAAAACCAGTCACACCCGAACCCACTCCGGATGCCAGGAGAATGACCACAGCGACGGCACCGAGGACCCAGAGGATCTGCCGCATCCGTCTGCCCTGCTCGTCGCTCATCGACTGTCGGTCTGCTCCCATGCACGTATCAAACCAGACAGTCCGAACAGCCGGATGCCTTCCGCTCGACCTGTCACAGAATCTGGCCGGCGCTACCGTTCGCTCGGCAGGGAGTCGAGCCAGGACTTCAGCTCGTCGACGGGGATGAGGACTGATCGGCCGGCGTACCGGCAGGCGAGATGGCCAGCCTTGATCTGGCGGCGGATGTACTCGTCCGACATGCGCACGGCCCGCGCGGCCTCGGCGATGGTGTAGGCCAACCAGGGTGGCTCAGCGGTCTCGTACTGGCCGCCGAGGTGCGTAGCGACGGTTCTGTTCGCCATCGACTCCCGGCGCCGTTCGTGATCCACGCAGTCCCCGACTCGCTGATCGATGCTCGGCGTACTGGCCTCATCCATCGGCGTAACCTACCCCGGGATTTCGCTCTTCGTCGCGAGTTGCGCAGGCGGCAACATCGGCACTCTGTCGCTTCGAACGGCGGGATGCCAGGTCCGTGAACGCCACCTACCGATCACTGGGTAGTGCGTGAAGCCACGACCTCAGTTCGTCGGCCGGAATGAGAACCGAACGGCCCGCATATCGACAAGCCAGGCGACCAGCCCGAATCTCGCGACGAATGAAGACCTCCGACATACATACAGCCTTCGCCGCCTCCGCGATGCTGTAGGCCAGGAGGTCAATCTGCCTCTCGGTCACCGTCGTCCCTCTCCGGCTGTTCCTGTCGGCGCATTTCTTCCCGCGCTGCTCGGCCGAACTCCCGCTTGATGACTGCGAGCTGGTCCTCCGTCAGCGGCTTGCTCCGTGACAGCGTCTCCTCGAGCCATGTCTGCATCGCAGGCGTCCACTCCACCTCGCTCATGTCGCGGACTCGCTGTCAGTCGGGTCGACGTCGGTATCGCCGGGGAGCGCCACCTTGCGGAACTCGGCCTTGACGATGTCCAGCTGGCGGACCGTCGGCTCCGGCATGCGGGATACGACCTCGTCGAGCCACTCCTGCATTTCGCGGGTCCACTCGACCTTGAGTTTGCTCATTGGTGGACCCTGACCGTAGTGGAGATACGGTCAGCCTCCGCGCGCAACGCTGCATTCCTGAACACTGCGACGATCTTCGCGAACACGTCGTCGGGTGCCGGCCCGACCGACTTCACCCACTCGTCGATCTCATCATCAGTCACTGCGGCATCGTTCCATGGAAATCGAGCGCGAGCTGACGGAGCGCACTGCCATGCCTGCTCAGGATCGATCCCTCCGCCCGTGTGGGCGCGACCGTCTGCACTGCAGGACGCGGCCACCGATTGCCCGCCTAGTCCAATCGGTGTGCTCACGCGGCCGGATCCGGCTCACTCCGGGGCCGCGACACGCCGACGATGCGGTCGAGATTGCGGCCATGTTGCTGTGGATGAGGTGGGGGAAAGGTGGGTATGGCTTGGGGATAGTGTGTGGACGGCATGTGGTCGCCTGAGCAGGAACCTACGGCCGGCGACCGGTTTCAGGCCCTGGGCTGCGGGTAGTTTGCCATCGTGGCCTGCGGCTTATGCGGAATCGGCCGGCGGCGATGCGAACAGGCTGGGGATCGCGGCAGTCCACAGGCTTGTCCACAGACATTTCTGCTTGAGTGCGGTGGCGGACGGAGGGCCTAAACTGTTCCTCGGTCGACAACCGGTCGGCCGAGGAAACGCCGAGGCCCTGCCGGAGCGGACTCCAGCAGGGCTCGGGATGTCTTTGGTCGGACGCCTCGATCCTAAGTGATGCGACCCGTCACGTCTCCACTTGGGCCGCATCACGGCTGAGTTCTGTTCTGTCATGCCTCGAACTTTCCATGCAACGAAACACGGAAGGTTCCACACTCATGACAGCAGGCACACCCGCTGAACAGCCCACCGGCGAATTCATCGTCTACCGCACTGACGATGGTCGCGCTGAGGTGCACCTTCGTGCTGTAGACGGCACCGTCTGGCTGACTCAGGCGCAGATTGCCGACCTGTACGACACGTCGCAGCCAAACGTGGCCCAGACCATCAAGCGCGTCCTCGCTGATGGAGAGGTGACTGAGGCAACTTATAACTCAGAGTTATTGGTTCGAATCGAGGGCGGCCGCGAAGTGAGGCGGTCGGTGAAGCATTACAACCTCGACATGGTCCTCGCGGTGGGATACCGCGTGACCACCGCGAGAGCGGTCCAGTTCCGCCAGTGGGCGACCACGGTCCTTCGCGAGTACCTCGTGAAGGGTTTTGCGATGAACGACGAGAAGCTGAAGGACCCCGCGGGCCTCGATTACTTCGATGAGCTTCTCGACCGCATCCGTGACATCCGGGCTTCGGAGAAGCGGTTCTACCAGAAGATTCGTGACCTGATCGCCGATGCCAGTGTCGATTATGACCCGAAGTCGGGGATGGTTCACCGCGCCTTCGCGTCGATCCAGAACAAACTGCTCTTCGCGGTGACGGGAAAGACTGCGGCCGACCTGATTGTCGAGCGATGCGATCCGAGCAAGCCGAACATGGCTCTGACGAGTTGGAAGTCTGAGGTTGTGCGAAAGGCCGACATCACCATCGCGAAGAACTACCTCGCGAAGGAAGAGGTCGACGAACTGAATAGGTTGACCGTGATGCTCCTCGATCACGCCGGGGATCGAGCTCGACGCCGAAAGCCCACCACGATGGCTGACTGGGAGTCGGTCACTGAGCGGTTCCTCGAGTTCAACGATCGGGACGTCCTGACCCACAACGGCCGGCACTCGCGCGTACACATGGAGCAGGTGACGGGCGATCGGTACGACGTGTTCGACAAGCAGCGCAAGCGGGAGGCCGCCGAGCTTGCTGACCGTCAGGACCTCGCGGAGCTGGAGGCAATCCAGGCCGAGGTGGAGCACAGGGCGTAGGTCGGTCGATGTGGGCCCCTGCCGTCGGAAAGGTTGACGGCAGGGACGCGCGGCCCGTGCCCACATTTTGCCCACACTTGCCCGCAATTCCGGGTGATATCGGGTGATCTGCTGTGATGCGAATCCGCAGGTAGCGGCCAGGTTCATCCGCTGGCCTGCACGTTCGATCGCCTTTGCAAGGCAGATGTCAGGAGTTCGAATCTCCTAGGCTCCACAATTACGAATACAGAACGGTGTGCCCCGGATTCGGAAGAGTCCGGGGCACACTGCTGTGCGGACCACGTTTATGTGAGGCTACCCTTACTTTCATGACCGCACTCGACCCCGGAACCCGTGACCGTCTCGACCCGCGCAGCCGCGTCGAATCCCACCACCGGACGGGGGAGGGAACCGCCCGGATCGGCTACCCGATCGGAGTCCGCACGGTCACGGTCCGTGCCCGCGAGTACGTCACCCCCCGCATGCTGCGCCTGACGATCGGCGGCCCCGGCCTCGACGGTTTCCACACCTACCAGGCGGACGACCACGTCAAGATCGTGTTCCCCGATCCGGACGGCACCCGCCGCGTCCCGGTCGCGAACGACGCGATGATGCTCGACTGGCCGCGACCGCTCCCGACCACCCGGAAATACACCGTCCGCCGGTACGACGCCGACGCCCGCGAACTCGACCTGGACTTCGTGCTGCACGACGGCGGGCTCGCATCCTCCTGGGCGACGACTGTCGCGATCGGCGACGAGGTGACCATCGCCGGTCCGCCCGGCGCGAAGGCGTTCGCGCACACCTTCGACCACTACGTCTTCGCGGTCGATTCCACCGCACTGCCGGCGGTCGCGCGATGGCTCGACGAGTCCCGGGCCGACGTCTCGGCGCACGTCGTGATCGAGACGGACGACGCCGTCGAGCACGGCTACCCGCTGGCCGCGCGCGACAACGTGAACGTCACGTGGCTCGTCCGCGACGGCAGTGCGTCCGCCCTCGCGTCGACGGTGCAGTCGCTCGCTCCGCCCGAGGGTCGCGCGTTCCTGTTCGCGGCCGGCGAGGCGACCGACATCAAGCCTCTGCGCGCGTGGAGCCGGGACCGGATCGAGTCGCTGTTCACCGGATACTGGAAACGCGGAGTGACCGGGCTGGACGACTGACCGGCCCTACACTCGCATCATGTCCACGGTCCGGCCCGCACTCGTCCGTCGCGCGGCCGTCGCCGTCGTGTTGCTCGGGATACTGACGGCCGCTGGCACCGCACCCGCGAGCGCGGAGACCCGGCCACTGCGGCCGATCGCTCTGGCCGTGTCGCTGCGCCTCGCCACGGCCGACACGGTCGCCTCCGCCAAGTGGGGCACGCCGTCGCCCATCGATGATCCCACCCGCGAGGCACAGGTCCTGGGCACGGTGACGGCGCAGGCGGCCGACGAGGGGCTGAGCACCGCGCGGGTGCAGCAGATCTTCCGGGACCAGATCGAGGCCAACAAGGACGTGCAGCGGGCGCTCTTCGCCTGGTGGACGGTCGCGCCCGGCGCGGCGCCGACGGTGCGGCCCGACCTGACGCAGGTTCGTCCGGTGATCGACCGGCAGAACACGGACATCCTCCTGCAGTTGCGTGAACAGGAGGCTGTGCTCGCCGGTCCGGACTGCGTGCCGGCTCTCGTCGACGCCGGGCTCGCGGTCGCGGCCGAGCAGCGCCTCGACCCGCTGCATCAGGCCACGTTGGCGCGTGCGCTCGTGTCGATCTGCGGTGCGGTCCGCGCATGATTGGCTGTTTCGACATGGTCCGGCAAGATGTCGCCATCTAGACTGGGGGGCATGATCTCCACGGTCGCGACCCTCGTCCTCGACCGAGTCTCGATGTTCGAGTTCGGTGTGGTGTGCGAGGTGTTCGGAATCGACCGCACCCGGCACGGGGTTCCGCCGTTCGACTTCCGGATCTGCGGGGTGCGGCCCGGCGAACCGCTCGCGTCGATCACGCCGGGACTGACGCTGACCGCCGACCACGGGCTGGACGGACTGCGCGGCGCGGACCTCGTGGTGGTCCCGCCGCCGGGCGCGACGTCCGGCTTCCCGGCCGAGGCGCTCGACGCCGTACGCGGTGCCGCGGACGCGGGCGCCATCGTCCTCAGCCTCTGCTCGGGGGTGTTCCTGCTCGGCGAGGCGGGACTGCTCGACGGGCGCACCTGCACCACACACTGGGAGTACGTCGAGGAGCTGGCCGCCCGCTATCCGGCGGCGACGGTCGACCCCGACGTCCTGTTCGTCGACGAGGGCGCCCTGGTGACCAGTGCGGGGACCGCCGCGGGCATCGACGCCTGCCTGCACGTGGTGCGCCGCGAGCTCGGGTCCACGGTGGCCAACACGATCGCCCGCCGGATGGTCGTCCCGCCGCAGCGCGACGGCGGACAGCGCCAATTCATCGAGCAACCGGTGGTCGCGTGCACGTCGGACAGCCTGAGCGCGACGATGGCCTGGATGAGCGACAACCTCGAGCTGCCGCACACGGTGGACGAACTCGCGGCCCGTGCCTCGATGTCGACGCGCACCTTCGCGCGCAAGTTTGCGGCCGAGACGGGCACCACGCCCGTGAAATGGCTGACGACGCAGCGGGTGCTCTACGCGCAACAGCTACTCGAGGGCACCGACCTCGGTCTCGAGGCCATCTCGAGACGCAGCGGATTCGGGTCCGGTGCCCTTCTGCGCCATCACTTCAACCGGGTCGTCGGGGTCGCGCCCGCCGACTATCGGCGCCGGTTCGGTTGCAACGCGGCCGAACTCACGCGATGAACGTTCCGATCGCCGGATTCGCCTGGCAGATCGGGCTGCTGCCGAGATTGATCGAACCGAACGCCGTCGCCACCACGTTCCCGACGCCGGTGTTCACCGTCGCCGACAAGTAGGGGTACACACCACCGAGGTTGACGATTCCGGAACGTCCGCTGTCGGTGTTGACCCAGGCCACCGTGACCTGCGCGGCCGCGGGGATCGGCGGGGCGGCGGGGTGCGATTCGAAGCGGATGTCACCGTCCGCGATCGGCGGCGACGCCTCCGGGCCGGACTGTCCGGTGAGCGCGGTCAACGACATCAGGCTGCCCTGGTTCGGACATCCGATGGTGAGGGCCGGTCCGCCGAACGGATGGGGTGGGTCGGCGGCGGCCGGGCCCGCGGTCAGCACCGCCGCCGTGGCGGCGACCGGGAGGGTGACGACGGCGATGCGATGGACGAGACGTCGGGCGGTCATGTCTGCTCCTCGGAACGGATCCTCGCGCGGGTGCGCATCTCATCGCGGGATACCCCTGGTACAACCCGGGAAACGAAGACACGACCGCCCGCCGGGACGACATCGCGTGCCGTGCCGGCCGGGGAGTGACGGATCAGTTGGCGGTGAGGGGCTTCGTCGCCGTCGGCGGAGTGGGCTCCTGCGAGTTGGGGCTCTCGCCGTCGCGCAGCGTCGGGGGAGCGGACGCGACGCGGGGCTGCTCACGGCGACGGCTCTTGAAGAACACGGCTCCACCGGCGACGGCGGCACCGACGAGGACGGCGATCACGATGCGGCGGCTCCTCCGCGCCTTCTTCTTCTCCTCGGCGTGCGTCACCGCCTCGGTCAAGGGGCGAACGACGTCCTGGGCGACCTTCTTCACGGGTGCGGTGCGGGCGCGGGCGTACCCCTTCTTGGCCAGCGAGGCGCCCTGGCGGCCGAGGTACACACTGACGCGCCCGGTGCCGCGGGCCGCGGCGAGGGCCCCCGCCCGCGCGCACCGCAGGGCCTGATCGACCGCCTCGGATTCCTTCACCCGCGACGCGGAATCCTCGACGTGGGCCAGCGCGGTCTCGACTCGTTCGGTGACCTGCTCCTGCAGGGCCTCGGCGCGTTCGGTCGGAAGCAGATTCGTGAGGGACTCCGTCGCTCGTGTCATGTCCCCACTTTGTCACAAGAAGCGGGACCACGAACCGATCCGGAGTACTCGAGTCACGGCGGCGGAACCATGCGGAATCGCACAATGGCAACATGGTGGTGTGACTTCACCTCATCAGACCGCAACCGCAACGCTGCACACCAACCGCGGCGACATCAAGATCGCGCTGTTCGGCAACCACGCGCCCAAGACCGTCGAGAACTTCGTCGGGCTGGCCGACGGTTCGAAGGACTACAGCACCGCCAACGCGGGTGGCACCGACTCCGGACCGTTCTACGACGGCGCCATCTTCCACCGCGTCATCGACGGATTCATGATCCAGGGTGGCGACCCCACGGGCACCGGCGCCGGCGGCCCGGGCTACAAGTTCGGCGACGAGTTCCACCCGGAACTGCAGTTCGACCGCGCCTACATCCTGGCCATGGCGAACGCAGGCCCGGGAACCAACGGCTCGCAGTTCTTCATCACCACCGGCCCGACGCCGCACCTCAACCGTCGCCACACCATCTTCGGTGAGGTCGTCGACGAGGACTCGAAGAAGGTCGTCGACGCCATCTCGACCACCGCCACGGACCGCGCGGACCGTCCGCTCGAGCCGGTCGTGATCAACAGCGTCACCATCGCGTAGGGAACCGCAGCACATGACCAACCCCGGCTGGGGCGGTGCCGCGAACGAGGGCACTCCGCCCCAGCCGCGGTGCGTCCGGCACCCCGATCGTCCCACTGCGCTGTCGTGCAACCGGTGCGGTCGTCCCGCGTGCCCGGAATGCCTGCGCGAAGCGGCGGTCGGCTACCAGTGCGTCGACTGCGTCGCGGCCGGTCAGCGTGACGTTCGCGCGGTCCGGAACGTCGCCGGTGCGGTGACCACCCAGCGTCCCGTGCCGCTGGTGACGTACCTCCTGATGGCCGCGAACGTCGGCATCTTCCTGATCACCGCGGCACAGTCCCGCAGCATCATGCAGAACCAGGCAGGATCCACGCTGTTCGCCGACTGGGCGCTGTACCCGCCGGCGGTCGTGGGTGGGCAGGTGGTCCGCGTGCTCGGCAGCGGATTCCTCCACTTCGGCCTCATCCATCTGGCCGTCAACATGTTCGCGCTGTGGATCATCGGGCGCGACACCGAACTCGTCCTCGGGCGCGCTCGCTACGCCTGCGTGTACTTCGCGTCGATCCTCGGCGGTTCCGCCGCGGTGATGCTGTTCCAACTGGGCGCGGTCACCGCCGGTGCGTCGGGCGCGGTCTTCGGCCTCATGGGCGCGCAGGCCGTCATCCTCCTGCGGCTGCGACGCAGTCCGGCCCCGGTCATCTCGGTGATCGCGATCAACGTGATCATCAGCATCACGATCCCCGGCATCTCGCTGTGGGGGCATCTCGGCGGTCTCGTCGCCGGTGCCGCCGCCACCGCGGGCATTCTCTACGGACCGCAGCTGCTCGGCGCCGGGAACAATCGGGAGAAGGCCGTCGCCATCGGCTGGGTCTGCCTCGGCGTCGTCATCCTGGTGCCGCTGGCTGTCATCGCGGCCCGCGTCCTCCAACTCCGCGCGAGCGTCGGCTACTGACCTCGCCCGACCAGTCGATGCACCGCGAGGGCGTCGAACACGTCCTCCGGATTGGTGCCGAGATCCCATCGGCCGAAGATCAGGAGGCGTTCGGCGCCGTCCACGGTGCGGACGTCGATCTCGAGCATCGGAACCCGGCGGCCCAACCGCGGATACCGCACGAGCCGGGCGCGATCGATCTCCGCGCGGGCGTAGCTGTGACGCCCCGACAGCCGGTTCACGACGATCCCGCCTGCGGCCCTGTCGACGGCCAGCCGCGGTCGCTGCCGGAGCGCCGACGCGGCCGTCAGCAGCAGTCCCAGCGCGGCGACACATACGAGGACGCGTCCCGCCGGTTCGGTCGCCACCGCGAATCCCGCGACCCCCAGGGCGACTCCGCCCGCGGCCAGAGCGAGTACCGCGCCGAGGGGCGTCGACCACTCGAGCGGTGCCTCGTCAGCAGACATCGGCACTCGACCTGCGGCTATCCACAGGGGTTGTCCACATTGGGGATGAATGACATGGGTGTAATTGTGACGTCAACGCCAGCGCATCGTCATGACCAGACCGACCACCATGAAGCCGAATCCGATGAGGAAGTTGTAGGCGCCGAGGTTGTTCATCCACTCGAGCTGATCGGCGGCCAGGTAGTAGACGAGCAGCCACACCAGCCCGACCAGCATGAACCCGAGCATCACCGAGACGTACAGGGTGCTCGAGGGGCCGGCCTTCACCTTCACCGGGGTGCGGCTCGCGGGGTTGATCGTGTAATCGGTCTTCTTTCGGACCTTCGACTTCGGCATGACGTCCTCGTTCGTGCGGCTCTACGGGAATGTGGGCAGGTAGATTCGGAAACACCTGCGTGTGTACACGCTAACGTAGCCGCGATTCGCACGGCGAGGACGAGGGGACGGAAACACCGGTGACCAGGTCGATCTTCTGGCGGATCGCCGTGCTGGTGGTCTGCCTGGTGGCCGGTTTGCTGGCGGCCACCACCCGTCAGGTGTCGCACGGGAACGAGATCCGCGCCGGCGATTCCACCCGGTTGTCCGACCTCGTGCGCAACGCGCAATCCGAGACCGATCAGGTGGCCGAGACCCGCGACCAGCTGGCGGCGCAGGTCGAGTCGTTGCAACAGGACGCCGCGGCCTCCGACAGTGGTGTCGCGCAGGCGCTCGCCGACTCCAAGGCGCTCGCCACCGACGCCGGCCTCACCCCGATGACCGGCCCCGGAGTCACCGTCACGCTCACCGACGCCCCCCGCGACGCGGACGGCAAGTACCCCGTCGACGCGTCGCCGGACGATCTCGTCGTTCACCAGCAGGACGTCCAGAGCGTGCTGAACGCGCTGTGGGTGGGCGGTGCCGAGGCGATCAGCATGCAGGACCAGCGGATCGTGAACACGTCGGCGCCGCGCTGCATCGGCAACACCCTGCTGCTGCACGGCCGCACCTACAGTCCGCCGTACGTCATGTCGGCGATCGGTGATCCTGCGCGCCTCGAGGCGGCGCTCGCCAACGAACCCGGTATCCGGGTGTTCAAGCAGTACGCGACGCGGTTCGGGCTCGGCTACTCGGAGGCCGCGTCCGGCCAGTTGACCGTGCCCGGTTACGCGGGGCAATAGAGCAGAACGGTCCCCGGCCGTGCGGGACGAGCGGCGGGCAGAATACCCTGCTCCCATGAGGATTCTCGTCGTCGACAACTACGACAGCTTCGTGTTCAACCTGGTCCAGTACCTCGGACAGCTGGGAACCCGGGCCGTGGTCTGGCGCAACGACGATCCGAACCTCACCGGACCCGACGCCGTCGCGGCGGCAGCGGCCGACTTCGACGGCATCCTGCTGAGCCCCGGCCCCGGCACACCGCAGCGCGCCGGCGCGACGATGGACCTGGTCACGGCATGCGCCGCCGTCAAGACACCGCTCCTCGGGGTGTGCCTCGGACACCAGGCGATCGGGGCCGCGTTCGGCGCCACCGTCGACCGGGCACCCGAACTGCTGCACGGCAAGACCAGCGTCGTGCACCACTCCGGCGAGGGCGTTCTCGCCGGTCTGCCCGACCCCTTCACGGCCACCCGCTACCACTCGCTGACCGTTCTGGAAGACACCATCCCCGACGAACTCGAGGTCACCGCCCACACCGACAGCGGCATCGTCATGGCAATGCGGCACCGGGAACTCCCCATCCACGGCGTGCAGTTCCACCCTGAGTCCGTGCTCACCGAGGGCGGTCACCGCATGCTGGCCAACTGGCTCACCGTGTGCGGCGACACCCCGAAGGAATCCCTCGTCGCCACCCTCGAAGCCGAGGTCGCGCAGGCACTGGGCGCGTAGCGCCCGTGCGCCTTTCTGGTAGTTCCAGCAACCAGAAAGGCGCACAGGCGGCGAAGCCGCCTACCGCGGGATGCCGAGCGCGCCGACGCCGACCGAGACGACACCGTTCTTGGTGATCTCCGATCCCGGCGGCTGTTCCTGGCTGATGATCTTGCCGACCATCTCCGGGTCCAGCGTCGACGTCTGCGTCTGATTCAGCGACGCCGACGACCCGCTCCAGCCGGCGCTGCGCAGTTGGGCGAGTGCCTGCGACACCGTCTTGCCGGTGAGGTCGGGCATCTCGATGTTGTTGCCGTTGGACACCCGGATCTGGATGGTGTCGCCCTTGGCGGCGGTGGACCCGCCGACGGGGTCGGTGGACACGACCTGACCCTTGGGCGCTCCGGAATCGATGTTCTGGATCTGCGCCTTGAATCCGGCGCCCTCGATGTTCGCCTGCGCGACCTCGACCTTCTGGCCGGTGACGTCGGGGATGCGGATCTGTTCCGGGCCGGTGCCCAGGGTGATCGCGACCTCCGAATCGAGGGAGATGCTGGCGCCCGAGGTCGGGTTCTGATCGATCACCTTGTCGACGTCGGACGTGTCCGACGGTGCGCGGGCGACGGCGGTGTCGAGCCGCAGACCGACGGCGTTCAGTTCCTGCTGCGCCTCCTGCTGGCTGAGGCCGGCGAGCCGCGGGACCTTCACCTGTTCGGGGCCCGACGACACTTCGAGGGTGATCGTGCTGCCCTCGTCCACCTGCACGCCGCCGACGGGGCGGGTGGTGATGACGTTCCCGGTGGCCACCACGGCGTCCGGTTTCTGTTGCCGGGAGACGCGGAAACCGAGGTTCTGCAGCGTCGTCTCGGCGTCGTCCGCGGCCTGGTTCGTGACGTCCGGCATGGTGACCTGATCCGCCTTCGATCCCGGGCCGACGGACCACAGGAACGCGCCGACGATGCCGACGACGATGAGGGCGCCCAGCGCCATCAGCGCCAGTCGCATCGGGTTCTTCTTCTTGTCGGGTTCACCGCCGTCCGTCTTCGCCGCCGCGTTCGCGGACGTCGCGGGCGTGCGCCGGTAGTTTCCCGCGCCGGAGTCGACGGCACCGAGGATCGTGGTGCGGTCCTCGTCGCTCATGACCATCGGCGCGCTGGGGCGCTGCCCGCCGAGGACCCGGACCAGGTCGCTGCGCATGTCCGCGGCGGTCTGGTAGCGGTTGGCGGGGTTCTTGCTCATCGCCTTGAGGATCACCGAGTCGAGCTCGCGGGGAATGTCCGGGTTGACCACGGACGGCGTCTGCGGGTCCTCCCGGACGTGCTGGTACGCGACCGCGACCGGGGAGTCGCCCTTGAACGGCGGTTCCCCGGTGAGGATCTCGAACAGCACGCAGCCGAGCGAGTACACGTCGGATCGGGCGTCGACCTGCTCGCCGCGAGCCTGCTCCGGCGACAGGTACTGGGCGGTGCCGATGACGGCGGCCGTCTGCGTCATGGGGCTGGACGCGTCGGAGATCGCCCGCGCGATGCCGAAGTCCATCACCTTCACGGCGCCCGCACGGTTGATCATCACGTTGGCGGGCTTCACGTCGCGGTGCACGATGCCGTTGCGGTGGCTGAAGTCGAGCGCCGCGCACACGTCGGAGATGACTTCCATCGCACGGCGGGGCGCCATGGGACCTTCGCCGCGCACGATGTCCCGCAACGTGTCGCCGTCGACGTATTCCATGACGATGTACGGCAGCGGTCCGGCCTCGGTCTCCGCCTCGCCGGTGTCGTAGACGGCCACGATCGCCGGATGGTTCAGCGCCGCGGCGTTCTGCGCCTCGCGGCGGAACCGGAGGTAGAACGTGGGGTCGCGGGCGAGGTCGGCGCGCAGGACCTTGATCGCGACGTCACGGCTGAGCCGGACGTCGCGGGCGAGGTGGACCTCGGACATGCCACCGAAGCCGAGAATCTCACCCAGCTCGTAGCGTGAGGAGAGGTTGCGCGGTGTCGTCATGGCAGTCCTTGTGGGGTCGGAGTAACTGACTTCTCCGACGTGGTCGTCGTGGTCGTCGTCGTGGGTGCGTTGGTGGTGGTCGTCGTGGTCGTCGTCGGCGGCTCTGTCGTCGTCGTGGTCGTCGGCGGCTCTGTCGTCGTGGTGTACGGCGGCTCGGTGGTCGTGGTGTACGGCGGCTCGGTGGTCGTCGTCGGTTCCTCGGTCGTGGTGGTCGTCGTCGGCTTCGGCGTCGTCGTGATCGTCCGCAGCGACGAGGTCACCGCGGGCACCGCCGGCGGTTCCTGCGTGTCACCGCCGTCGAACACGACGAGCGCCAGCGCGATGATCGCCGCCAGCAGGAGCAGACCGCCCGCACCCCAGGCCACCGCCTTCTGGCCGCTGGTCAGGCCGCCCTTCTTGCCGTCGCCGTTCGAGTCGTCGGGAGGCACCTGCCCGGTGACCGGCCCCGCGTACGCGGTCTGCGACGGCGGGATCATCTGGGTGGCACCGGTCATCGGCGGCGGCAGCACCCGCGATGTTCCGGTCCCCATACTGCCGGGAGGCGGCGGCCGCCGGCCTGCCCGGACCGCCGCGACCGCGTCGGCGAACTCGCCACCACTGGCGTAGCGGATGCTCGGATCCTTCGCGATCGTGATGTCGATGAGTTCGCGGATGTTCGGCGGCAGGTCGTTCGGCAGCGGCGCCGGCGCTTCCTGCACATGCTTCATCGCGACGGTGATCGCGCCGTCGCCGATGAACGGGCGACGTCCCGACAGCGCCTCGTAGCCGACGATGCCCAGCGAGTACACGTCGCTGGCCGCCGTCGCATCCTGTCCGAGGGCCTGTTCGGGTGCGATGTACTGCGCGGTGCCCATCACCATGCCGGTGCGCGTGACCGGCGAGTTCTCGACGGCCTTGGCGATGCCGAAGTCGGTGATCTTCACCTGGCCGGTGGGGGTGATCAGGATGTTGCCGGGCTTCACGTCGCGGTGCACGACGCCGGCGTCGTGCGCGACCTGCAGCGCCCGCCCGGTCTGCTCGAGCATGTCCAGTGCGTGCGGCACGGCGAGCCGGCCGACCCGTGCGAGGACGGCGTTCAGCGGCTCCCCGTTGACGAGTTCCATCACCAGGTAGGCGGTGGAATCGCCGGTGGCGTCCCGCACCTCGCCGTAGTCGTAGATCCCGGCGATGCCCGAATGGTTCAGCTGCGCGGTGGTGCGCGCCTCGAAGCGGAAGCGTTCGACGAACTCGGGGTCCGACGAGAACTCGGACTTCAGCACCTTCACCGCCACACGACGGTTGAGCCTGTTGTCCGTCGCCTCCCAGACCTGTCCCATTCCGCCCGTGGCGATGAGCCGGATCAGGCGGTATCTATTGGCGATCAGCGCGCCGTTGTTCAGTGCCACAATCAGCCCCCTTGTAGTCCGGCTGCGATGACGGCACGGCCGATAGGTGCAGCCACCGAGCCGCCGGTGGCGGCGAGTGCGCGATCGCCGCCGTCCTCGACGATGACCGCGATGGCGACGGTCGGGTTCTGGGCGGGTGCGAATCCGATGTACCAGGCGTGGGGCGGGGTGTTCCGGGGGTCGGTTCCGTGTTCGGCGGTGCCCGTCTTGGACGCGATCTGGACGCCGGGGATCTTGCCTGTGCCGCTGGTGCTGTTCTCGGAACCGATCATCAGGTCGGTCAGGGTGGCCGCCACCTGGGACGACATCGCCTGACCTTCGGACACCGGGTTGGTGGTCGCGAGGTTGGAGAGGTCCGGCCCCTGCAGTTCGGACACCAGTTGCGGTTGCATCCGCACCCCACCGTTGGCGACGGTAGCCGCGATCATCGCATTCTGCAGCGGAGTGAGGGCCACGTCCCGCTGGCCGATGCTGCTCTGGCCGAGCGCGGCGTCGTCCGGGATCGACCCGATGGTGCTGTCCGCGACGGGGAACGGGACGCCCTGCATCGGGCTCCCGACGCCGAGCGCGGCGGCCTCGTCGCTGACGGCGTCGGTGCCGGTCTTGATGCCGAGTTCGACGAACGCCGTGTTGCAGGACCGCGCGAACGCCTCCCGCAGCGATGCGGTCGGTGCGGCGCCACACGTGGAGCCGTTGTAGTTCTCGAGGGTCGTCGACGTGCCCGGAAGGGTGATCTGCGGGGCGGCGGTCAACTGGGTGTCGGGGGTGGTTCCGGCGGCGAGCGCCGCGGCGGTCACCACCACCTTGAACGTGGAGCCGGGCGGGTAGGTCTGTGACACGGCACGGTTGATCAGCGGCTTCTCGGGGTCGGCGTTCAGCGCCTCCCAGGCCTGGGTGGTCTCGGTGCCGTCGTGGCTGGCCAGCGAGTTGGGGTCGTAGCTCGGGGTGCTGACCATCGTCAGGATGCGTCCGGTGCTCGGTTCGATCGCCACGACCGAACCGGTGTAGCCCTTCGCCGTCAGCTGGTCGTACGCCACCTGCTGCATGACCGGGTTGATGGTGGTCACCACGTTGCCGCCGCGCGGGTCGCGCCCCGACACGAGGTCGAAGAAGCGACGCCCGAACAGCCGGTTGTCGGATCCGTTGAGCACCGGGTCCTCGGAACGTTCGAGTCCCGTGCTGCCGTACTGCATCGAATAGAAACCGGTGACGGGTGCGTTGGCCAGCGGGCTCGACGGCGCCGCCGGGTTCGGCGGGTACGTGCGCAGGTACTTGTAGCGGTCGTCGGTCGGAACCGACGCCGCGAGCACCTGCCCGGCGGCGGAGATCTGACCGCGCTGCCGCGAGTACTCGTCGAGCAGGACCCGCGAGTTCCGCGGATCGGCCCGCAGGTTGTCCGCCTTGATGACCTGCACGTAGGTGGCGTTGGCGAGGAGGGCGACCACCATCACCATGACGGCGATCGCGACGCGGCGCAGAGGTGTGTTCATGAGCGCGGCACCATCTCGGTGGGGGCGTCGGCGATGGGTGCGGGGCCCTTCTTCTTCGGGACGGCCGGCTCACGCGCTGCGTCGGAAATCTTGATCAGGATCGCGAGGAGAAGGTAGTTGGCGAGTAGTGACGACCCACCGTACGACATGAACGGTGTGGTCAGACCCGTGAGGGGGATCAGCTTGGTGACGCCGCCGACCACCACGAACACCTGCACTGCGATCGTGAACGACAGACCGGCCGCGAGGAGTTTGCCGAAGCTGTCCCGGACGGCCAGGGCGGTGCGTAGACCGCGGATGACGAGGATCAGGAACAGCATCAGCACGGCGGCGAGCCCGATGAGACCGAGTTCCTCACCGATCGTGGCGACGATGAAGTCGGTCTTCGCGAACGGCACCTGTGCGGGCCGCCCACTGCCGAGCCCCGTCCCGGCGACCCCGCCGGTCGCGAGTCCGAACAGCGATTGCGAGATCTGGTAGCCCGTGTTGTTGTAATCGGCGAGAGGATCGAGCCAGGTGCTGACGCGGACCCGGACGTGGCCGAACAACTGGTACGCGAAGAAGAAGCCGATGCCGAGCAGCCCGACACCGATGAGCAGCCACCCGACACGTTCGGTGGCGATGTAGAGCATCACCAGCACGGTGCTGAACAGCAGCAGCGACGTGCCGAGATCCTTCTCCAGCACCAGCACACCCACCGACACCATCCACGCGACGAGGATGGGACCGAGGTCGCGGGCGCGGGGCAGGTCGATGCCGAACACGTGCTTGCCCGCGGTGGTGAACAGGTCACGCTTCGCGACGAGGACGGAGGCGAAGAAGATGATCAGCAGGATCTTCGCGAACTCGCCGGGCTGAATGCTGAAGCCGGGGAGCCGGATCCAGATCTTCGCGCCGTTCACCTCGGAGAAACTGGACGGCAGGATCGCTGGGATGGCCAGGAACACGAGCCCGGCGAGGCCCAGCGTGTAGCTGTAGCGGGCCAGGAGACGGTAGTCCTTGAGCAACACCAGCACGGCCACGAAACCGGCGATGGCGAGCGTCGTCCACAGCACCTGCTGGTTGGCGTCCGGCGACGGGACGGGCAGCCCGAAGTAGGCGGCGGACTGCGCGTCGGCGAGGTCGAGGCGATGGATCAGCACCAGTCCGAGGCCGTTGAGCAGCGCGACGATCGGCAGGATCAGGGGGTCGGCGTACGGCGCGAACCGGCGCACCGCGAGATGCGCGATCAGGAACAGCGCCGAGTAGGCGGCGGCATACTTGGCGAGGTCCCAGGTGATGCTCTGCTCCTGGCTGGCCTCGACCAGCACCAGCGAGATCGTCGTGATCAGGATCGCGAAACCGATCAGGATCAGCTCGGTGCCCCGACGCGTCGACTGGACGGGGGCTGGCGCGAACCCGCCGGGTGGACTGGGAAACTGCGCCCCCGGTGATGCACTTGCGACCGACATCAGCTAGCCGTCCTGCAGTTCTGACCGGGAACCTGGGTCACGGTCGGCGCCGGGGTGGCGGTCGGGGTCTGGGGTGCGGGCGTCTCCGCCACCGGCGGCACCGGGGCCGGAGCCGGGGGAGCGGGCGGCGCTGTGGTCTCGGGTGCGGGTGCGGGTGCGGGGGCCGGACTCGGCGCCGGGGTGGTCGTGGTGGCGGCTGCCTCCGTCTCGCACACCGGAAGCAGGTCGTTCTGGGCGAGCCGCGTCATCTGGTTGCGGACGTCGTCGAGCTTGCCCGAGGGCAGCCCGGCACGCACCTGCTCGCGTGCGGACGGCTGAAGGTCGTCGACCTCGAGGATGGTGCACCCGTCCGGCTTCTCGGTCGGCGACATCAACGTCAGGTCGCCCGCATCGCTGACGCAGCCGACGAGATTCGCCTCCTGCAGCGAGTAACCCAGCACCGAGCCGGGAACGCCGCGCAGCACGGTGACGCGTTCGCCGTCGGCGCCGACGTAGTAGTTGTTGCGGACCAGAGTCCGCCCCACGAAGGCAGCGACGGCGACCACGACGATCAGACCGAGCGCGAGTGCCGCCCACCACATGCGGTGACGCTTCTTCTTCGTCGGCGGTTCCTCGACCTGCGGGACGACCCGTTTGGGGGTGGCGCGCGGCGGGCGCATCGCGGCCGCCCGACCCGCGGCCGTGTTGGGCGGCGGGGCGTCCTCTTCGTCGTCCGCCGAGGCGGCACCGGCGACGATGGGGTGGCTCTGCCCGTAATCGAGGTCGATGACGTCGGCGACGACGACCGTCACGTTGTCCGGGCCTCCGCTGCGTAAGGCGAGTTCGATGAGCCGGTCGGCGCACTCGTCCTGCGTGCCCTCACGCATGGTGTTCTCGATGGTCTCGTCGCTGACCACGTCCGACAGTCCGTCGGAGCACAACAGGTAGCGGTCGCCGGCGCGGGCCTCGCGGACCGTCAGCGTCGGCTCGATCTCGTTGCCGGTGAGGGCCCGCATGATCAGGGACCGCTGCGGGTGCGTGTGCGCCTGCTCGGCGGTGATCCGCCCCTCGTCGACGAGTGACTGCACGAACGTGTCGTCGCGGGTGATCTGGGCGAGGGAGTCGTCGCGGAGCAGGTAGGCGCGGGAGTCACCGATGTGAACCAGCCCGAGCTTGTTGCCGGAGAACAGGATCGCGGTGAGCGTGGTGCCCATGCCGTCGAGTTCGGGGTCTTCCTCGACGTGGTCGGCGATCGAGTCGTTGCCCTCGCGGGTGGCGGCCTCGAGCTTGCCGAGGAGGTCCTCGCCGGGCTCGTCGTCGTCGAGGTGCGCGAGGGCGGCGATCATCAACTGCGACGCGACCTCACCGGCCGCGTGACCGCCCATGCCGTCCGCGAGCGCCAGCAACCGGGCGCCGGCGTAGACGGAATCCTCGTTGTTGGAACGAACAAGGCCACGATCGCTGCGGGCGGCATAACGCAGTACGAGGGTCACGGGCGCAACTCGATTACCGTTTTGCCGACGCGTACGGGAGTACCGAGCGGCACGCGGACAGATGTAGTGACCTTGGCGCGATCCAGGTACGTGCCGTTGGTCGAGCCGAGGTCTTCGACGTACCAGTCGGCGCCTCGCGGGGAGAGCCGAGCGTGGCGGGTGGAGGCGTAGTCGTCGGTGAGGACGAG
This sequence comes from Rhodococcus sp. NPDC056960, assembly GCF_042674125.1. Classification (NCBI taxonomy): domain Bacteria; kingdom Bacillati; phylum Actinomycetota; class Actinomycetes; order Mycobacteriales; family Nocardiaceae; genus Rhodococcus; species Rhodococcus sp. NPDC056960. The sequence goes on along the minus strand of NZ_JBHURF010000002.1, from coordinate 6,790 downwards.
GGTGGAGTCGTCGGCGCGGCCGATCAGGACGGGCTGGGTCCCGAGGGTGATGCGGGTGCCGGCGAGGCCGCCCTGCGTCACCACCAGATACTTGGCCGTCTTCGTCTTCCCGAGCGACGGCAGCACGTTGCCGCTGCGCGAATAGCGCGGGGGCACACGGACGCCGGAGCCGGCATAGATGTCGCCGCGCAACGCCCGCAGGACCGTCCACACGAACAGCCACAGCAGGAGCAGGAAACCTGCTCGTGTGAGTTGCAGAATCAAACCTTGCACGGCAGTCCACCTCCTTCTGTGGCCGAAACGGTCGAAGCTCCGGCGTCTTTTTCTCGCAGCATCGTAGGGGCGACCCGCACCCTGCGATCAGGATACGGACAGCCCACAACGATACGGAGTCCACACCGTGTTACGTCCGACACGGGCTCCGACGCGATGTCGGTCCAGTATCGAAGGCGTCTCGGTTGTGTCTCGGCGGCGGTGTTCGGGGTCGGGTCGTGGCGGTACCTGCTCCGGGTCCTATCTCGGTGGCACCTCAGAGGATTCGGACCAGGATCTCCGAATGACCCGCCCGGATGATGTCTCCGTCGGCCAGCTGCCAATCCTGCACGGGAGCACCGTTGACGGTGGTTCCGTTGGTCGAGCCGAGGTCGGACAGCATCGCGACCTGCCCGTCCCAGCGGATGTCGATGTGGCGTCGCGACACGCCGGTGTCCGGCAGACGGAACTGCGCCTCCTGGCCGCGTCCGATGATGTTGTTTCCCTCGCGCAGCTGGAAGTGGCGTCCGCTGCCGTCCTCGAGCTGCAGTGTGGCCGTGAACGTGTGGCCGTCCGGCGCGTACGCCTGCTGGTAGCCGCCCTGGTCGTAGTCGGCGTAGCCCTGGTCGTACCCCTGCTGGTCGTAGCCGCCCTGCTGGTAGCCGCCGCGGTCGTACCCCTGGTCGTAGCCCTGCGGCTGCTGGTAGCCGGCCTCGGCGTACGAGCCGTCCGGGTAGCGGGCGGGAGCCTGCTGGTCGTAGCCGGCCTGCTGGTAGTCCTGCTGGTAGCCGCCCTGCTGGTAGTCGTAGCCGGCGTCCGCGGGCTGGTCGTAGGGAGCATGCGCACCCTGTTCGTAGGCCTGCCCGTACGCAGCGTCCTGTGGGTAGCCGCCGCGCTGGTCGTCGGCGTACGGCTGCTGGTCGTAACCGCCCTGCTGGTAGCCGCCGCGGTCGTAGCCGTTCTGGTAGCCCTGCGGGTACCGCTGGTCCTGACCGGCATGGGCATGACCGTTGCGCGCGTACTGCGGGTCGGGCTTGCGGTTGCCCGCTGGTTCGCGGCTGGGGTCGTAGCCTGAATTCTGCGTCATGGGGCCAGCTCCTGGATTCGACGTGACGGGTACAAACGGTGCCTGTGGTCGCGGTGCGGGACCGCGTGGCGGTTCGGGTCGCCCCGGCGCGGCCGCATCCGGGCGGCCGGCATCCGGATCCACCGAACCCCGGGTGCGGAATTGCCCGGTGTGCAGCGAAGGCGACGGTTCGAACGCGACATGAATGGGACCATACGTCTGCCAGCCCTGGTCGCGAATGAAGTCTTCGAGGTGTCGGGCGAAGGCCTTGACCGTCAGATCTCTGTCGGCGGCAAGTCCTTCGTGGTCCGAATTGTTGATGGAGATGACATAGCTGTTCGGCGCGAGCAGGTGCCCGCCGTCCAACTGCTGGATCCGGTCGGAAGCTTCCTGTTGAAGCGCAGCCTCCACCTCCTGCGGCACCACGCCGCCGCCGAACACCCGGGCGAACGCGTCGCCGACGGCTCCCTGGAGTTTCCGTTCGAAACGTTGAACTATCCCCATCGGAACCTCCTCACGGTGCCTGGCTGCCGGGGCCTTCTGTCGTCGGTGTGCGGTGGCTGTGGCGAGACACGTTCGTGTCGCGGCACTGCCGTGCGCGTATCCCACGGTACTGTCATTGCCTCGGGCCACGACACGGGTCTACGCCTTTGCATGATATCGGTCTTTCCCCGAACGGGTGTTTTTGTGGCCTTTCCGCGCCCTGACCTGTACGAATCGTGATTTCTGACGTCCTCGTGTTAATGTTTCCGGGTCGCTCGGGCGAGTGGCGGAATGGCAGACGCGCTGGCTTCAGGTGCCAGTGTCCTTCGGGACGTGGGGGTTCAAGTCCCCCTTCGCCCACCACACGCGATTCTCCGGAATCGCGACAACGAGGCCACGAACTCCACGGAGTTCGTGGCCTCGTTTCGTCGGCTGTGCCAGTGCCTACTGGGGGCGGATCGGATTGCAGGCGACACTGACGTACGTGACGATTCCCTCCTGCAGTCCGCAGGTCGTGAACGCGCCCGTCGAGACGCCGACCTCCCACCACGGGGCACCGTTCCCGGCGACGCACGATCCGGTGGACGGTGTCCCGGTCGGAACCCACAGGCCGTCGCGGCGATAGCCCTGGATCCACGGAATGTGCGACACGCCGCCGGGGCCGGGAATTGCCCGCGGCGTAAGGCCGAAGCATTCGACGGTTCCGAGGTGGACCGCGGTCCTGCCCGCGGGCACGTCGTTCGCCGTGCAGTGCGAGGTGCCCGATACGGGCATGGTGGCGGTGTGGCAGTCGGCCGACGGTTCGGCCTCGGCGGGTGCGGTGCCGATCGCGACCACCGCGACGGCGAGGGCGGCCGCTCCGGCGAGCAACGTGCGGATCCTGTGGGTCATCGAATACTCCTTCGGGTCCGTGTGTTGCTTGTGATCGGTGCGGTGCCTAATTCCGTTAGCCGCCGTCGCCGGCAGGGTGGTCCATCCACACCCCAGGGTGGCTATCGGGTGCATCGACGCTGCCCGACGATGAAATAGAAGCCTCGGCACCGACCCAGGACCCGTCCTCTCGGTGCTTCGTGACGAATGACTCAAGTGTGAACCTGACGTCCGGCTTCCTCTGCTGGGTTTCTGCGAACGTCGAGAGTGGGTTGAATATGAGCATCAGCCAGGTCCGGGCCACCAGCTCGGCGAACGTCGGTGAATATGTCGGCTCCGTCGCGGCGACGGTGGAAGCGCTGTCGGTCGACTGGTGGTGCACGCCCGCCTTCGACGCGGTGGTGACGCTTTCCGTCGAAATCCCTTACTACCGTGGCCGGAAAGCGGTTCTGGCCTGGAACCGCACCTTCGGATGGTCGCTCGGCGTCCACGGCCTCACCCCCGGCAACGTGCTGGTGGTCGAGGGACTCGGATTGGGACCGGCACCGGATCCGGCCCGGTGCGCGGATCGGGTTGCCGAACTGATCGCCGAACTCGCCGACTGGGCTCCCCAGCGGTCCGGCGACCGGCCGTCCCCGCGCATCGTGCACGGCCCGCACGCACCGACCGGGTAACCATATTCGGGAAGTCGTGCGCCCCCGGCGTCCACGGGCTTGGATATCGAAGTATGGACGGCAGGAGAGCCCCCGATCCGCTGCGCCTCGCGGCCGGCGCCGCCGCGACAGCAGGCGGGGCGTTGCAGCGCATGATCGGATTCGGTATCGACACTGCGCGGCGCCTGCCGGGAGTCGACCCGCTCCTGATCACCCTGGAGGAACGCGGCACCGAGACACTGCGCAGCGCCGACGAACTCGCGGATCGGGTGCTGCACGCGGTGTTGCGAAGGATCGTGCAGGTCGCCCTCCAGGAGGTGGATCTCACCGCGATCGTGCGTGATCACGTCGACCTCGACGTCGTCGCCGAGGGCATCGACATCCAGCGCATCATCGACCGGGTCGATGTGGACGCCATCGCCGCCCGCCTCGACATCCCGCAGATTCTCGATCGCGTCGACATCGACGCCGTCGCCGCGCGGGTGAACGTGGATGCGATCGTCGACCGGGTCGACGTGGATTCCGTCATCGGCCGGGTCGACCTTGTGGTTCTGGCGGACACCGTGATCGAGGGCGTCGACCTGCCGCGGATCATCCGCGAATCGACGGACTCGATGTCCAACGAGGCGGTCCGTGGGGTCCGGACCCAGGGCATGCAGGCCGACGACGCCGTCGCCGGATTCGTCGGCAAGTTGTTCGGGCGCGGGCACGAACCGGACGATGCATGAGCGCGCCGGCGCACCGTGCGGCCGGGATCGTCACCCGGGGTCTGGCCACCGGCATCGACCTGGCGGTCGTCCTCGCGGTGATGGGCGGCATCTACGTCGGCGCCCTGTTCCTGCGCTTGTTGTTCTCGCCGCAGGAGTTCTCGTTCCCCGACGCCGGCGCCCTGCTCTCCGTGACGTTGTTCATCGCCGTGTCGGTGGTGTACCTGACGGTGTGCTGGGCGGTGAGCGGCCGCACCGTCGGTGCCGTGACGATGGGACTGCGGGTGATCAGTCGCAACGGTGACCTGATCGGCTGGCCGCGCGCCCTCGTCCGGGCGGTGCTGTGCGTGATGTTCGGTTTCGGGTTGCTGTGGGCGGCCGTCGACCGACGTCGCCGGTCACTGCAGGACATCCTGCTGCGAACCGTCGTCGTCTACGACTGGGAGTCGGATCTGCACGCGGGCGAGCCGGAGGTCTGACGCCGCGCCGAATGTCGTGGTGGCTGCCTAGCATGGGGTCATGTACACGGAGCGGCGGTCGGTGTTCCCCGGCGCCGTGCTGTGGCAGAAGACCGCGGCAGGGGGTGAGGCCGCGATCCTGCCCGACGGTTGCATGGACCTCATCTGGATGAACGGCGACGTCGTCGTGGCCGGCCCCGACTCGCGGCCGTATCTCATGCGCAGCCGGGAGGGTGACCGCTATGTCGGATTACGTTGCTCCCCAGGCACTCTGCCGGATCTCCTCGGAACACCGGCCGAGGAGTTGATCAATCAGCGGGTGCCACTCGACGAGGTGCTGACCGATCGCGCCACCACGGATCTCCTCGGCCGGATTGCCGTCGACGCCGATCCCGGCCGGGCGTTGGAGGAGTTCGCGCGGTCCCGTCTGCTTCTCGGACCGCCGCCGGACGGCAGGATTCCGGTGATCGTGCGCCTGCTGGAGCAGCAGGTATCCGTCCGGCAGGTGGCCGACCGGATCGGTCTCGGTGAGCGCCAACTGCACCGCCTCTGCCGACGGCAGTTCGGTTACGGACCGAAGATGCTGGCCCGGATCCTTCGACTGCAGTCGGCGCTGGGGCTGGCGGGTTCAGCCATTCCCGCAGCGCAGGCCGCCGGGATGGCGGGGTTCGCCGATCAGGCTCATCTGATCCGCGAGGCCCCCGATCTGACCGGCCGCACGTTCGGTCAGCTGGTCACGGCGTGAGCGCGGCGAACAGGTCGACGGAGTTGCCGTCCGGATCGTCGACCGTGGCGTAACGCTGACCCCACGGTGCGTCCCACGGCTTCTTTTTACCGGTGTAGCCGTCGCCCGTGATGTCGTCGAAGAGGCTGTCGACGCCGGCGGCGGTTCCGCAGTCGAAGGCGAGGGCGATGCGATGCCCGCCGGTGGGTTCGGTCCAGTCGGGTGTGAACGAGCGGATGGTGTCGACCGTGTCCCACAGGAGACGGATTCCGCCGGGTAGCGCGAATTCGACATGGGGCGCCTCGTCGGCGTCGGCGGGAATGTCGAGGCCGAGTCGCCGGTAGAACGCGAGCGACGCGGGCAGATCGGCGACGACCAGTTCGATGGCACTGAATGTTGCGGTCATACCGAGAACGCTAACGACCGTCGGCCGACCCGCATTGAAGGTTTCGGACATTCACCGGGCAGTCCGAATTCTTCAATCGCCCAGTCGGCGCACCGGGGATGCTGGGAGGCATGACCACCGAATCAACCCATGTGAGTGTGTTCATCTCTAGGACCGCCGCCGACGTCTACGCCTACGCGAGCGACCCCGCCAACCTCCCCGCCTGGGCGGCAGGCCTCAGCACCACCATCACCCGGGACGGCGACCGATGGCTCGCCGATTCCCCGATGGGGCAGGTCGCCGTGACCTTCGCACCCGCCAACGACTACGGCATCCTCGACCACTACGTCACCCTCCCCAGCGGTGACACCGTCTACAACCCCGTCCGCGTCATCCCCAACGGCGACCACAGCGAAGTCGTCTTCACCATCCGCCGACGCGACGGCGTCACCGCCGAAGAATTCGCGCAAGACATAGCAGCCGTCACCGCCGACCTGCAGAAGTTGAAGGGCTTACTGGAGGGGTGAAGTTTTGATGCTGTCTGCCACGTTTGCGCACCGTTCCGCACTGGCTGCCGTGTTTGCCCACCGAATAGTCAGATGCACACGCAATTCGTTCGTTGTCAGGATGGTCGTGAGACACCCGACTACGAACGCGGGGAAGCTGGAGCATGACGTGATCGAGGCAGAGGTCGGACGAACCCCCACCGGCAGACGCTCTTATCCGGTGGCCTACCGGATCGAGTTCCTGCGGCGCTGGGACGAGTGCCTGGAGCGAGGAGCCAAAGCTCGGCTGATGCGGGAGAACAACCTCGACCGTTCCACAGTCCAGGCGTGGCTCAAGGCCCGCAATCGGGGAGAATTCACTGCATCAATGGTGACCGCAGCGGAGAAGTCGAGGAGCCGTCGGATGAACAGTCGTGAACGGGCGGAGGTGGCCAAGCTCCGCGCGGAGAACGAACGGCTCAAGGAGAAAGTCGTCCAGGCCGAGGCCGCGCAGCAGATTCTGGGAAAAGCATTCGAGCTCTTGCAGGGGATCACCGAGCGCTCGACGGAAGATACGACGGAGATCCCGCCGGCCCTGATGAGCGCGAGCGAGTACGCGCAGTGGCTCGAACGCAGAAGTCTGTCCTGATCGACACGGTCACCGCCCTCCACGGGCAGGCCGGTATGCCTGTCGCCCGGGCGAGTGC